>JAFNUD010000001.1 GCA_017384225.1 Paludibacteraceae bacterium
AAAAAGTAGAGGTTGTTGCTAAGTAATCACGACATTTCTTCAATGCTTGCGCATCTATTACCCGTCTCAATACGCCTATTTTATGCGAGCATAATAGGCATATTTCGCCTTATAATAAACAAAAAGATTTCTTTTTTTTTGAAGAAATTCGTCGTGATTGCTTGCGTATGTGCATTTTTTGTTGTACCTTTGCGCATGTTTATATCCTTCCTCATATTCTGCATCATCGTGCTACTGCTCTGCCCTACTCTAGTATGGCTGCTCTGCTGGATCATAGCACGCCTATGCCACCACAGCATGCCCTTTGCACCATTTGCATATACAGGATTGGCGCTCGTGCTGCTCTTCTGCGGCACCATGCTCTATGGCTATTGGTTCGGGCGAAAGCAATTGCGTGTGACCGAAACCACCTACCATTCGCAGCAAGTACCCACTGCCTTCAACGGATACAAGATTATACATATCAGCGACTTACACCTATCCTCTTTTGCCGATTCACATGCTTTCTTACAGCGCATAATCGACACTATCAACGCCCAACAACCCGACCTTATTTGCTTTACAGGTGACTTCGTTGGTTTTGGTGTAGAGGAGGCTATTCCATTTACCCAAACCCTGCGCCAACTGCATGCTAAAGATGGCATCATGAGTGTGCTCGGCAACCACGATTTTGCACTATACCATCATGGCCTTACGGACGCAAAAAAGGAAGAGAAAGTCAATCAACTAACCGCCTATCAACGCGACACATTAGATTGGCAACTGCTTCGTAATCAGTTCGATCTCATTCAGCGGGAAAGCGCTTATCTGCAAATCATTGGCGTGGATAACACATCTTGTCAGGGACAAGGATTTCAGACTATCTCCCGAGGAGATCTGAACGCTGCGCTACAGTTTAGAGGACGCCCTACGGGCTACAGTTTAGAGGCAAAAGGCGATGGGATACAAATATTGCTAACGCACGACCCATCGCATTGGCGAGGAGAGGTTATACCAACGACTGATATCCCTTTGACCCTCAGCGGGCACACGCACGCGGGACAAATACGCCTATTTGGTTATCCACTCTCCTCGCTCATGTTCACCGAGTCTGAGGGCTGGTATCACAATGATGGGCAATCTCTCCATATCAATACAGGCCTTGGTTGCACCCTACCCGTCCGCCTTGGTGTTCCACCAGAAATAACCGTCATAACTTTGCAAGCCGAATAATCCACATGACCATCCGCCCTACCACATATGCCGACATTGATGCCCTTTTGGCTATCTTTGCCTATGCTCGTGCGCAGATGATTGCTGACGGCAATCCTACCCAATGGGGCGATGGCTATCCCTCTCGCGAGCAAATTGAGAGCGACATTCAGCACGGTGTGAGTTATATCGTTGAGCATAATGGTCAACCCTGCGCCACCTTTGTCTTTATCATTGGCGAAGACTCTACCTATGCGGATATCGAAGATGGACAATGGTTAGACGACACCCTACTCTACGGCACCATCCATCGTATTGCCTCAAATGGGCAGCAGCAAGGTATCTTCCCTTTCGTACTCCATTGGTGTTCTGCACAATGCCCCAATATCCGCATTGACACCCACCAAGACAACGCACGCATGATACACCTCATCAAGCAAGCCCAATTTACCCGTTGTGGCATTATCTACACACGAAATAACACAGCTCGAATAGCGTATCAGAGGGTATGGGGCGGGCAGCGGAGCAGCGGTGTAGAGTGTAGAGTGTAGAGTGTAGAGTGTAAAGGTGTAAAGTGTAAAGGCGAGGAAATAGCGGCTATGCCGCACTCCCCCCACCCTTTAAACTATAAACAATAAACTATAAACTCACAGAAATATATGTTATACGATTTCAGTTATCAGAATCCTACACGGATTCATTTTGGCAAGAATGCCATCAACAAACTCGCCAGCGAACTCAAAGCCTACGGAGAGAACATCCTGCTCATCTATGGCAAAGCCTCCATCAAGAAGATCGGTCTCTATGACCAAGTCATCCACATCCTGCAAGCCGAAGGCAAGCATGTCGTGGAATTGGCAGGCATCAATGCCAACCCTCGCTATACCCAACTCCTCGAAGGCGCTCGCCTTGTGCGCGAGCACAACATCGACCTCATCCTCGCTGTAGGCGGTGGTTCGGTCATCGACTGCGCCAAGGGTATCGCTTGTGGTGCCTACGCCGAAGGCGATGTATGGCAACGCTACTACATCAATCAAGAGCGCGTGAATAACCCCGTAGTACCTGTAGCTAGTATCCTCACCATGGCGGGCACAGGTAGCGAGATGAACGGCGGTTCGGTCATCACCAACGAGGAGACCAAAGAAAAGATCGGTCGTGTTTATCCATTGGAGATTGCCAGCCCTAAGTTCTCTATTCTCAATCCTGAATACACCTACTCCGTACCTAAGTATCAGATGATTAGCGGTATCTTTGATGTCTTCTCGCACCTCATGGAGCAATACTTCTCTGGCGATGACGACTGCACCAGCGACTACCTCTTGGAGGGACTGATGCTGTCGCTCATCTCCGCTTCGCGCAAGGCGATTGTCAATCAAGAAGACTACGAAGCCCGCAGCAATATCATGTGGTGCGCTACCATGGGTTTGAATAAGATTCTCGGTTTGAGCAAGACCCAAGACTGGGAAGTGCATATGATTGAGCACCAATTGGGTGCTTATACCGACTGCGCACACGGCATTGGTCTCGCCATCATCTCGCCTGCATATTACCGCTATATATTCCGCGACGGCTTGCATAAGTTCGTGCGCTATGCCAAAGTGGTTTGGGGCATAGAAGACAAAGGACAAGGCGACGAAGCGATTGCATTGGAGGGTATCAACCGTTTGGAGGTCTTCATCAAGGAATTGGGTATCCCTACCACTTTGCGTGAGGTAGGAACAACTGAAGATATGCTGCCTTTAATAGCCGAATCTACTATCCTTGGTGGTGGCTATAAGCAACTAACATCCAAAGATGTTCTCTGTATTCTAAAAGCTTGTTATTAAGCCGTTCGATTCTATCAAACCCTAAGCAATAGGCACATAGTGCTTTCCTCTAAACAGAAAAATCGCTTTTCGGGGCGATTTTTCTTGCATATTTCAAGAAAAAAATTGTACCTCTATAGGTGTTAAACAATTGTAGTTGTTATGTTTTATTACTTACTCGCTTTTTGCTTACGACGGGTTTCTTTACGATCTTTGATTGCACTAATGATAAAGAAAGGACCTACAAAAAGTGCTATCATACCCAATGAGATGAGAATCATTGATACATTATCCATGGTTGCTTAAATTTAAAGGTAAAACATTGTATCCTAAATTACGCCATTCGCTTACGAAATCATTCCCCGAATCAATTGCAAAATACGTTGCAACAGTTCCCATTCCTGTTGGATATTTTTCATATCGCGTCGCAACAACTCACGCTGCATAGTTGATTGGTTATCAATAGATTGCTTTTGACGTTTTAGTAGTGTAGTATCATTCAAAATCATCTCGCTCAGATGCTTTTCTATAGGACGAACAAACCATAAAATTCTGCCCCCATAGACAATCATAGCGATAAGCAACGTAGCTCCTGCAATCACCAAGTAAGATGCCCACATCGGTAACCACTGTTCGAGCCATGCCGCCAAAGCAATAGCGAGGAAAATGAGTCCAATCACCACAATTGCCGTAATCATCACTACCGTGATAATCACACCTATCAAACGGCTTAATTGCTCTATTCCCTTTACTTGTAGTAGTTTGTATTGCAACTTGCCATATTCCTGAATATCAGTCAGTAACCGATTGTAGAAATCTTTCATAGTTACACGTTATATGCTTCGCGTTACATGTCGCTTTGCGACGTTACATGCTTTGCGTTATTAAGGTTTACATGAAATGCCGAAGGCATGAAACGTCCCATAGGAACATGTAACGTGCCTTCGGCGCATTGTTTTTACTTCTTTGCAGCATCTTCCACGGCGGCTTCGATGTCTGCTTTACAATGGCAGTTGCACATGCCATTCTTGATGCGTTTCATCACTTTATCCACGACTCGGGAAATTTCGTCCAAGTTCATGTGTGAATACTTCTCGCGAGCGATTGCCGCAATCTCTGCACGCAGCTCGCTACCGCGCTTCGGAGCCACCAGCAGAGCTGCTGTTGCTCCTATTACTGCTCCACCAATGAGAGCCAATAATACTTTTGATCCAGTTGTCATAGTTGGGTGTTAGGTTTAATTAAATTGTTAAAGTTGTATGACTCGTCCGACTTATCTGACTTGTCTGACTTTATCTGTGTCAAATTCCGTGCCAAATTTGCGTATATTAAAAAAAAGTACTATCTTTGCGCAGAAATTTATCGTTCATACTCTTATGACCGCACGCAATTCTAATACAATCAACATCATTGTTGTCCTACTACTTGTAGCAGTAGTGGTGATTAGTTCGTTGGTTACTAACCACATAGTAGGTCAGTTTGCCCATGAGGAGCAAAAGAAAATCCAGCTATGGGCAGAAGCAACTCGTCAACTCATTTTGGCCGACGAGGATGACAATATTGACCTACTATTACAAGTAATGGAAGGCAACACCACCATCCCTGTATATATGGTGGACACCAATTACAATCTCCTACTCTCTCGTAATGTAAAAGAACCCAAACGCAATATCGAAGCTTTCTACACGAGCAAAATCAACATGCTACGCGCTACGCAAGAACCTATTGAAGTACGTGTATCCAGCGATGTTATGCAATATATCTACTACGAAGATTCTACCGTACTAAACTGGTTATCATACTTCCCTTATATCCAGATTCTTGTGATGATAGCATTGGCAGGTATGGCAGCTATCGCACTGATTATGAGCCAACGAAGCGAAAAAAACATTCTTTGGGTGGGATTATCCAAAGAGACTGCACATCAGTTAGGCACACCTATCTCATCGCTCAACGCATGGATTGAGCTGTTAAAAACGCAATACCCAAACGATACTTTTATACCGCAGATGGATGAAGATATTCGCCGCTTGCAAATGATTGCCGAACGTTTCTCGAAGATAGGTTCACAACCCACTTTGGAACAACATGCAGTCTTACCCGTACTACAATCAGCCGTAGATTACATGCGTGCGCGTACCTCTAATAAGATAGAGTATAGGTTAGAGGTTAAAGGCGAAAGGTTAGAGGCAAGGACGATGCTGTGCGCACCGCTATTTGAATGGGTGATTGAAAACTTATGCAAAAATGCCATTGACTCAATGGAAGGCAAAGGGAGTATCACCATTGAGGTAAGGCGAGAGGCGAAAGGCAAGATATATATTGACATTACCGACACTGGCAAAGGTATCGACCGCAGAAACTTCAAACGGATATTCCAGCCCGGTTACACGAGCAAGAAACGCGGTTGGGGATTGGGATTGAGCTTAGGCAAGCGTATCATCGAAGATTACCATAGAGGCGAACTCTTCGTGAAGCAATCGCAATTGGGCATCGGTACGACCTTCCGGATTGTGTTGGAACAAACCAAAGACTGTTGAACCTGAGCCAGACATGGCCGCATACAAGGCGCCTGCTGAAAGTAGGCGCTGTTTTATTTCTGCAATCTCGGAATGAATAGGAAAGACTGTTTGTTCAAAATCGTTGATGAGCAAAGGAGACATATCGGTTAGGGTCTGACCCTCTGCCAATGCTTGTTTGATGTGCCCTTCCGCTTCAGGGTAGCGTACTATACCTGCATAGGCTTCCTTCGTAGAGACACTACAATTGGGTTTGATCATCACAAGGCGCAAGCCACTCAGATCCAACGTAATAGGTGATAGTTTATCGCCAATGCCTTCGGCGTAGCAGGGGGTATTATAAATGAAGAAGGGGCAGTCAGCGCCCAGAGGGCGTACCTCTTCTGCGAGTTGTTCATGAGTAAGACCGAGAGAGAAAAGTTCGTTGAGGGCGATAGCCATATGTGCCGCATCGCTACTACCTCCACCAAGGCCAGCACCAAAAGGGATATTCTTCTTGAAAGTGATTTTGACAGTGCCTATTTGCGGAAAATGCTCTTGCATGCGCTTGTACACCTTATGTATAAGGTTGTCCGTAGGTAAGCAATCAACAACCAAACCATCTTGCAGGAAAGCGAACTCTTCTGCAGGCTCTACCTCCAACTCATCGTGCAAGCCATAGACGGGATAGAAGATAGTCTCCAAATCATGGTAACCATCTTCACGTTTGCGCACTATGCGCAAACCGATATTAATCTTGCAGTTAGGAAAGAGCTTCATTAAACAGTATCCATGAAGGACTTTTGCACCTTGTTGAATACCACGATACCAATCGCGAGGAGCACTACCATAAAGCCAAAGCTATAGCCCAACATCCACCATTCGTGGCATCCCACGCCAAGCATACCATACTTAAAGAACTCTACAATACCCGTCAATGGGTTGAGCTGCATGATAAGCAACAACTTATCGTTGGTAATAGTAGATAACGGATAAATGACAGGAGTAGCATACATCCACAGACTCACAAAAAAACCCAAAAGCAATTGCAAATCGCGGTACTTAGTAGTCATACTGGAGAACAAAATACCAAAACCCAATGCCAAACCAGCCAACATCAACACCAACACAGGCAAGAGAAGTGCGTACCAATTCGTATGTATCTGAACATCAGTAAACAATGCGTAGTATGCATATACCACCAAGAATAGACCAAACTGAATACCAAAGCGTAGCAAATTGCTAATCACATCGCTCAACGGGGTTACCAAACGAGGGAAATACACCTTTCCAAAAATACCAGCATTGCTAACAAAAGTATTGGAAGTTTTTCCTAAACAATCAGCAAAATATTGCCAAAAACTAATACCAGCTAAATAAAACAATGGTTGTGGCAATCCATCAGTAGAAATTTTAGCAATGCCACCAAAAACCACCATATACATGACGGTTGTCATCATCGGTTGAATCAAGAACCACAATGGACCCAATACTGTCTGCTTGTACTGCGTAATGATATTACGCTTTACAAAGAGCATCATCAAGTCACGATAACGCCAAATTTCCTTGAAATCTACTGCTAAAAGTCTATCTTTCGGACGAATCTCTGTCGTCCACTCTTGTTGATTTTCTGCCATAATTATCAAATTTGGCTGCAAAGGTACAAATAAATTTGCACATTTGCAAAAAAAAGTGTAACTTTGCAGCCAAATTATGAACCCCGCTCGTAAGGGCGTAACTATTTTACAGATATGGCAAATGAAAAACAACAGTTCGTGGACGAACTAAAGGAACTACTACAAAAGGATGTAGCGGAAGTGAAAGAACAAG
>JAFNUD010000004.1 GCA_017384225.1 Paludibacteraceae bacterium
CCCGATGAGCGGCTGTACATCATTTCCTATCGTGATTACTATGGAGGATGACCGTGTGTTCAAGACCAATATCAATTGTCCGGTAATCAGTTCGGAAGATGCGGAGGTTACAGTTTATGGCTTGGCAGCAGGCACCCAGTACACCATCAAGCTCCAGATCGGTCATGATACTGTGACAATTGGTGACATCAGTGCTGCATCATGGGGAACACCTGTTGATGGTGGTGACCTTGAAACAGAGTAATAATCTTAGTGATAACTATTATTCGTATATAGAACAATGAAGACATCAAATAAATATATCGTCCTTACAGCCATGGCATTGACCTTCGCTGCATGTACACAAGAGGAAGACTTCAGTCCGCAGACTGATGGCGATGCTGTGAAGATCAACGCAACTATCGACAGACTTCAGACCCGTGTAGCATACGAAGCCGATGGTGCTACCAATTTTATCAACGGCGACGAGATCTGCGTGCAGAACACTTTGCGTGAGACCAAGAATATCGCTACCTATACCTTTGATGGAACCACTTGGACCACTACCGATGCTCTCGTGTGGAATGGCGGTACAGCAGAGAGCCAATTCCAGGCATGGTATCCTGCTACGGCATCGTTCGACAAGTTCACCTTGCCCACAGATCAGATTTCTATAGAAGAGTTAGCAGCTGCCGACTGGATGACAGCTTCCACCAGCGCAATGGTGAAGCCTGATGACAAGACCATCACTCTTGCGTTTGAGCACAAGCTGGCAAAGATTACGGTTGAGGTTACGGAGTTCACTTCGCAGTTCGGCGATGATCCATGCCTTTACGGTGCTACCATCTATTCTCTCAGCGATGAGTACGTTACTGTCAACGGAGGTATCCGACCTGTTCTTAGAGGTAATGCTGCAACAGCTATCGTTTGCCCAGGCACATATACTCCTGAAACAAACTTGATGGCGGTAACAATATCCGACTCCGACCGTCATCAGACCTTTCTGAATGTACCTGTCAACGCTTTCTTGACGAATACCGGTCTTGAAGCAGGCAAGCATTACAAATTCTCGTTGAAAGTTGGTAAAGATGCCATTTCTATCACTAAAGTGAACGTTGAACCTTGGACAACAAAGGATATTGATGGCGGTGTGGCAGAGGAAGTGATACCTAACACCTTTGACGCAACAGCGATGACAGCAGAGCAACTTAATGCAACCGTGGCAAAAGCGTTGGATTACGGACATACTGAACTTGCCATTACCCTTGCTGCCGATGCAGATGCTACAATGTTCTCAGCCATTACAATAGCCCTCGCTGCTGCTAATATTGCAGAAGGAAGCATCGATCTGACTATCAGCGGCGTAAAGGCGGTTCCTGAGTATGGATTCTTTGATTATGTCAATTATTTTGATAATAATGAAAAAAATATAGCCGGTGACAAACTCAAGAGTCTGACGCTTACCGATGTGGAAACAATCGGAGAATATGCTTTCTCGGCTTGTACCAATTTGGAGGCTGTCAATATGCCTAATGTGGTTACTATTGGAAAATTTGCATTTAATGAGTATACAAAAGGCACAAAATTGACATCTCTCGACCTTCCCAATGCAACAACGATTGGCGAGAATGCATTTGCTTACAGTTCTTTGCTGATTTCTGTAAATCTACCTAAGGTGGTTACTATTGGATTACAGGCATTCGATAATTGCGACATTCGCACTCTTGACTTGCCTGAAGTAACGACAATTGGTGGCATGGCATTCTTGGATAATTATAATCTCGTATCTTGCTCCGCACCGAAGGCTACTACAATTGACTCTTATCCTTGGGGAAATTGCTCAAAGTTGGAGACTCTGGAACTTACAGCTGCCGGAAACTTTACGCTTTACAATAATCTCTTTGTATATACTCCGACGGGGCAAATCAATCTTGTGCTCAATAAAGACAAGGAAAGTCAAGTTACTCAAAATGATGATGGTACAGCGACTTGGAAGGCACCAAATATACAAGGAGGAAACCACGTATATACCTTCAAGTCTATTACTATGCAGGAATAATAATTTTCAGGGCAGGCAGAGGATGATACCTCTCCTGCTCACTAATAAACAGAATAGTAACATAAAAGTATTAAACGAAAATAATCATGCCGGATACAGAATGGGAACATTATATGACAAAACGTCCCCTGCCGACATACGCAGAAAAATTAAAGGAAATAGAAACGAAGGTAAGTGAATGGAAGAGGCATAAGCACTATCACCGCCACGGATTGAAAAAGTGCGAAGTGGCTGAAGAATTAGGAATCAGCGCGAGCGACCTGTCGAACTATGTGAACACAGTGGAAGGAATGAATTTTTCTGCATGGCTCAACAGTTTACGAGTGGAGGAGGCACAGAAGCTTATGAAAAGCCATCCCGAACTATCGATTTTCGACATCGGATATAAAGTTGGTCATCCCCATCCTAATACATTTAAGAAGGCCTTCATAACAATTACAGGACAAACACCCGATGAGTGGAGAACTGCAAATGTCGCATCAGAAGGTAACGAATAAAATTCAGGGCAGGATGGCTTGACCGCCTACCTGCTCACCAAGGAAAAAAGAAACAAAAGATTAACAATATGAGAAAGAAGAAATTTATCTATGCGGTCTTAGCCCT
>JAFNUD010000067.1 GCA_017384225.1 Paludibacteraceae bacterium
ATATGCGCAATATCAATTGTTTTGCCATTGTAAGCAATTTCAGAAGTATGCTCGTTTTTCTTGTAATCCACAATACAAGCAGTGCTAAATGTTGCTTGTAAAATCTTTGTATCATTAAAGAAATTAAATGACATCGAATTTGAGCAATTCACCGATTATGTCATTAATCTATATTTGCCATTTGATTACGATGAACTACTCTCACATTTCAAATCGTATGAATCCATGCTACTAGCCATGGAGTCCACCACAGGAGAAGAATTCGATATCCAAGAATCCAGAGATTCATTCTCTCTGGAATCATTTAAGGAAATGATGAGGCATATGGAAAAGAAAATGCCCGGACATACAGTCAGAAAAATCACGACCCTCTCTATTGACGAAAAAATAGAGATTTACAAAGAGCTACAGAAGCACACATCTGCCACAGGTCAACAGATATGCAATTTTCTGCACATCAAGACTGAAATGCATGGGTAAGTGCGCTGAAAGCGTGGGGATGTGAACTGAAAATGTCTTGTCCTGATATAGGTTTACCGATTATTGAACCATAAGAAGTTAGGACTTTGATGTCCTGATATAAGTTTACATGGTCCTGCAAAGATATACATTTGCGGGACTTTTTATGTCATCACCGCTGCCGGAGTATACGATTTCCGGCAGCTACAGCTCAGATCGGCTGCGGGGAGCTCGCCCAAAGGGCTCTCCTCGCCGACTGGCTGTTGCTGATCGTGACGTATCTTCCAGTAGTTTTTCCATAGTTTGTTAAGTTCCCCTGCTGAACCTCTTGCTTCAGTAGGGGTCATATAGCCGATACTTTGATGAGGACGAACATTGTTGTATAGATAGATTATTCTATCAATGGTCTCACATGCTTGTTGGGCAGTGTTGAGTGTCATGTGGTATAGCCACTCCGTTTTCAATATTCCGTTTACACGTTCTGCAATTGCGTTTTCATATGGGTCTCCATTGTCTGTCATGCTGATGAGTATTCCGTGCTCTTGAAGCACTCTCACATAGTCCTGACAGCAGTATTGGCATCCTCTGTCTGAGTGGTGTATCATTCCTTTCAAAGAAGATACCGGGAAAGATGACAGTGCCATCCTCAGTGCCTTCAGAGGACCCTCTGTGTCAAGCGAGTGATGCAATGCATAGCCCACGATCTCATGAGTATAGGCATCGGTAATAAGGGAGAGGTACATGAACGACTTCCCGTTTCCATCATTGATCTCGATGTAGGTGATATCGCTTACCCAGACCTCGCATGGACGGCTCGGTATGATGTCCTTGATCAGGTTCGGCCACTTCTTCATCCAATGTCTTGAGTATGTCGTGATGATTCTTGAATGACTCCTCTTGACAAGAAGACCACTGTCACGCAGGATGTCAAACAGTTTGTCTCTACTCATATAATGCCCGCGTTCAGACAGGAGGACTTGAAGTTTACGTACTCCCAACCGAGGCATGTCTCGGCGTATTTCCTTAACCTCGTTCAACATAGCAGTAGCGTCAATCTCCTCTATCAGATGAGATTGTCCCTGCTTCCATAGACCCTGACGAGTAAAGCCGAACAGTCGGCACAGGTCTCCCAGGCTTATTTCTGGGTGCCTTTCTTTGAGTTCCTGGACTGTTCGGCCTCGACTTTTTTTGACAAGTCGATGCCATGCTCCTTTTTCAGGATGTCCATCATGATCTCATAGCCTTCCGCCTTGATGTTGGACATCTTCAGCGCGTGCTCCAATGCCTTGATCTTGTCTTGGAGAATCTGAACTTCTTCTTGGTGAGACATCATTGACATAGCAATCTTACGTTTATTGACATCATCAAAGATATCAATTTTTCCTTGCTTGTACTCAGAAGCCAACTGCTTTATTTTTGGGATAGCATAACCGTATCTCTTGCTGAGATTTTCGACAGGCACTCCAGAAAAGTACTCACGCAGCATTTTTCCTTGAGCTCGCTGCAT
>JAFNUD010000035.1 GCA_017384225.1 Paludibacteraceae bacterium
GTAACACTTATGATAGATGAGTTTCAACGCTTGTATGACATCAATCCTTCCATTATGTCTGAGATACAAGATGTGTGGGATACTTATAAGGACAAAGCTCATATACATTTGATTGCTTGTGGTTCTGTTTATTCGATGATGTTGAAAATCTTTCGAGATAAGAAAGAACCCCTATTTGGTAGAGCAACGGCTGAAATACGATTGCAACCATTTTCAACGGAACTCTTGAAGCAAATATTATCAGATAGCAATCCGAACTACACCTCTGAAGATTTGTTGATGCTTTTCTTTACAATACCATGCTCCATTCTAAATTAGTTGTTTCGCTTCATGCGTTCGCGCATATCTGCAGCGATAGTGAAAAGAGCATCGCCGCTGGAGTTGAGGGCTGTCTCTACAGAGTCTTGTACCACACCGATAATAAAGCCCACAGCCACCACTTGCATGGCGATATCATTCGAGATACCAAAAAGCGAACATGCCATTGGAATCAGCAATAACGATCCGCCTGCTACGCCAGAAGCACCACAAGCACCCAATGTGGCAATAATACTAAGCAACAATGCACTACCAAACGATGCCTCAATACCCAAGGTGTGGCAAGTCGCCAGCGTCATGACAGTGATAGTGATAGCAGCACCGTCCATATTGATGATACTGCCGAGTGGAATACTGACAGAATAGAAATCTTCGTCTATTCCCATGCGTTTGCATAGTGCCATATTCACAGGGATATTAGCCGCAGAGGAGCGAGTAAAAAAGGCACTTACAGCACTTTCTTTGAGGCATTGCCACACCAGCGGATAAGGGTTGCGGCGAAGCATGCATCCCACAATAATAGGATTGAGCACTAGCGACACAAGTACCATACAGCCCACTAATAGCAAGAGGAGTTTGCCGTATGTGGTAAAGATCTCTAATCCGCTTGTAGATACAGAGGCATACACCAAACCGAGAATACCAAATGGTGCACACTGGATAATCCATCCCACCACTTTCGAGACAGCTTCTGCCCAATGGTGTAGGCTGCTAATCGTCTGTTCGCTGGCAACCACCTTCAGGGCTAAACCAATGACTACAGCCCAGAAGAGGATACTTAGATAATTGGCATTGGCTATTGCTGTGATAGGGTTGCTCATTATCCCATTCAGAAAATTTCGGAAGACATCACTGAGTTGTCCAGGTGCGGAACCTGTAGCACTTTCCACATGTACCAATGCGATATTCACTGGAAAAAGGAAACTACCTACTACTGCTATTACCGCTGCCATGAGTGTAGTGAGCATATAGAGCAAGATGATGGTGCGGAAGCGGCTGCCTATGCTGTTGCGTGCAGTAGCTACGGACGACATCACCAATATGGCCACCAGCACGGGTGCCATAGCCTTGAGCGCACCTACAAACAAGTCACCTAATATAGCAATGATACTGTGACCTGGTATCGTAAGAGCGAGTACCGCACCGATAATGATACCGATTAAAATACGCAGCATGAGGTTGCTTTTTTGCCATGCTTGTAGGATATACTGGAGGGTAATAGTGATTTTTGACATGATAGTTCGTTAATAAAATATCATTTGATATGTTTGTATTCTTGAATTTTGTTGCCTATTATATCCAATACTTTGGAGAAAAGCCATGCCAGAATGAAATAGACAATGGCTACCAAAATCAATGGGAAGAATGCGTCGAAAGTGCGTGAGCGAATGATATCTCCTGCCTGTGTAAGGTCCGCCACAGCGATATATCCTACAATAGAGGTCGTCTTAACTAAGGATATTACTTCGCCTTTGTAACTAGGCATAATCAGTCGTAATGCTTGAGGCAGTACGATATATATAAAGGTCTGCGCTTTGGTAAATCCCAATGCCACACCTGCCTCTGTTTGAGAATGAGGAATATTCTCAATGGAGTGCCTGAAAATCTCGCTGGCGTATGCAGCAAAGTTCATCGAGAAGGTGATGATGGACACAATCACTGCACTCATGCCTGATTGTGCTAATACCACATAGAACATCAGCAATAGGAATACCAACACGGGGGTACCTTGCATGATATTAATATACACTTTTGCTATGGAGCGCAGCGTGAGAGATGGACTCATACTCATCCAACAAACGATAATGGCGAGTAGCGTACCTAAGAGGATAGAGAAGAGCGATATCCAAGCGGTGATTTTGAGACCATCAACAATCAATAGGTACCGATTTTCTTCTATGAGATTTTGGTAGAAAGTCTTTTTTAGCGATTGAAAGAAAGTTTCATTGGTTTCTTCTGC
>JAFNUD010000068.1 GCA_017384225.1 Paludibacteraceae bacterium
GTGATGCACGCTTTGCGTGATTTGCCTCGTGATACGCAGTTGATCAATATTGGTTATGCAGGTAGTGCGAACTTTGATATAGGTTCCGCAGTGGTCGTTACAGAATCACGCTTGAATCATCCTGCTGT
Organism: Paludibacteraceae bacterium; assembly: GCA_017384225.1. Classification (GTDB taxonomy): domain Bacteria; phylum Bacteroidota; class Bacteroidia; order Bacteroidales; family Paludibacteraceae; genus Colicola. The sequence goes on from JAFNUD010000068.1 coordinate 129, forward strand.
GCAATATCCGGAACCAGAGTTGTGCCTGAAATCTGTGCCAGCAACCTATCTGCGTGCGCCAGAACAATGTATCTCTGCGGTATGCTATAGTAATACGGATTTTGTGCTACAGTCGGATTACAAGGATTGTGTGTTTGACATGGAGTTGGCGTATATCGCAGGCATGGGTTTTGAGCATTTGGCTTCAATCAAAATAGTCAGCGACAATCTGAGTTTGCACACCTATCGTGAAGTAGCCGCAGGAGTAGATCAAGCAAGATGATTTAAATACTCTTCCACTGTTAGTCGGTTGACCAATGTTCGTTCAGGGTCTTTCCACCAGCCCCATTTGTTGAAGTATTTGCACATGTTGACCATGTGTATCCATAGCATGCGCAAGCTACGGTACGAAGCTTGTTCGTGATTATGGATAATGGTGGTATGTGGGTAAAACACCGTGAGATAATCTCTATGAATACGGCGTGTGAGATCCACATCCTCTGGGTACATAAAGAATCGCTCATCAAACAAACGGGCCTTGCGTACTGCCTCTGTGCGTAAGAGCATAAAGCAACCACTTAGATAAGGAATATTCATGATGCGATTATATCCAGATTGACGGAGTTCGTACCGCTGGTTGCGCTGTTCCATCCATCGTTTGGGTAGAAAACGTCGTCCGAAAACATCCAATGGTGTAGGAAGTAGTTTGCAGAGGTATTGTGGTTGTCCATTTGGATATACCACTTTGGGTGTGATGCATCCTATTTCAGGATGCTCCTGAATGAATGTCACCAAAGTTGGTAAGGTGTCAGGAGTGATGATGATATCGGGATTAATCACTAAGTGCAAAGGGATGTCGTCATAGATACTAGCCCGAATAGCTATATTATGTGCAGCCCCATAACCGATATTTTTATCATTAACGATGTAGTGCACTTTTGGTGAGGAGATTGGCAACTCTTTTGTGGCACATTCCGAATTATCCACCCAATAGATGTGATGCACATGAGGATAATTCAATAGACTCTCTGTGAGGTCTGCGATTTGTTTCCAATTAGGATGGTATAATACGATTGAAATATTCAGCATGGCATTACAATAATTCTTGTAGTTTCTCTTTGTATCGTTGTATAACTATTTGCTCATCATAGAGTTGCAATACTCGTTCTCTGCCTCTCTCCCCAAATAGGTGTCTTTCATTCTCCTTGAGTGACAGCATATGCATCATACATGCAATCAGACTGCTAACATCTTGTGCTGTGCATAAAAATCCATTCTCTCCATCTACTACAATTTCTTTACATCCAGGTACATTCGATGCTATGATAGGTCGTTTCATAGAGGCGGCTTCTAGCAATACTCGTGATAAACCTTCGCGGTATGATGGTAAAACAATACAATGAGCATTCTCAATAAATGGAATCACATTATCCGTCTCGCCTAAATATTTAATCACTCCGCCTTTTTCCCATTCATCCATCTGCTCCATGCCGATACATGCAGGATTATTAGCTCCTAGTTGCCCTAGTATATGAAATTGTACGTTTGGGTGTTGTTTTTTGACAACTTGTGCAGCCCTCACAAACTCTCCGATGCCCTTATCCCAAAGTACACGTCCAACGAATAGAAATGTAAAAGGTGCTTCAGGTGTTTTCCCTGCCTGATAGATTGATGTGTTGACTCCTTCTCCGTGTATAACTCGTGTCTTGAAAGATGCTACGATATTTTGCTCCACGAACAATATCTTATCATCTTGATTAAGAAACCATACCTCTTTTGCGTAGCGCAACGAACTGCGGTATAACCACTTGGCACAACGATTAATCCATCCTTTTCTTAAAAAAGTATAGCCCAATCCTGTAATAACGGCTATTTGTGGGATATGGGTACGTGCAGCTGCCCACCCACCATAAATTACAGGTTTAATAGTATAATGGAATATTAAATCAAATTGCTCTGTTTGGTATATTTTCTTGAACTTTTGTACGAGCGCAATATCCACCAATGGGTTCATTCCCTTGCAGTCGATTTCGATAGGAATGAATCGTATATTAGCATCTTGTAGTACGGTTCGATCGCAATCTTGTGGTGCAACCACTACGACCTCATGTCCCATCTGTGCAAGTGTAGAAAGTACTCCTAGACGAAAATTGCACATTGTCTGCAAACTATTGCCTATGAATGCTATTTTGCTCATACGGATTTAGCTATTTGTTGGAGTAATAATTTTAATTGTTTGCTCGTGTTTTTCCAACTATACCGTGACAATCTTTGGGTTTGTCGTTCGATGAGCGCGTCATGATTAGGTTGCTGGATAAAGTTGACGATTGTTCGAGAAATATCCTTGACATCATAAGGATTGAAGTATATTGCAGCGTTACCAGCGATTTCTGGTAATGATGCCTGGTTGCTCAATAGCAGTGGAATGCGATAGAAATAGGCCTCTAGTACAGGAATACCAAATCCCTCGCTCAGCGATGGGAAAATCAATGCGCGTGCATGACGGTAGTAGTTGGCCAGTGATCGATCTTCTTGCCATCCCGTTATTTGAACTATCTCGCGTTCTTTGTTTATCTCGTTGATCTCTTTTTGATATTTACTAGTTAGCATTTTATTATTGCCAATGAATACAAATCCCCAATCTTCAGGCAGTTCTTGATAGCAATTTTTTATAGCCTTGATAAGACGTCCCAAGTTTTTGTGTTCGCGCGAGCTACCTACATATAGTATGTAGTTTTTCATGGCCACATCTTTAGGATAACCATATGCTTCACCCGCGAAAAATAGCAGATGCTCCCATCCCTCATGGATGACATGGATATTCTCCTCATAGTTGCGACCATGATAACGCAGGATCTCATTGCATGTATATTGTGATACTGCTACGACTTCTTTAGCTTTGAATAATCCCACATGTGTCACAAAACGTAGATACCAACGTTTAAAAAACTTTCCTCTACCCAATTGCTCAGGAAACTGTTCGTAGATCAAGTCATGAATAGTGTATAATGCGGGTAGACGCATAGCAATGGGATATTGATTACTAGGAATAAATGCCGCATCAAAGTGCTTACGCTTTAAAAGATAGCGAGCAAATTGGAGGTCGCGTATAGGGCCTATAGGGGCAATATTTACTTCCTCGATTTGAAAGCCTTTTTCTTTGAAGAATCGCAAATACAAAGGAGGACACTCATTGGGGCGAACTAATAATGTGTAGCGATAACCAGGAGTTAGCTCCCAGTTGAGTGTCACATTTAGGATATATTGTGACAATCCATCCATGCGACTAGAGATGGTAGTGCCGTCGATTAAAATATGTTTCATAAGTAGTGTCGGATAAAGAATTTAACAATCAATAATGCTGTCGAGTCAAATAACTTAAATCGATGGCGGATAATACTTGCTAATCGTTGTATATTTGTTTGCTGAGCCATTTGTAAAAATGCCTCAATCAATGCTTTATCCCCAATCTTGAGTTCTTTTTTCCAATGCCGATAAAATGCCTCTAGTCCATCATAATGAAGCTTGCTAACCAATGGGATATGCCTGTTATGCCACATCAGCATCACCTTTTTGCGGATGCTACCAGGCGCATGACCTGTCACATTATTGTCATGCTGGCGGTAATACATCAGCGATTCGTGTAGGTATGTTACCTGTCCAAAGCAGATGCCACTCAGCAGCAAGATATGATCATGCATTGCATAGTAATCCAAGGGTTCTCGTAGGTAGGTGCACATAGCGTGGTTGAAGATAGATGCTGCTCCTTGTATACCAGTATTGAGAAAGAGCATTTGGCGCAGACTAGTGGGATATGTCAACGTGTTTTTTGCAGAGATAATACCCTGTGTAGCATCCCATAGATAGGCATTAGAATACACCACTTGCGGACATGTTGGATCCAACGAACAAATGGCATGATACATCTTTTCAACCTTGTCGGGTAACCATATATCATCTTGGTCGCAGAACATGCAATAGGGAGCTTCCGTATACCGTAGTAGGTGGATAAAATGGCGTGCCACTCCCAATCCGTGCGCATGATCCTCAATCAGCACAATGCGTGAATCCTCTTGGCTCAGTTGCTGCAGGATCGCCCATGTGCCGTCATTCGAACCATCATCGTGCACCAGTAATCGCCAATCAGGATAGGATTGGTTGATGATGCTTCGCACTTGTTCCTCTACAAATGCTTCGCCATTGTATGTAGCCATCAGTATGTCTATCATGTTTCTCTTATTGCTGTCTTTGGCTCAAACAAGCGAAATTTACTGATTATATATGGTATCACCGTAGCGATTAGATACTGGATATTCTGCGACAGCACGGTAAAAAATGTATCGCCGATAAATTGCATAACAATCGTACCTGCTAGTATAGCATAGAGTACCAACGCACATTGACTACCATCTTCGGCTGTCTTAAAGAGATAGCCAAATATCAACCCCAACAAAATGGAAAATACACACACACCTGTCTTGCCAAAATCTTTGTAATAAGGGTATAGAGCCGTGTATGTATTTGATCCATATACAAACTCTCCCACTTCCACACGTTTGAAGTCCAATATCGGATCCACTACTTGCGTTCTTCCGCCGTTCAACTTAGCCTTCACGGCATAATAGAGTCGGAAAGTGTTTTCACCAGGGGCTTGAGCCGATTGGGGTTGTACATGGGTATTGAGGTTGCCCAAACTGCTGGTCATATATAATGCTGTAAAATGCTTTGGAGTGGTGTACGAACCGCGTATTTTCTGAATACCAATAAATAGCACAAGCAACATTGCCACACCCACAATCAATTGTCCATAACGAATCATTTTTTGCTTTGTCAGAATAATCGCAGTTGCTAAAAACAGAATCATAAAGTTCATCTTACCCATAGAGATAAAGGCATAGAAGAGGTTGACCATAAAGAGCAGTATGACGCGTCTTATATTCTGCTTGCTCAGCACTTGTAGCTCCATGATATAGCTCACCATCCAAAACAGTACAAAAAATCCTGTAGTGCGTATGCCATTCATTCCTGCCACATTAGCATCGCGTAGGGCGCTAAACGGATTACCACCGCTATGCATAACCACTAAAATCACCTCAACAATCATTACAGGGAGTGTGCAAAGGGTCAGATAATAATAGATATCACGGGCGGTCGTGCTAGAGTATACATCTTTGAACAAGGGTTTGATATACACTGATTGCATAGCCCATGTTGTTATGCAAAAGCCCACCAGCCAATAACTAATAATCTTGACAATATCAGATTTTAATGGGTGTAATCCATGGTCAATCCACGCATATGCCACCAATGAAACTAACCATACACCGCACAGTAATACCGCAGGTGCATACCAACGGCGACGCGAGAATAGAATGCTAAAAGCAAACAATACTACTATCAGAATTATTAGCTGCGTCATACGGTTCTCTCAATTCGCTGCAAAGATACAAAAAAAAATGCAATTGCGCAAGGATTCGACCAAAAATCACATAGCATATTTGTGCAAATCATATTTTTTTACTACCTTTGTCGCCGAATAATTGAAATAACAACCTAACAATTGTATATTTATCATGAAAACATCTAGAATTCTTTTTTCTTTTGTGGCAGCAATTCTGTTGTCAACTTGCTGTAATCAAAAACCCCAAAATATCATCTACCTCATAGGGGATGGTATGGGTTTCGGAGCTGTATCATCCTTGTTGCTCAGTATGGACGAGCAAACGGGATTTGAGATGGCGCCTGTGATTGGCTTGAGCGA
>JAFNUD010000069.1 GCA_017384225.1 Paludibacteraceae bacterium
ACAGCATTGCGGCCGCTTGTTTAATATTATCAGCCTAGTCAAATTCAATTTCAAATTCTTTCCATCGGCCAGCAGTAACCTCATATTCATTATAGGCGTATCCTACGCCCAATACATGCGGAACCATATGTTCACCTCCTACTACTTCTAGGTAGTGTCAAGTTTCACTACCTTTTTTTATTGTTAAACCTTGATTTTATGGGAGTTTGCAATAAAAAGAGCATTGACCTCCCTTTTTCTGGTATAATGTCAATCGCCAAACCAACCTTAAACCAAGGAGACAATGCTCATGGACATTATACTGTATTTACTTCACTTAATTCAATACCAACATAAACAAATTTGCTGGCTTATTAACTTTATCTGTAGATATATCCCTCTCAAACAATGGGCTTTCGATGATTCCCATTCTCCCAAGTATCAGAAGTTCAAGATTGACGAACTTCCTAAGATTATTTCATACAAACAGGATTGGGACTGGAAAGAGCTTATTCCTTACTATCAGGAACGCTATCACAAAATCATCAAGCCTGTGTTCAGGCACGGAGAATGCGATATTCCAGAGTCCTGTCACTGCCCCGTTTGCGACGCGCCTGCTGACTATCTCAAGTGGAACAATGGAAAGCGCAAATCTCAAGTGTTGTGCAAGGTCTGCCAGACCACTTTTTCCCCAACCGAAGATAACCGTTTTTCTAAATCCACTGTATTGAGATGCCCTCACTGTAATCACAGTCTTGATCGTAAAAAGGACCGGAAACACTTCATCGTCCACAAATGTGTTAACCCCAAGTGCCCATACTATCTACACAATCTGAAGAAAGTTGACAAAAAGCATCTTGAAGAAGATTACGGCAAAAACAAATATAAGCTTCACTACATCTACCGCGAATTCACGATAGATTTCTTTAAGTTGGATTTAAACTCCCTTCCAAAGAATGCATCTTCCCTGAAATTCACCAAGTTCGATTCCCATACCATGGCACTTTGTTTGACTCTGCATGTGAATCTCGGTCTTTCTCTCAGAAAAACCAAGCAGGCACTCCTTGATCTTTACGGTATTGACATCTCACATCAGAGCATTGCCAACTACTGCAAATCTGCCGCCATGTGTATCAAACCCTTTGTAGACCATTACGATTACGGCACAGGCTCTGTATTCACTGCTGATGAAACCTACATTAAAATCCGTGGCGTTAAAGCCTACATCTGGTTCATTATGGATGCGGCAAAACGTTCCATCATTGGCTACCAGGTCTCGGATAATCGTGGTGTCGGTCCTTGTATCCTTACAATGAGAATGGCTTTCCGGAACCTAAAAGAACTTCCAAAAAACTTTAAATTCATTGCGGATGGATACAGCGCCTATCCATTGGCTGCACAGCAGTTCTTCCATGAATTTGGAGATAAATTCAAGTTCGATATTACCCAGGTAATTGGTCTTACCAACGACGATGCGGTGTCAAAAGAGTTCCGTCCATACAAACAGATGATTGAAAGACTCAACCGTACATACAAGGCCTCTTACAGACCCACAAACGGCTTTGACAACATCGACGGTGCCAACTATGATCTGGCTCTATGGGTTGCTTACTACAACTTTCTCCGCCCACACAAGCATGTCGGCTACAAAGTACTGAACGAAGTAGAAATGCTCAAAGGCGCTGATAACATGCCTGGAAAATGGCAGCTTCTCATCTTCCTCGGCCAGCAGACCATCCTTAATCTTCAAAATCAGGCATCTGCATAATGGAGCGGAACTGTTGTCAGGTAAACCGTGGAATACCGCAGTGCCGTAGGCGCGAGGATATGCCGCGAAAGTTGCTTGACATAAGGTTCTCGGATTATCCTGTCAAACAGAAAAGGGGCAACTGCGCCCTTTTCCTGCCTTCCGGCGAGGACGGGTTCGGGCAGAGCCTGAAAATGGGTCAAGGGACGAGTCCCTTGCGGGTACTTAGGGCAGAGCCCTAAGCCCTCGGAGAGCTTATCGTGATCAATATCTACAGTTTTCAAGGTTCAATTGAGCCTTATTTATTTGACTCGTTTTTCCATACATCATTTGACACTATCTACTTCTAGCAGACAGTTCAAAGCTGCCGAGCATAAGTTACCCGGCAGCTCTAAACAAAACTATATTTTTCTATGATGGAGAATGCTTTTTTGCGTATCTACAAATCCTCCGTCATCGATTATTTCCCCAGTAAATC
>JAFNUD010000070.1 GCA_017384225.1 Paludibacteraceae bacterium
ACAATGGTAGATGAGCGACAAGCGGAAGGACAATTCATCTTAACAGGTTCTAATTCTGTTGATAAAACTCAGATACTTCATACAGGGAATGGACGCATTACCAAGATGCAAATGTTGCCCATGAGTTTATGGGAATCAAAAGAATCAAATGGTTCTGTTAGTTTAAAAGAACTATTTGATAATCCCAATGAAGATATTGCAGCCATTTCTGATTTAGACTTGGTAGATTTGATTAAGGCTGCTTGTCGCGGAGGATGGCCAGCCTCGCTTCGCTTGAAAGATGAGAAATCGCGTTTGATGGTAGCTAAAAATTATCTTCAAACAGTTTGCTCGGAAGATATTAGCCATGTAGATGGAGTGCGACGCGATGAGAAACTAGCACGAACTATTCTTCGTTCTTATGCTCGCAACATCTCAACCTTGGCAAAGAAGACCACGATATTAGATGATGTGACCTCTGCTGAAAATATAACATGCTCTATTGATACTTTTAACGCGTATGTTGCTGCATTGGAAAAATTGTTTGTCATTCAAGATATGGATGCTTGGTGTCCTGCTATTCGCAGCAAGTCTGTGATTCGCAGCACGCCAAAACGCTGTTTTTGTGACCCAAGTATTGCTGTAGCAGCGCTTCAACTCTCCCCTCAAGCACTAGAGTTGCAACTCAAAACATTTGGATTTATTTTTGAGCAGTTGTGTATCCGTGATTTGAAAGCATATACTTTTGATATTGACACTCATGTAAGCTATTATCATGATCGCTATGATTTAGAGGCGGATGTGGTATTACACTTGTCGGATGGTAGATATGCATTGATTGAATGTAAGTTAGGTAGTAACGAAATTGAAGAGGGAGCAAAACATTTGTTGCAACTGAAGGAGCTTATTATTGAACATAATCGGACGGAAAAACAGAATCCTATTCGCGAACCAGATTTATTAATGATTCTTACAGGCGGTAAATTTGCTACTCGTCGTGCAGACGGAGTACATGTCGTGCCTATTGGCTGTCTGAGACCATAAAACGAAATATACAACACGCGGGAAGTGTAGTATTTACTAAGCTTCCCGCGTGAGTGTATTTTTCTTGAAAACAATTTTTGAGTGCAGAAAAATCGTTTGCGATTAATCGTTTGAGCCCATTAGCGAGATAAGACGATTGTGCCGAAAGTTACTGAATCTTTGCGGTTATTTTATAATCACTTTTTCTGTGCCGATGGTTTTGCTTCCTTGAGTGATTTTAATCAAATTCATACCATTTGATAAACGATGAGCTGGGATTGTGGTACTAGTCTGACCAGCAGGGATGGTTTGTTGATTCAGTACTTTTCCTTGCATATCTACCACTTGTAGGTTGGTTTGGTTGTTGCCTGCATTGTCTCCAGATAATTGGATAGTAATCATTTGATTGCGATTAGCAAGATTAGGGAATGTACCTACTTTTATTGGAGCGCATACTTGCTCTACAGATGCACCTACAGAAGAACGATTAATCTTATAAATTAGTAACGTTTCGCTCTCATTCATTTCGCCTTGGCAAAGAATATAATATTGGTCTGCCAATTTGATAACTTGTGCATATACAAGTTCAATCATGTTAAATCCGTTAGGAAAGGTTATAGTTTGAAGAATAGTACCGTCTTCAGACATTACATTGAAACTTTTATATGCAGAAGCTCGCCAACCTTCTCCATATTGAGTAAATGTGGATGAATATTCTGGCAAAGGACAATTCTCTTCATATATGGATTCCTCACTCAACTCATAAGAAAAAGATAAATACTCATATTTTTCGTCTTGATTGAAAAGAGTCTGACTGAGGCAAACACCATCGCCATTAGAGAATATTTCGCTAATAATTTGATTGGCATCATAATCAACGAAACCTATTCCGTAATCTTGTACATATACCCAATGCATTGTATCTACCTCTACCCATTCGCCGTATTCAAATGTTACTTTATCTTCGGCATAAATGCTTTCATCACGGTACATTATACTGCAACCGTATAAGAAATTATTTTGCCAGAGAACACATTTATTCGGATATTGTTTACCATAAATATCAACCTTGTAATAGTTTCCAGCATCACTTCCGTCTGCTAGATATTCTGCCATATCATAAACAAAAACAATCCCTCCTTCTGGATGAGGTATAATAGATGTAATAGTTAAATATTCTTGAGTTTCAAGATATACTTCGATACTATCCTTGTTCCATGAACTAGGCAGTTCAAAAGTTGAATACCATTCTGCTATCTCCTTGTTAAATAAGCGTATTGGCATCAAATCTGTATGAGTCCCATCTACAAGTATATTCGAAGAAATTAATTCGCCTGGAGTTACAGTAAAGGTTACTTCTCGTTCTTTTAAGATGCGTATTTGCTCAGTGCAGGTAGGGGTAATGGTAATTGATTTTACAGGGGTGAAGTCATTATCATAAATGGCAATTTGGTCATCTGCGGTACGAATATACACACGATTACTGCCATCATATGAAAGCTGTTTAGGTACAACACTGAACGCATTTTCGCCGTTATCGTTTACTTGTAATACCGTTGGGAGATTGGTTACTTGTGCTGTCAGTGCTACACTGAACAAAAGGCACAAAAGTGTAGATGTTGTTTTCATTGTTATGATATTTAATGGGTTATGATTAGTCTTCGTATATACATAGAAAAAGCGTGAACTTTCGTTCGCTTCATTTGATTGTTTGAGGTTCTGGACTACCTTAATGTTTCAAATCTACGCACGGAAAACTCACGCTGTTAACGCGAGCGTGCATAAACCGTACTTGAAACATTAATGATTTTTTGAAAGTGTCCAGTTTTCAAACAATCAAGTCTGGGCTTATAACGCTATATTAAATATGTCGGGCAACGGTATCGTTGCGGATTAACTATAAACTATGAGTGATAAGTAATGGTTAGAGATATGTGAGACAAGTTTCACATATTCATCATCCGTAATGGTAATAGGTGCGATAGGTTCTATTTTCTTGATATTTGCCATAAGGATGTTACTATGCAATCATAGTTGTTGCAATTCTGCCCGCAAAGATACACTTTTTTTTCGAGATGTGCAAGAAAAATCGCTTTTTGGGGCGATTTTTCTAGTGTAGGGTGGACTGTGTAGAGTGTAAGGTGTAGAGGCGAGGAATATAAGGCAACGCTTTTAGGACTTTAGCCAACTTTTTCAGGATGGGAGACAACTTTTTTAGGAAAGCAATCTTAATAATCGTGCTTTGATACGCATTATATTAAGTTTTAATATATGGCACGGATTTTGTCAATATATCTATAACTATCTGAACTTTACTATGAAGATTTTAATTCTTTCTTGCAACACAGGTGAAGGGCATAACTCTTGTGCTAAAGCCCTGAAGATAGCCATGGATCGGCGTGGCATAGCATGCGATATTCAGGATACACTGGCATTGGTAAGCGATGAATTATCGCTACGCGTGGCAAATGCTTACGTCTCTTCTACACAAGGATCGTTGTTTGAAACGGTATATAAGATTGGTGGTTTTGTGAGCGACAATATCGACTTTCATCAGTCAATCATCTATGGTGTTAATCGATTGTATGCCAATACCTTGTATGAGTATATCCGTGATAATGCGTATGATGCTGTGGTATGTGTACATCTGTTTCCTGCCGAGGCGATGACTGCCTTGCGGCGCAATGAGATGCTACGGATTCCTACCTATTTTGTGATGACCGACTACACCTGTATTCCTTTTTTGCCTGAGACTGATTTGGACTGCTATATCATTCCGCATGAACACCTGATAGAGGAGTTTGTGGAGAAAGGTGTGCCCCGTGAGAAGATAGTGCCGATAGGTATTCCTGTGGATGAGCAGAAGTTTACCACACGAGTACCCCAACGCCAAGCACGCCAGCAGTTGACGGAGAGTTGGAGGAAGAAGAATTGGAATACAAATCACGGGCATTGGTACTTAATCATGTCAGGATCAATGGGATATGGCAATGTGGATGCACTGATACA
>JAFNUD010000071.1 GCA_017384225.1 Paludibacteraceae bacterium
CATCGAGGAGCATGTTGATACGCTCGCGAGCAGTATAGCTGCCCTTTGCGTGATGTTTTTCTACTGCTGCTTCACCGCCACCGGCTGCTACCTTCACGCGGTTGTCAATCAGTTTTTGCAATTTTGTTGTATCCATTTCTTATAACTTAAATTATTGGTCATTTTTTTATACAAAAATTACTCAAAATTAGTCCCAAAATTTTCGAAAATTCGTTTAATTCGCTTCATTCGCCGTTTCAGAAAGAGACATCCACGATGAAAGAAATAAAATTTTTGTTAATTTTTGGCTTAATTTTCTATAATTTTTGTTTTATAAAAATCTTCGTTGATTATTTTGGTTGTTCACACAATTCTGTCAAAATTCCTTTTGTGCTCTTTGGATGAAGGAACGCGATCATGAGGTTCTCAGCGCCTTTGCGTGGAGCTTTGTCGATGAGTTGGATGCCAGCTGCCTCTGCCTCTGCCAATGCCTCCTCTACGCTATCAACGTTGAATGCAACGTGGTGAATACCACCCTTGCCACCGTTCTTCTCGATGAACTTAGCGATAGAAGACTCTGGGCTAGTAGCCTCAAGAAGCTCAATCTTTACTTCACCTACTTTGAAGAAAGCGGTTTTTACTTTTTGGTCAGCTACCTCTTCGATAGAGTAGCACTTACCACCAGTTAAGAACTCGAAGAAAGGCATTGCCTCCTCCAAACTTGTTACAGCGATTCCAAGATGCTCAATGTGAGTTGGTTTCATTGTTTTTTAGATTTTATGAGTTAATATATTTTGTTGATTATTCCCTATTTTGCCAAATTAGCGCACAAAGGTACTGAAAAAATACGATATGGGCAAATAAATAATTAAAATTATTTTTTATTTCGTTTTTTGTTACTTGCGATTGTCAATTTCATGTCTAAAAGCAGGAGCAAGTTGGCGGCAAAAAAAAAGTACGATTTTGTTAAGATTGCCTATCTCTAAACTGTAGGCGCACTGTGCTATCCTTTAAACTGCGACAGAGTCGCCACCTTTACACCCTACACTTTTCACCTCACACCCCAAAAAAATCACCATTTTCTTGCATATATCAAAAAAAAGCACTACCTTTGCAGCGCAAAGGTCAAAACACGTCGGCTTTTAGCACGAAATTTGTGATATAGTTGTTAGTATGAGCGAATTGAATAAAAACAAAATAGGTTTCTTAGTTGCCCTCATTAACGAGTTTGGGCAACGTTTTGGACTATCTACAGCGGATTCCTATCGCTATATTAACAAATATGGCGGTGTGCAAATGTTTTTAGAGCATTATGACGTCCTGCATACACTTTCATTCCGCGACATGGTAGATGGGTTAGCAGCCTATTGCAAACGACAAGGAGGTTCTTTAGAATGATTTCAATATGCTTTTTGCACAACAAAAGCAATTGAGCAATTAGTGAAACTATGACACTTACAGAGGGACAATTCCAATATATGTTAGAAGGCATGACAGCGGATTTAATTCGTATGGTCATGGAGAACGAAGGCTTAAGTATGCCCGATGCCTTTGACAAAGTGTATAATTCGCGCACTTATCAAAACCTGCTCAATCCCCTCTCGCAGTTGTATTATCAAAGCCCAGGATATGTTTATACATGTCTTTGCACGGAAGCATAATTCATAATTCATCACTCATAGTTCATAACTCATCACTCAAAATGCTTCTCTCTCCAAAACATATTAGTCTTTACTCTTGGTTCCTTGCTTCTGGCTCCAATATCTGCTGCGTATTGGCTTATAAATCAGCGGGGGGGGAGGTAAACAACCAAACGCCATAAACAACCGCGCAAATCGCGCCTATTTCACTTATAAAGCACCAACTATGCTCGTCCACCAGACAGCATAGTTGGTGTTGTTTTATATGCAAACAATTAACAAACAAATCAATTATTAACCTCGCTAACTTGCAAAAAAGAACTAACGCAAAGCATGTAACGCGCTTTAGCGCATGAAACGCCAAAGGCATGAAACGTCGCCTTGCGACATGTAACGTTTTGTAAGCGGAGCGAACAAAACAAACATCTTATGAAAACAATCAAGCATTTCGCCCTCGCTCTTGTAGCAGTGGCATGTGGTTTGGGCTTCACAAGCTGCGACCAAAACAAACCAGACAACTACGCCGACTACCCACAACTTATTGTAGGTAAGTGGTTTAATTTTACGCCTGATGCAAGTATGTTGTTAAGTTTTCAAGCAGACGAGACAGGCGCAAACGGCACTCATAAAGTAATTGGTTATGAGTCATCTATGGGTTTCTTAGAGGGTAGTGGTACTTATAGCATAGACGGAAATAAGTTAACAACTATAACATCTATATTAACATCACCTGATGGTTCACAATCCAAGCAAGTTAGAACTTTTGAAGTTACAAAAGATAAATTTATCGACAATAAGGAACTAATTAGTGATAACACTGGATTGGCTGTACCTGGCGAGAAAGTTCACTACCGCGTACAGGAATCCTTCGACATCAAAGGCAACTACTCTTACCTCAATTCAGTAGCAAGAGTTGTTCCCGCAGAGGGTAAAACCGCTTTGCAGTTGCCAGAGGGTTTTCTCTTCAATGGTGAGAACACTATCTCAATTGAGGCAATGCAAGGCGAGCGCATTATTGATGTAATGAAAAAGTTCTTTGCGGATGCTACTTTTGCTGCTGACGGCAAACTCAACCACACTCTGGATGGCGAAGCAAAGACCAAAAACTATACCCTCGATGGCAACAACCTCACCTTTAACCTCTATGAGGGTAGCGAAACTTACAAAGTAAACGCAACTTCCTTCCCAGACGAGGATGGCGACCGCCTCTTTATCATTATTCCAAAGCAGGCAGCATGGTTAGGTGGTATGGTGGACTTGGTAGAGAAAGAGCAAGAGGGCTTGAAGCTCACCGAAGCACAAATAGCCGAATTGGAGAAGGAGTTCATGGCTACCTTCGAGACCTTCACCGTCATCCTCTCCCTTAGCAAAAAGTAAACCCGCCTCTACACTTTATACCAACCCAAGCGCACTCACCTGCGCTTGGGTTGTTTATTCCTATCCCCCAATCCCCTTGAGCGCGCAATGTGTTGTTTTGCGCGCAATGTGTTGTTGGTTTATGTTCTTATCTCCCTTTGGTCGAACGATCGCTTCGCGTACGTTTGTGTTGTTGATATCTCTCTTCCCGCCACCGGTTTTGCTTTTGCCAGTGGTCTAGCAAATATTCCTAACTCAATTTTATGCCAAATTTGCACACTTTTTGTGGTTAGATATACAAAAATGCACTTTTTACCACCTAAAAGTTGCATATATCAAAAAAAAGCACTAACTTTGCACGCAAAGTTTGAAAAAAGGAGATAAAACTATATGTATGTACAATCTTGCATTAAATGATGAACTCGTTAAGCGCACTCGTCAATCGTTTGCTAACGAGGAAGATATGAAGGCTTGGCTGCAAAGACAAGTCGAGGCGTTGATGATAGAGTACAATACATCTCAACAAACGGTTCGCCGTAGCGCACGCGCGGCTATTGCTGCTATGCGTCGTCAAAGCGAACTCAATGGTAATGCAGAGATGTCGCTTCAAGACATTAATACCGAAATCCAACAAGCAAGACTCATATGAAAACTTCAAGAACACCACAAGAGATGCCTTTTGGCTCAGAGAGCGGAAGCATCAACAATGTACAAAAGAAATACTATACTGCTGACGAGGCAGTTGCTTTTCTTGAACCAAGAATACGCGCAATGTTCTAATGAATACAATATGACAACTTTAACACAAAAACAAAAAGAGGCTCAAATGGCGAGCATGAAATCCTTTGATGAGGAGATGCCTTCAGTGGGTATCTTTTGGTATGACCCTCAAGAACACGAGTTCTTTGGTGTGTATAAGAAAGAGCTGACACCAAAGATGATTGAGGAGGCTGCTGATAAGGGATTACCTTTTATCAATTATCCTAAATTGCATCGTCAAGTATGGAAAGAGCAGTATTTCCGTGCTTTGGCATCGCATAAACCCACTCGTTTCACGGGAGATTATACGATGATACCTCGAGGTCGTGTCGCATGGAATATTGATAAGTTCATTGTTTTTGTTGGCAAGTGGGCGGAAGATATACAAGACGAGTTGACAGAGTTAATCAATCAGCACTTTGCATTGCCATTTTTTGAGTTTGTCTATGATGAGCATTGGGACTTAGGGCATGGCTGGTCTGGTGACTTCTAACCCACCCAACTCCTAATTCATAATTCAAAATTCATAATTATAAACAGTGCTTCTCTCTCCAAAACATATTAGTCTTTACTCTTGGTTCCTTGCTTCTGGCTCCAATATATGCTGCGTATTGGCTTATAAGTCAGTAGGGGGGATAAACGCCAAAATGCCATAAACAACCGCGCAAATCGCGCGTATTTCACTTATAAAGCACCAACTATGCTCGTCCACTAGACAGCGTAGTTGGTGTTGTTTTTATATGCAAACACTAAGGTTATTTACAATTTGACAATTTACAATGTACTATTGATGTACAATTTAGTTATTTTGGTATTTACACATAATGTTAGAGCAAAAGTTATTAACAAATATAGTATTAACAAATTAAAACAACAGAGATTATGAAAACAATTAAGCATTTCGCCCTCGCTCTTGTAGTAGTGGCATGTGGTTTGGGCTTCACAAGCTGCAACCAAAACAATCCAGACGACTACTCTAATTACCCACAACTTATTGTAGGTAAGTGGTATAGTTTTTCTCCAGAAGGAAGTATGTTCCATAATTTTGATGCAGCAGGCAATCACTTAACTGTAGGTTATATCGATAAGACTTTAGGTTGGCTTGACTTATCTGGTAAATATCGTATTGAAGGCAATAAACTTATTGATAGTTATACAGAGGAAGATGGTTCTATTATAGAGGTGAGTAACACAATTGAGGTGAGCGAAGAGACACTTAATTATGTTGGTGGAACAAACTCTGCAGACCCTGAAATACCTGGCTTCGTAGCATATCGTGTCAAAGAATCCTTCGACATCAAGGGCAACTACTCTTACTTAAACTCCGCAGTTAATGTTAAAGCTGCCGAGGGCAAGACTGCGTTGCAACTCCCAGAGGGTGTACTCTTCCAAGGTCAAAACTCTATCCCTGTGGACGCAATGCACGGCGATCGTATTATTGATGTAATGAAGAAGTTCTTTGCCGATGCTACTTTTGCAGCAGACGGCAAACTCAACCACACGCTGGATGGCGAAGCAAAGACCAAGAACTATACTTTGGACGGCAACAACCTCACCTTCAATCTCTATGAGGGCAGCGATACCTATAAGGTAAATGCAACTTCCTTCCCAGACGAGGATGGCGACCGCCTCTTTATCATTATTCCAAAGCAAGCAGCATGGTTAGGTGGTATGGTGGACTTGGTAGAGAAAGAGCAAGCGGGCTTGAAACTCACCGAAGCACAAATAGCCGAATTGGAGAAGGAGTTCATGGCTACCTTCGAGACCTTCACCGTCATCCTCTCTCTCTCTAAGAAGTAATGCACGCTACGCGTGAGTAATGGCACCTTCGGTGCGGTACAGTCGCTCATGGCGAAGTTATGCACGCCGTGCGTGAGTAGTGGCTACTTTGTAGCGGTTACCCGCCAAAGGCGCAATACTTCGCGAAGCGACACAACCTCCTCAAAGAGGACACAACCAAACAAAAAAATCGCATAGCCCTTGCGCATATGCGATTTTTTTTACTACCTTTAAATGGCGAAAAAATCGCCATTTTCTTGCACATCTCAAAAAAAAGCACTACCTCTTTGCAGAAAAATTCATAAAAACACATTGAATTGCTGAAAAAATAATCTATTAAATATCATGGAAAGTGTTAGCAATTACTTCCCAATCACCTTCTCCTAAATCACTCCCTCCCTCACAAAATGACACGAATAATACACTTTTTCGCATCAAAACTTGCATATGTCAAAAAAGAATACTACCTTTGCACCGAATTTGTCGCTATAAATGTATTAGTTTGCGACAAAACAAAATGTAAACACACATGGAATCAGTTGAGAATAAGATTATTAGCAAGATGAAAAAATGCGGAAGAGGTTCAGTGTTTTTCGTGAATGATTTTCTTGCGTATGGAACACGTTCTGCTGTCAATAAAGCGTTAGAACGGATGGTATTACAAGGTACTATCCTTCGTGCTGCTAGAGGCATTTATTGTTATCCCAAATTAGAGAAAGTATATGGATTAGGCGCTATACCTCCTTCTACTGAAGATATTGCTGCAGCAGTCGCTAAAAGGGACGGAGCCCATATCGTACCATCGGGTGCATTTGCCCAATACCAATTGGGACTTACCCAGCAAATACCACTCAATTATCACTACCTTACGGATGGCACCTCGCGGACAATTACCATTGACAACACACGGAGTATTACCTTTCATCGTGCTTCGCCAAGATATTTTGCTTTCCAGACAAAGTTAGCACAACTAATAACTACTGCGCTTAAGGATTGGAAAATCGAACGACTAACAGAAGAACAAATCCAAATGCTCAAAACTACTATCAATAACCAATCTCGTATTCCTGTAGCAGATCTCAAACTGATGCCTACAGCAACCAGAGAACTAATATTGAGTTTATATGAATAAGTTTTTGACCCTCACAGCTGAACAACGCCGTGCCGTATTCGAGAGAGTCGGCGTGAATGTAGGCTTACCCATGCAAGCGGTAGAAAAAGATTTTTGGGTAACTATTGTTCTACAAACCATCTTCTCATTACCCGTCGCACAACATTTGATCTTCAAAGGTGGCACCTCACTCAGCAAAGCGTGGGGATTAATCAATCGCTTTTCAGAAGATATTGATTTAGCGGTAAATCCTATCTATTTAGGTGCAAAAGAGGGAGATTTGACTAAAAAGCAGATAAAGAAACTCCGCAAAGCTTCATCTTTGTTTGTTAGCGAACAACTAACACCCATGCTACGCACACAATTAGATGAACTGGGATTGTTGGCATTCCTACATGTCGAGGCACAACCAGATGGTGAGGGAGATAACACCTATCCAGAGCCAAGACAAATATATGTGCGCTATCAGTCCGTTTTCGATAAGCCACTGACCTACCTCCGTCCTGATGTGGTGTTAGAAGTGAGTGCTCGTTCGCTCATAGAACCATCTATGCCAACACATGTGAATTGCATATTAGCTGATTACGCACCCATACAACCACTATGCGATGCCATTATCTCCACTGCCATTCCTGCTAAGACAATGGTGGAGAAGATGTTCCTCTTGCATGAGCTTTTTAGCGTGCCTGGACATGGTATGCAAGCAGACCGCAAGAGCCGACACTTATACGATTTATACCAAATGATGCAGCACCCCTTTGCCGCAGAAGCAATTACAGACGATGCTTTGTGGGAAACGATTCGCCATCAATGCTAAGTTCACGCATATCGCAGGTGGTGAGGTGCTAGCGCAAGCATTGGACTACTTCGCGGACGGCGTATGCCGATTGGTGACGAAAGCCGAGATAACTGGTGGTGTATTTACCATCAGCGACATGCAGCACAATCCCAAGAGTGTGAAGCTATTCTCGAATGACCTACGATTGGACAGTGTGCATATCATAGCTGGGGCAAATGAGACAAGCGCTGTTAGGAAAGAGATAGATAACTATGGATATACCGACCCATATATCCGCATCGAAAAGGAGGAGTGATATGAGCAAGAAGATGAAAAAAATATCCGCTTCGTTTCAACAGTGGTTGCTATTGATAGTAGGTATCGCTTTTATTGTGACATTGGTATTCTTAGGGCAATATCAGACCAAGCTATTCACCAATAGTGCAAATAATCTATTGAAGCTCTACATCAAGGACGTGTGCCATGATATCTATAGCGTGTCGAACAAGAACCTGCTGACACTTACCAAAGCCGTTGCCACCGAAGTGAATAATGCAGATTTGATTACTTCTGAACAGCTAACGAGTATGCTCGAGAAATACGATGTGACGGAAATCAATTACATTGCTACTAACAGCATCATACAAGCCAGTAGCAATGCGGATTTTATAGGATTCGATATGGGCAAAGGCGGCGTACAGAGTTCAGAGTTTTTGGCACTATTGGGTGCTATTACCGAGTACATACAACCCTTCCAGCCTATTGGATACGATCCACAAATATATCGTAAATATGCAGGTGTAAGTCTGGCTAAAGGTGGATTTATTCAAGTGGGTTATAATGAAGAAGATTACCATCGCGCTCTAAAAATAGCTATAAATGAAGTAGTAAAGAATCGCCACGTGGGTAAGAGTGGGTTCTTGATTGTTACGGATAGCGAATGGCGCATTGTCAGCGACCGCTACAACAACAAGAACCAACCTGTGACTATCGTGACAGCCATGACGAAGGATCTGAACACGATAGATAAGGAAGATATGTTTGAAGAGGGTATCTATATAGATGGTACCCTCCAACGCTGTTTCTGTATGCACAATGAGATAGAAGGGTATAAGGTTATAGCCGTCTATCCATATAGCGAGGCTATGGTTTCGCGCAATGTATCGCTGAAAGTGATGACGGTGATGCAAATACTCATCTTCGGTCTGCTCTTTGTGATGATCTTCCGGCTAGTGCGCCAATTGGTGGTGAAGAATATTCATCAAGTTAACCGTGCATTATCTGCGATTACAGAAGGCAAATTAGAGACAGTGGTGGATGTTCGCTCGCATGAGGAGTTTGATGCATTATCCAACGATATCAACGCCACAGTATATACCCTAAAACGCTATATCAAGGAGGCAGAAGAGCGTATCGATGCCGAGTTGGCTTTTGCCAAAGCTATTCAGCACGCTGCCCTGCCTTCCGTCTTTCCGCCCTATCCAGAACGAAAAGAATTTGAGATATTTGCCTCCATGCATACCGCCAAAGAGGTGGGAGGCGACTTCTACGACTTCTATTTTGTGGACGATGAAAATCTTGCTTTCCTCATGGCAGACGTGTCTGGAAAAGGTATTCCTGCTGCTATGTTTATGATGACAGCCAAGACTTTTATTAAGAGTTTTGCCGAGTCGGGACTGAGTGTAGAACAGGTGTTTACGCATGCCAATGCCAAGCTCTGCGAGGGTAACGATGCAGGTATGTTCGTGACTGCATGGTTGGGAATCTTAAACACGAAGACGGGGCAAGTGCAATTTGCTAATGCTGGTCATAATCCTCCATTGGTAAGACATGCAGATGGCACATACGAGTACCTCAAGTCGCGTGCTGGCTTTGTATTGGCTGGTATGGAGGGTGTACGCTATCGCAAGAACGAATTGACACTCGCTCCTGGAGATGCTATCTATCTCTATACCGATGGTGTAACCGAGGCTACCAACCTCAACGAGGAACTCTACGGTGAAGAGCGATTGCAAAAAGTATTGGATATCTACAAAGATGCTACACCAGAAACCATTTGCGCAGAGGTGAAGAAAGATGTGGATAAGTTCGTGGGTGAAGCACCACAATTCGATGATATTACCATGCTCGCTATACGCTATGAGGGTACGGAAAATTAATAAGATAAAAAAGTAACAAATAATATGATACAAGTTACACACTTACAAAAACAATACTCCAACGGGCTACAAGTGCTGCGCGATGTGAATACAACCATCAAGCGTGGCGAAGTGATTTCTATCATTGGCCCCTCTGGTACTGGTAAGAGTACTTTTCTCAGATGTTTGAATATGCTGGAAACACCTACTGGCGGTCAGATTCTCGTGAATGGCGAAGATATAACATCGCCTAAAACAGACATCACCAAGATTCGCCAAAAGATGGGTATGGTGTTCCAAAGCTTCAACCTTTTTGAGCATTTATCTATCATCGACAATCTATGTCTGGCTCCTATGCGATTGTTGGGTAAGAGTAAGGAAGAGGCCAAGAAACGCGGTTTAGAACTCTTGGCGATGGTCGGATTGGTAGAGAAAGCCGATGCAATGCCGTCACAACTCTCGGGTGGTCAGAAACAGCGTGTGGCTATTGCGCGTTGTCTGGCTATGGACCCTGAGATTATCCTATTTGATGAGCCAACATCTGCTCTTGACCCTACGATGGTAAGTGAGGTATTGGGCGTAATCAAAACATTGGCTCAACAGGGAATGACGATGATCATCGTGACACACGAGATGCGATTTGCACGCGATGTGAGTACGCGCATCTTCTATATGGATCAAGGTATCATCTACGAAGATGGAACGCCCGAACAGATATTCGGCAACCCTTTGCAGGAACGCACACGCGTCTTTATCAACCGCATACGCGACTATCGTTATACTATCCATTCGGCACAATACGACCTCTACGAACTGCAAGGCGGTTTGATAGGCTTCTGCCAAAAGTATTTCTTGTCCGAGAAAAAACAATTCAATGTGCAGTTGCTGGTAGAAGAGGTGCTGAAGGTAGTGCCACTAGATAAGGGAGACGTGGAATTAGCATTGCGCTATTCTGAAAAGGGAGAGAAGGTTTCCCTCGAACTCACCATGCCACAAGGTGTAGAACAGGTGTTGGAGAACGACGAAAATATCGATGATTTGGCGATGATGATTATCCAAGGACTCTGTCAGAATATTGAATACCAACATACTGAAGACACTGGACAATTGCGTATCTGCTTGACCCTAAAAGACAAGACCCTAAAAGAGAAGAAGTAATATGGAACTTACACTCGCCTTAAAGAACAATATAGAAGAAATCAATCGCCTGCACTCTTTTATCGAAGAAGTAGGAGAAGCTTTCGCATTACCTATGAAGACGGTGATGAATCTCAATCTGGTCTTAGAAGAGGCTGTCACGAATGTCATAATGTATGCTTATCCCAAGGAGGAGCACGAATACATCCACCTCACAGCCAAAGAGCAGGAAGGTAAATTGATATTTATCCTTACAGACTCTGGAAAAGCCTTTGATCCTACACAGGCACCCGATGCTGACATCACGCTATCTGCCGATGATAGACAGATTGGAGGATTGGGAATCTTTCTTATTCGCAAAATTATGAACGAAGTAAAATACGAACGCATTGATGGAAAAAATGTGCTCACTTTAGAAAAGGAACTCTAATTGTAACAATGATGAAAACAAGAAAATACTTACTTACATTAGCATACATATGTCTAACTCTTCTGACTGCTTGTGCTGACAAGCAAACTGCCACAGACCAACAGAAGAAGATCGATCAACTCGAATCAATACGCGATTTGAGCACTAGCCGAGTAGGTGTGATCACAGGCGTAGTATATGAGGAAGCTCTGTCTAAAGAGTTCCCTGATATGCATGTCATGTACATCGACGATGAGATCGGCCTGCTGCAAAGCCTACAGACACACCGCTGCGATGCTGCCCTATTTGATGAACACACATTGAAGTTCCACATGCAGAGCATCAGCGGAATCCGTATATTGAAAGAACCCTATATGACAGCGGATGTAGGTGCAATCTTCCATCCTGAAAGTGAAGCATTGCGCGATGAGTTCAATGTATTCATTCGACAACTCAAGGCAGATGGAACCTATGATCAACTATACGAAAAATGGATCGAACACGGACAAACCTCTCACATGAGCGACATACCATTGCCTACTGTAGGAGAGCCGCTTCGTGTAGCCACCACCTCATGTAGCGCACCGCTTGTGTTTATCAAAGATGGCAAGTTAGTTGGTTTAGAAGCAGAAATAATGACACTGTTTGCTCAGCACATCAATCGCCCTATAGAATGGTGGGATATGGACTTCTCTGGCGTACTACCTGCTGTTGTCAGCAAACGCTGCGATGCGGCAGTATGTAGCATCAATTATAGCGAAGAGCGTGC
>JAFNUD010000072.1 GCA_017384225.1 Paludibacteraceae bacterium
AGGGAAACCACATTTGCCTTCATAATCAAATGGTGGGCGTATCAACGAATAGTACCTATCAACAATAATGCCATCCACATATTTCACTAATCCAACAGAACATGCTGAAACACGCTGTGAATATAGCGTTTCAAAATCCACGGCGACAAAGGTTGTTGGTAAAGATTTTGACGTAAAGGATGTAACTTGAGTTTTTTGAATTTGTAGTTTTTCTGCTAGATGTTGTCCGTGTTTAAATATGATGACCAAATCTCCTTCTACAAACAAAATTTTACAACATCTATGCTCTAATTCTTCTGCAAAAGAATCTTTGCATTTGTATTGATGAGCATTAAATAATTCTTCAAATAATGGATGAGGTGCCTCGCCAGGAAAACGATAAAGAAAATCGCCATCTTCATAACAGGGGTAATCAATGGCTTGACATGGTTCTACAAAGAAGGGTTTTCTGTATATTTCTCGGTCATTTGAAACATACCTTACATCATCAATACGTGCATCAACTAATTTCTTGTATGCTATCCATGGGCAAAACTCAGTCGCTTGTATTTTTAAAGTGGCTGGGGTTTGCTTTTTTACCCACAGTTCTATATCATGCTTTAAGTGGGTAATTCTTTGATCTAATTGCGCAAATAACTCTTCTCTTTGCAAATTAGCCGCCTCTTCTTTCTGGCGCTTCTCATTCTCTTTGCGTGCTACTACCTGAGTATGTGCATCCTCCTTAACCTTATTGGCACATTCAGGGCAACCAAATGTAGAACTGAGTATTTGGTTTGGTAATCTTGAGAAAGCACCATGTTCTGGACATATTAATGTAATAGGTTCGGTAGAACTCTGATATACAAATTGCTCTAGACCAAATTTATCTCCAAATTTCTCATGTAACTTAGCTAAAAATTTATCTGCTTTCTCACATTTAGGGCAACCTTTACCATCTAAATGCTCGCGTGCATAAACATTAAACTCGCCATGTATAGGGCAAATGACAGTGACACGATGCTCTCTATTTTTATACTCTACTTTGGAGTAGTCATAGCGATTCCCATAAATTGCTGTAGCTTCAGCAATAAATGATTCAGTAGTCACTGTGCGACGGCACATTTCTAAACTACGATTATTTGTTGCCTGTGTTTGTTCTTCTTGTTTCATGGTTATTTTCAAGTAGAATGATTTGCTCTGCAAAGGTAGTGAATTATTTTGTATTGTGCAAGAAAAATCATTTTGGAGGGCGATTTTTCTGGTGTAGGGTGTAAAGTGCAGAGGCACAAAGTGCCAGTTTATAGGACGGCGCAAAGCGCCTATAGTTTAGAGTTTAAAGGCAGGGAATACCCGAATATCATTCGGGATAATAAACATAGATTGCCTAGATAGAAAACTCCAACAGGCACTTGCGGCAGAGGCATTGGTTTGGGTATTGCGCGGCTAGATGCGCACGAGTAGCGGGAGAGAGTTTCACACCTGCACATTGGCACTTAGCGGGATTCTCGTGCTGACAAATAAATGCAGCACCACAGCGAGGACAAGATTTGTGTTCGTGCAATACATAATTGGTATTTCGTCCGCCTTCACCCGAATCGCGAAGTATGCCTTTCTGTACCAAGTCTTGGATGTCACGCAAAGCAGTGGCGGAAGATGTATGTGTCATCTTTGCCCACTTGCTGGTGTTGAGTTTGCCGTCCAAACCATCCCAAAGGCGGTTGATGATCTTTACTTGTCGTTCGTTGAGTGGGGTGGATATATGCTTTTGCCAAAAGAGTGTCTTCTGCACGACACGCTGTACACGCGTTTGCGCCGTGGTGATAGCATCTTCTATTGTCTCGAGGAACCATATCAGCCAAGGAGTGATATCCATACCATGTTTGCCAATATACTCCAGTATCTCGTAATATCCTTTCTTATTGCGCAGTATAGCGGCTGACATGCTATAGAAGCGTTGCGATGAGCCATCAGCACGAGCCAGCAGCATATCTGTAATAGTGCGTGTCAAGCGACCATTGCCATCGTCAAAGGGGTGGATGTTCACAAACCACAGATGCGCAATTGCAGCTTTCAGCACAGGATCTATACTCTCTTCGCTGTTAATCCAACGCAGAAACTGCGCCATCTCTTGTGGCAGGCGCTCCGATGGTGGCGCCTCGTAATGCA
Source organism: Paludibacteraceae bacterium (assembly GCA_017384225.1). Taxonomy (GTDB): domain Bacteria; phylum Bacteroidota; class Bacteroidia; order Bacteroidales; family Paludibacteraceae; genus Colicola. The sequence goes on from JAFNUD010000072.1 coordinate 2,146, forward strand.
CCTGCTCTTTGCCTATTGCGCCCGACACCACTTGCATAGGTTCTGCACCTTGTCGCCATGCGGCAACGGTGATGGCGGTGATGCCACTTCGCCCTGTGGGGAAAAGGGCTGCATGCCAATTGAAGAGACGCTCTTCGGTGAGAGGCGCATCGGCATGTTGTACCGCATCCATCAGCACTTGCACCACACCTTCAGTGTAATGGTCTGCCTCTGGCATACCCGCGCAATCCAAACCCAAATGGCGGGCTACAGAAGAGCGTACATGATCGGGATTGAGCATCATACCCTCTATTTCGGCATTGCGCAGTACATCTTCGGTCATAACCTCCAATGTGTTGTGGCTTTGTGTGTCAAAACCCAGCGAACTCATCAATCCGAGCAACTGCCCTTGCTGTTGTCGTACACGTGCCAAGAGGGAGATGATATTGCTATCATTCCAGCAGAAATGTGGCCACTGTTCGTATTGCCATATCCATACAGGGTGTGTCATAATCCAATCATTTTATGATGTGAATAATTCCATTTTTCGCTGCAAAGGTACTGCTTTTTCGTGATATATGCAAGTTTTGAAGTGAAAAAGTGTATTATTCGCGTCATTTTGTGATTTGAATGTGGATTGGGTTAGGGTGTAAGGTGTAGAGTGTAAAGGCAAGTGATAGTCAATTTTATTTTACGACAATTAAGGACAATTATTTTTTTTAACAAAAATACGGCTTCTAGGAAGCCTACACAAATATTTAAAATCAAGGACTATTCTTTGTTTTTGCCCACTAATGCAGCGCGCTGCATTAGTGGGCAAAACAAATGGTTAGATGGGAGCGCTTGCAGCGCAGTTTAGTGAACGCTTCGCTACTGTTTAGGGTTTAGGGGAAAGGTGTACCCGAACGCATTCGGGATAATGGACATAGAATTACCTTGTGGAATATTTGAATGGGATTCGAGAGGAAGGGAGAAAGAAAAGGAAGATGAGATATACAACACGCGGGAAGTGTCGCTTCCCGCGTGAGTGTATTTTTTTTTGAAAAAAGTTTTCGTGTGTCGAAGATTGTGCTAACTGCCTGCTAAAATGCGATCGGTTACGGGTTCATAACGGGTTCTTGACGGGTTGATAGTGGCACATCGTAGGCACATCAGTAGCATATCTCTGTAATAATACTATCGTGACTCGACCGTCAATTATCTATTTCTTTCCCTGTCGCTCACCAATGTTGGGTGAGCGAAATGTTGTTTATGTTGTCTTTATACAGAATTAGAATCTTTAGAAAACTTAGAATTTCTATTTTTTTTTGCGCAAATACTTGCGTATGTGCATTTTTTGTTGTGCCTTTGCGGCGAAATTAACAAATTTGTAAAAAACAATTTTGTAAAATTATACAACTATGAAGTTTTACGGAAGAAATCAGGAGATTATCAGACTATTGCAATTAGATGGGCAATCTCATTCCACATCAGTATTTACCTTGCTATTAGGTCGTAGAAGGACTGGAAAAACTACTTTGGTAAGACATGCTTTTCAGAGCAAGCCATTGTTGTATTTCTTTGTATCGTCCAAAACGGAAGCGATGATTTGCAAAGAATTTCAACAATCCATAGAGTCGCTACTTGGTTTCCATATTTATGGGCAAGTGGACAAGTTTGCAAGTTTGTTGCGCGAATTGATGATATATAGCCAACAACACCATGTAACACTTATGATAGATGAGTTTCAACGCTTGTATGACATCAATCCTTCCATTATGTCTGAGATACAAGATGTGTGGGATACTTATAAGGACAAAGCTCATATACATTTGATTGCTTGTGGTTCTGTTTAT
>JAFNUD010000073.1 GCA_017384225.1 Paludibacteraceae bacterium
AGTCCGTATCGTTCTGCAAAAGCACCTACACACGCCACTAAATAGGCTATTCTATTGGACATTTCTCGTGACATATAGTTAACAAATTTTTCTTTTTAGCTTCTATATAACTACAGTTATTTTCCCTGTTTGTTTTCGAGAATTCGAAAAACTCGCTGCAAAGGTAATGATTTTTAATGATATATGCAAATCTCAACAAAGAATCTGGATATTGAGAGCCAACTCTATTTTGGCTATTGTCTCAATAGACAAATTCTCTTGTCCACGCAGTATTTTCGATATATACTGCTGAGTACATCCCATCCTTTCGGCTAATTGCGATTGATTAAGATGCTGTTCTTCCATTTTATCAAGCATTTTCATAGCAATGCCTTGCGAGTAACGGAGCCAAGCTTTATTTTGTTGGCGTTGTTCTGCGTTCTCTCGCCAACGTGAAGGTGTCGGCGATTGTAGTTGCTCTAATTTTGAAACAATTTCTAACATAGTAGGTAATTTTAAAGTTCTTTAAGATAATCTACAAATGCATCCTCATCTATCACATGATTAGCGACTAAGAATTGGCGCACCTTTTCCATATTATGTAGTTCACGCAAAGTGTGCTCTCTTTCTTGCATAGTAGCAGTTAGTTTAATCGCACCCCCTGTTACGATATATTTTCCTGGTTCGAGTTTGATAGCATATATACGTAACCACGAAGCATGGTGTGGACGATTTTGAATACGCGCTTTTTCTTTACTCAAGATACGCTCATCGCAACGACTATTCTCCAATGGACGAAACAACTGATCCAAATCTGCATCTGGAGAAATATCTAAAATCAAGCATTCTAATCTATCACTATCTTCTAATGTGTCATATATTGCATCATTAACATCTGTAATTTTGAAATAAGATACTAAATCATCAATATTAGCTTTAAAAAATTCACGCAGCCACAAAATATCGTTCCATCGGTCAAAAATAGTTACTAAAGCATTATCTTCTGCACCTTCATAACGTACCGCCCAAAGGCGACCATCTTCTGTAATTTTATCAAATGTCATACTATTCTTCATTAAATATGCTGCAAAGGTAATACTTTTTTTTTATATATACAACTCAAAAGTTGTAAAAAGTGCATTTTTTATCAAATAATAATCAAAAATCGTGCCTTCCGCGGGGTTGGCACGATTTTTTGAATGAGTTAGCGGAGCATCCTACTAATGCTATCCGCAAGAGGGGAGATTAATCTCCGTAAGCACCACTCACAGCATCACCTGTAGAGATGAATTTACCAACCTTAGGACTACCAGCCATGATGGCATTTTCACCGAGAAGTTGGATTGCCTCAGTTTGAGGCGCGATATATACTTTTTTCATTTCAAATACAATTTAATCGTTTTTATTTTTATTGAAGACAACTTAAACAACAAACTGCGCGCGCCAACATTGCGCTTGCAAAGGTGTTTATTAGACTTCCTCACCGCTCGCTATGTTGCGCGAGCGGAAAGGTTGTCTATATTGTCTTTATTTAATAACTTGTCCTTGTACGTTATACTTAACGCCATCGCGGATGATGATGAGTTGTCCGTTCTCGATAACCTTAACAGGAGCATCGGTAGAGAATATATTCTCAAAGCCAGTAGCCTCGTTTTCTCCTTGTACGCTCATGCCGATGTAACGACGACCTGGCATTGTTTGAGTTGGTTTGACACCATCTACATCAGACAGATTAAGATATGCGCGATAAGCGTTTACTTTGTTTGTTGTACCATCAGCAGGAATGAATTCATTGCGGTAGAGGATGTAGTTATTAGCAGGAACGACATACTCGTTAGTGAAATTACCAATCAAACCGTTAGCTTTTTGTGGAGTATCTTCTTTCTCTGATGAATAAACGACCTTAATTGTGTTAGCAGTTTTCTCAAAGATATAAGGAACACCAGCCTTTAAAGTATTAACGCTCGCGAGATATACGGCAGGCTTACTATCTTCAGTTCCTTTACCTACCACTTCATAGAAGTAAGCACCTGATGTACTTGCAGAAGCATATGGCAAGCAGATTGAACCATACTTGTTGGTTACATTGCGAGTATATTCAACTACGAATGCAATTGTATTAATTTTGATTGTTTTAGCATCATCTTTGGCTGTGAAAGTAATAGTTTGTGCACTTCCAGTCCAAGCATTACCGCTAACAGCATTTCCATTTACCAACAAGTGACCAATGTTGCTACCATCGAAGACAATTTTAGAAATTTGATGTTCTGCAGGAACAGAGAATGTCAATGTCGCACCTTTATAAACGCGTAGGTCGAGTTTTCCTGCTGCAGTCAACCAAACTCGTGTAGGAATAGTCGAAATCGTACCATTTGTGGTAGTCATTTTGATGCCATCTTGTGTATAACTTGCGCCATCCTCAAAATCGGTCTTATATGCGCCCTCAGTATCCTCATCAGCCGTAGCAGGGTAAATAATACCTAAATTAGTCAAGCCATCAGCGGTATTGAAGATAAATGTAGCAGTTGGATTGATTGTTGGTGTTGGTACAACAGGATCATCACCTGGCTCCTCTGGGTCTTCACCTGTTCCTGGAAGAACGTCATTAGCATTCTTCTTCACATAGAATGCCAATGTTTGACCTTCAATATTGCTATTGATAGAAGTATAACAACGCCATGTATCTGCATCAGCATCATACACACCAAGGTAACGTGGATCGTTAGTGAGAGTGGTGTACAAATGATCTGTATCAATTGTGAATTCTTTTGCCTCACCTGTACCTACGCGTACGCCGTTATTTGTATTTGTGCAATACAACCATGTTTCATAAGCACCGTATGGATAGATAGTCAAAGTACCATTGTCATTTGATACAACCCATTTTAAGTTTGCGTCAGGCTCTGCAGCAAGAGCATCTGCACTCAAAGTAACAACCGAAGCGACTGGAGCAGCAGTAGTACCCTTATCGTTAGTCATCGCCCATGTAGTTTCTCCCTTTGTCATAGTGATAACTACGAGGTCATTGATAGTAATATCAGCCAATGGTGTAAGTACCCAGTCGGTAAGACGTTCTTCTGGAGTTTCACCACCTGGTTGCTCTGGCTCTTCTTCTGGCAAAGCAATTTTAATATTACCCAAAGCGACATTACCGTTTACCTTTTCTGTGTAAATGAATTTCACATAACGAGAAGTAGCAGCTAAAGTATGAGTTTTAGTTGCCTTATCACTCAACTCTGTATATGCTACGATATCAGTATAGGTTTCACCATTCTCTGACTCCTGCACAGTAAAGGTACTACCGCTATAGGAATTACCTTTAATGTCGTAAGATAACTTTCCTGGTTCGCCGTTAAAGTGGATGATCACATAATCACCAGTATGATCAAACTTAAGTTTTGGAGATCTTGCAGATGTATAGTTAGAACCAAGACCATTTTGGCTCATACCTGGTGTGTTTTCAATGTCAGCTTTGCCATTATCGAATGCAAATGGTAATGTAGCAACAGCCATTGCTGGGTTAGAAATTGTGATAGTATAAGAAGCAGAACCTGCATCGTGAGTAGCATCACCTGTAGTTGAAGCTGTAATCGTTACTTCGCCAGCAGCAACGATAGTTACTGCGCCTGTATTTACGTCAACAGTAGCTTTAGAAGCATCACTAGTTGAATATTTTACAACTAAGTTATGAGGGTTAGTAAGCTCTGGAGTTGTAAAGGCCTCGCCAACATTAGCAGTATACTCGGTAGTTGCATACGCAAGACCAGCAGGATCTTTGGTTGTAGGAGTATGAGATGCCAAATAGTTGTTTTTATCAAACTCGTAGGTTCCACTATATTTCTTCAAGTTACCACAAACAATCACTTGATCACCTACAGAAAGGTCTGTTACAGCCGCAAAGTCTGCGCTTTCAAGTCCCTTGCCGCTATACACTTCCAATTGGTTGGTTGTTGTACCGTCAGCAGAAATCCAGTAAGTAATTGATTTATATTGATCACTATAGCTATCGATTTGAGAAATAGTACCAGAAATGAATACGCCATTAGCGGTTGTCAATTTATCAATAATATCATAAGCATCTGCTATAGTATAAGCAGTTTCTTTGGTATTAGGAATAGCTTTAACGGTGATAGTATAACTTGTAGATTGTTCCTTGTAAGAAACATTAACGGTTGCAGTACCAGCAGTTGCAGTGCTACCAGTTACGGTAGGAGTAACAACCTCGTCTGCTGCATCGCTATAGTGAGCAGTAACAACTAATCCATTATGATTAAATGTCTCACCTTGCCAGAAAGTAGTTTGAGTAGCGGGAGTTGTGATCTCAATGCTAGTCAAAGTCTTAACTGGTTCAACAGGAGCAACTTCATAAGTAATCTCTGCATTTGCAATACGGTTTTGTGCACCAAAAGTATAAGTTACTTCTTGAGCAGATCCTGTCCATGTTTTTGTACCATCAGTATATGTTCCAGTATTGACAGTAATAGAACCATCCCATTTCTTATCTGATGCAGGTTCTGCAAATGTAATAGATTTTATCAAATAACCCTCAGGAACAGAAATTGTAAATGTTTGATCTTTATAAAAACGTGTTTGAGTTGCATTTGCATACATTTGTGAAGATCCTTTGGTCGTGTAGAATGTGATGTCATTTGCTTTTCCTGACATTGATTCTACAGAAGCTGCTTGTTGTCCACTTGCGACATTCCACAACACATTATCCAATAAAACATTATAAGTTCCAGGTGTCACCTCGTTCTCAGTAATTGTAATGTCGTATGTAGTTGAAACCGTTTCATAAGTTACTGTGATCGTTTGTGTTCCAATAGTGTTCATATTAGGAGTTGACACAGATGTAGGAGTTACCTCTGCTGTTTCATCTGCTTGAGCAACACCGTCTTTAGTAACACTATAAGTAGCAGTACAAGTACCATTGAACTTGAAGATATCTCCTTGTTCGTAGGTGGTTTTCATACCAGTTACAGCAATAGATTTGAGAGTTTTAACGATAACTGGCTCTGGCTCACCAGAAGCGGCTTTAGTATAATGAACAGTCACTCCTGTAAAACCACAAGTTCCACCTACTTTTGCAGAGATTGCGTTTGTTCCATTGGTTGGAGTAACAGTAACAGTAGTACTACTAACGCTAGCCGAAGCATTGGTCCATGTACTTCCTTTAAGTGCACTAGCATAGCTTGTGCTTGTCGCAGTAAAAACAACTGATGTGATAGTCACATTAGCCTCTGGGGTGATTGTAAGAATACTATTTGTGTAGAAACGACTACTTGTACGATTATTCGCATCACCACCTAGATAATTATTAGGAGCAGTTGATGCTGTACCCTTATCTACAACCATATTAACATCAGCTGCAGACCATGTAACTTGATTGGTACTGGCTGCGCTATATGAATTAGTTGACAAGTCCCATGTGTAGGAAAGTGCCTCTCCGCCAGTTCCTGGCTCTGGCTCTGGTTCTGGATCAGGAGTTGGGTCAGGATCAGGTTCTGGAGTTTCGCTACCGCCAGATGGGGTATAGGTTACAATAATTTTAGTAATACGTGCTTGTTCGCCCGATGCAGTTGGAGATGTCCATGAATCAGCGTTTGGTTGATAAGATGTAGCCCATCCTCCACCATCATAACTAGCAGACTTATATGTCAATGCAATATTGGTAATAGTACCATTAGTAGACGATATCGTCATAGTCTGATTTTTGTAAACTCGATAGTCCGTTCCATTGGTCAATGTACCATCAGTAAGAGATAATGTAACACCATCCTTAGGGAAAGTTTTATCCGAAGCAGGATCAAATGTTACTTCCGCTGCCCACGCATTTCCTACGCCGAGGGCGAGCATCGCGAATAACGCGAAAAATAGTTTTAAATGTTTCATATCATTATAATTTTGAGTTAATTATTTCTTTTTTAGTGTAAAGTGTAGCGTGTAAAGTGTAAAGGCTGGGAACCTTATCGCTTCGCTCTGTAGCTTTTCGCTTTTAACCTAAAACGCGGCTTGTTGCGCTTAAGCGATCTTTGAAATGTTGAAAATGACTGATAAATATGCATTTTTGCGAGAAAAAACTTGCACAATTAAAAAAAATGCAGTACCTTTGCGAAAATTTTCGGATAAACCAATGCGAACTTTTTCAATGCGAACTTTTTCGCATGGAGCAATAATAGTACGTTAAACCATTATAATACAAAAAATTATGGCAAATAAATTTTCTTACGGAACCCTCGCTAAAGGTACGTTTTTTACTGACCGAAAAAACGAATTAGTACGCATGAAGCAGTTCTTGGATAGCGAAAATCACCTTGTTTTGATCAGCCCTCGACGTTATGGAAAGAGCAGTCTGGTGAAAAAATGCGTAGAAGAGGTAGGTCGTCCGTATATTTGGTTGGATATGCAGTATGTTGTATCCGTAGCTTCGTTTACCACACAACTGCTGAAAGCCATTTTGGCGCAATATCCATTAGAGCGATTGCGATACGAGCTTCGCCACTTTCGTATAATGCCGACTATCACACTTAATCCGATGACGAATGAATGTCAATTCGGTTTTCAGCCATCGGAAGCAGCTGACAACACAATGCTTGAGGATGTAATGGCTCTTCTTCAAAAACTGAGTACTCAAGAAAAGAAATTGATTATCATCTTTGACGAGTTTCAAGAAGTATTGAAGATCGGCAAAGGTCTTGACAAGCAATTGCGCTCAATCATACAACTCCAGAGTGGACTCAATTATATATTTATGGGCAGTCAAGAAGGGATGATGCTTGAGATTTTCGAACGTAAGAAATCGCCCTTTTATCACTTTGGTGGACTCATGCGACTCAGTAAGATACCTTATGACGATTTCTACCAGTTCGTGTTGGAGCGTCTGCCAGAGGTTCCTGATAAAGAGGGTGTTACGTGTGAAATATTGACTTTCTCCTCTTGCCATCCGTACTATACCCAGCAATTGGCTTTCGAAGTGTCTAATCAGATTGAGATAAACACTCTTCAAGAAAATGTAGTTACTTCTGCTATTCAAGCCATCTTGCAAGCACATGACCTCAATTATGAGCGTTTATGGGAGAACTTCAACAATACCGATAAAGGCACATTGTTGCAACTCTCCAACAGAGAGAACCCATTGAATAATAAAGCTATTGCTTCGAGTACGGCGTTCAGTTCGCTCAAACGATTAGTCAAAAGCGGAGTTGTCATTCGCACAAATGAGTACATATTAGAAGATCCATTTTTCTGCGAGTGGCTAAGAATGAAGCAAAATCCCACACGAATATCGTAATCAGCTGCAAGCGCAACTATGCACAATCGTTTTGCGTAATTCCATCGCACATTATCAGTCTGACACGGAGCAAAACTCTGTGTCAGATTTTTATATGCTTATAGCGTAAATCAGTCATTTCAATACGTCAAAGAACATGTTTTATTCGGCGAGCCGAACGTTGTGTGTCGCAGTGCGACGTTGATATGTTGTTTGCACATAATGTGCGTTGTTTTGAGTTATTGTAGGTTCAGAGCGAAGCGATGAGGCTCCCCGCCTTTAGCCTCTAACCTTTAACCTATAGCGTTCCTACGAACGCGAAAGCGTGGTTTGAAATGTTGACATTATTTGGATAAAAACGAAATAGAGCCATATAGCCCTATTTCATTTGGAGAGTAACACAAGTTTGTGTCACACAAAGTTGTGTCACACAAGTTTGTGTTGATTGTGTTTTGCTGTAAATCAGTGCTTTAAGCAGCCTATCGGCACTACTAAAGTGCCGTCTTCAAGGCGCAGTGCATACTTGCCAATAGCCGTTAGCACCATGCGGAATGATGGCTTACCAACTTTGTCGGTGTTGATTTTTTTTGCTAATGCATTGAGCGTGATTTGCGCTTCGCTAACAGCATAATCCCCGCCCAGTTTGATTTCAACCAATCCATACGAGCCATCGCGTCGTTCAATAATGGCATCGCATTCCAACTCATCTTTGTCGCGATAGTGATACACCTTAGCATCAATGGCATCTGCATAGACGCGCAAATCGCGCACTGCCATTGTTTCGAACAAAAGCCCAAAGGTATTCATATCGTGCATCAATTTGTCGGGTGTGATACCCAATGCAGCCACTGCGATACTTGGGTCCACAAAATAGCGCGTATCACTGGTTCGGATTGCCGTTTTAGAACGCAAGTTCGTACTCCATGCTTGCATGTCTTCGACCACAAAGATTTTTTCTAATGCATTGATATACGAAGCAATGGTCTTCTCCGACAAGCCCTGTTCATCATTGGCAAGCATATCTTGATATATCGTACTGATGGGTGCAGGCGTACCTTGTAATCGTCCGAGTGAACGAAGCAAACGGCGCACACGCATCGGATTGCGCAGTGTGCCATCCACACGCGAGACGTCGGATTCGGCAATAGCGTCCACATAGTTAGATGCAATATGCAACGCATCTTCTGGCTCTTGCGACAGCGTAATAGGCCAACCACCACGGCAAAGGATATGAGCAATGTCTTGCAACTTATGTTGATTTTCTCCTAATAACTTTTTAGAAGATTCAGTAAACAATTCTGCCAGACTAACCTCTCCTGTTGATTCTTCAGACTCCCACAAACTCATAGGACGCATGCGCAACCATGAGAATCGCCCCGTACCAGTATGCTGGATTTTATCCGTTTCCAATGGGACAGCAGAGCCAGTCAGTATGAATTGCCCTAACTCGCGACGCTCATCTACTTCCGAACGGATAGTATCCCAAAGTTCTGGAATAGTTTGCCATTCGTCGAATAGGCGAGGTGTTTCGCCATTTAGCAGCAATCTTGGGTCAATATGGAGCAGGTTACGACTTTCCTGTAATGTTATTGGACTACCAAGCATTAGAGAGCTTTTCGCCTTTTGCATTGCAGTAGTAGATTTGCCACACCATTTTGGTCCTTGTACCAAAACAGCTCCCGAAGTACGTAATTTAGAATTAAGCAATAGGTCAGCAATACGCGGTTTGTATTCGAAATTTGCCATAGTGATATGTTGTTAGTTTCAAAATTCGCTGCAAAGGTACAACTTTTTTTTGAATCAGGCAAGCGTTTTTAGAGTTTTTACCGAGTTTGGCGGAAAATTTTTACCGAGTTTGGCGGAAAATTTTTACCGAGTTTGGCGGAAATAGTTGTAAAAACATCTGTTATTATGAGTGAAAAACAAGAAAATAACTTTTCATTGATATACAATCGCTTACAAATACTTTTAAGGCGTTTGGCGAAAAATTACTATAGCGTTTGGCGTCACTTTTACCGAGTTTGGCGGAAAATTTTTACCGAGTTTGGCGGAAATACCTCCCACGGACGAGCACGGATGTGCACGGAAACACGGTATATAAATCCAAATATGTCAATACGTCAAAGAACATGTTTTGTTCGGCGAGCCGAACGTTGTGTGTCGCAGTGCGACGTTGATATGTTATTTGCACTTAATGTGCGTTGTTTTGAGTTATCAAGGTTCAGAGCGAAGCGATAAGGCTCCTTGCCTTTAGCCTCTAACCTTTAACCTATAGCGGCTTCGCCGCGAAAGAATGATATGATGAAAGTCATGTAGCAAGTGCGCTGTCCCGTCCTGAAAAAGGTGCTCAAAGTGTAGAAATAAGTAGTTTGAGAGGGTGGTACTGCCACGTACATAGTGGTAACGTGGTGGTAACGATGTGGTAACGATACTTCTCAGAGATTTTAGATAGATTTTTATCATATCATTATTTCAAGGAACGCATGCACGCATACGCGCGCTACAAAATACAAACATGAGTCAGCGAAAAACTGACCGTTTATATACATTTCTCCAAAAAGATACACTTAATTGGAGGCTAATCAATTGATAACGAAAATGATACGCCAAGATTTACAAAATCAAAGTGGAGTGTCTTAACCGTTTTCATTTGATTTGCGTTGCAAAGTTACGATTTTTATTTGAATTGTACAAATAGGAGCGGAAATATCCAAAAAAAAGTAGATATTGTAACATGGAGATAGCAAAACGCAATCGTCGCTTGCAGTGTAAACATAACAGAATAGATAAGTGGAGTATGCAAAAAGTAGCCGTATTCTGTGAAAAAAGCGTAAATACTTGTATATGTGAAAAAGAAATTGTACCTTTGCATTCGCATTTGATGAATCAAGTGTTGAAGTTAGTACAAGTGCGTAAAATTAATGAATTTTGAAATAAGATGCATAAATCTGGTTTTGTAAATATTGTAGGAAATCCCAATGTGGGTAAGTCCACCTTGATGAATGTGCTGGTGGGCGAACGCTTGTCTATTATCACCTCAAAGGCACAAACTACACGTCATCGTATCATGGGAATCGTGAATGGCGATGACTTTCAAATGGTATATTCAGATACTCCAGGCGTCTTGCAACCTAACTATAAGTTGCAAGAACAGATGCTCGAATTTTCGCGCTCGGCATTGGTGGATGCAGATGTATTGCTGTATGTGACAGATGTACAAGATAATCCCGATAAAAATGCCGACTTTCTGGATAAGGTGAAACGCCTGAAGAATGTGCGAATCTTCCTCGTAATCAATAAGATTGATCTTACGACCCAAGAGACACTTGAGCAGTTGGTGGAGTATTGGCACCGCGTACTGCCAGAGGCTACGGTGTTTCCTATCTCTGCGCAGCAGAAATTTGGTACAGACCAACTCTTCGCTGCTATCCGCGAAGCCTTGCCTGTATGTCCGCCTTTCTTCCCCAAAGACCAACTGACCGACAAATCGTCGCGCTTCTTTGTGGATGAGATGATTCGTGAGAAAATCCTGCTCAACTACGACAAAGAGATTCCTTATAGCGTAGAGGTGGAAGTGGAGACATTTCATGACGAAGAACCCGATGAGCAACATCCCGAAGGTATGATTCGTATTGGCGCTATCATTTATGTAGAACGTGATAGCCAAAAAGGAATCATCATCGGTAAGGGCGGCAAAGCCCTCAAGCGAGTAGGCACACAAGCGAGAAAAGAAATCGAAGCATTCTTTGGTAAACCCGTTTTTCTGCAACTATTTGTGAAGGTGGATAAAGACTGGCGCTCGTCGCAAACACGACTTCGCCATTATGGATATGATTTGAATTAAAAAATGCTCCCGTTGAGGAGCATTTTTTATGGTGTATAGTAGAGGAACTGGTTTATTTTGAGATAAATACCTTTTGTCCTTGGAGAATATACACACCACTTTGTGGCACATCGAATGGTAGCTTGTCGTTGGCAGGTTTGCTATCCACCAGTCTGCCCATGAGATCGTAGAGGTAGAGCGTCTCGTCGGAAGTGATATCTACTACGTCTGTAGGGATAGTGGCTATGGTGAATGTAGCTTCGACTGCATCGCCGAGATAATACTCTTGCGCTTCGTCCACAGGGCGAATCCATAGCGTATAGTTGCCATCTTCCATATCCTCTAATCTGGCATTTTTGAAATCAATAATACCTTCTGCCACAACTTCGCCGTCTTCTTTCGTAATCTTAATATGGAAGTAAGGTGCATCGCTTTCCCAACCGAAATGTGCTGTGCTTCCCTCGGTAGTGACTACCAAGTTGCGAATCGTGTAATCAAGAACCACAGTGCTGATTGTGAATGTCGCTTCTACTGCATCACCGATATAGTACTCTTGCGCTTCGTCCACAGGGCGGATCCACAGCGTGTAGTTACCATCTTCCATATCTTCTAATTTGGCATTTTTGAAGTCAATAATGGTGTTGACAATGCTTGTACCGTCGTCTTGAGTGATTTTGACATGGAAATAAGGCGCTTCGCTCTCCCAACTGAAATGCACTGTGCTGCCCTCTGTGGAGACTTCCAAGTTGCGAATAGTGTAATCAATGACTACTGTGCTGATTGTGAAAGTAGTTTCGACTGCATCGCCGATATAGTATTCTTTTGCTGCATCTACAGGACGAATCCACAGGGTGTAGTTGCCATCTTCCAGTTCTGTAACCTGCACATTTTTGAAATCAATAGTACCTTCTGCTACAACGTCGCCCTCTTCTTTTGTGATCTTAACATGGAAGTTAGGTGCTTCGCTCTCAAACGAGAAAAATACTGTATCTTGGCTGGTGGTGACTTGTAGGTTTTTGATGGAGTAATCCACAGAATTTTCGCTGAAGATAAACTGTGTGTTAGTAACAGTGAATGGTATGCGCACTTCGCCTACTTCCTTGACGAGGATAGGATGGTCAATACCAGCATCATCTACATAGCGAATCTCTAATTCATAATTACCTGTTGCTAACGAATTAGGCAATGATTCTGATAGCTGGATTGGGTCGGTATAGTAGTAGCCAACAGGTAATTCGATTGTACCTATTGGTATTTGGCTGATGAGTGCGCCATTGCTGTCATAAATGAAATATGTTACCATTCCCGCAGCAGTTGTCAAACCCGAACTGGTGAAATTTTCGAGGGAAAAACTCACGGACTTGTTTTTGCTAATCTCGTCAGCAGAGGTGCGGATGAGCTGGTCAATAGTAACCAAGGGCAACGCATCACCGCCTGCATTGGGCTTGATATTCGTATATGCTACAACTCTTTCGGTGAATGCCAAATCGCTTGTGCTGCCACCTGTGCCTTGGTGCTCTGGATCAAGGGCAGATAGGGTGAAATAACCATTTGCAGTGCCATTCCAACCCCAGTTGATATGCAAGTAGCCATCGCTTCTCATGCCATCGCAGACGAAAGCGTGTCCCTCTTGATTGATAGTGGCACCGCTGAAATATACAGGGCGACCAGTTTGTAGGTCAGTAGCAATAGTCTGCAATATGTTGTCTTCTTTCATATAGTCTTTAGGCAGTATGTTGATTGCTTTGTCGTAATCAAAATACTTGGTTATTGCAACTAAGGCAACATTTGATGTCGTTCCGCTACCCTCTACGGTATAGTCCATATCAGCAGCTACGCCCACATGATACATCAACGTGGCTACGGCATTGGCTTGGGTGGTGGTATATGAGTTTTCGTAGCTGGGTATCATATTTGCCCAATCGTAAGTGGTATTGCCGAAGTTAGCACTTACGCTCAATTGCTTGGTGGCAGTGGTATAAGAATGGCTGCCCTTACCTCTGGTAGGGTGCTTATGTACGTACATGATTTGGCTCAAGGCAGTAGCTACGCAGCCCGTAACGGTACGTTGACCATCGTAGGTTGGACAATAGTTGTTGAAAGGTTTTCCTTGTCCCCATACGGTATTTCCCAAGATAGGGCTAATGGTGGGGTAGGTGTCTGCACTCGGTTTGCGCTTGATAGTTTCTAATCGTGTGGAATTGTGCTGCGCAGCTACTAATTTCATTGCTTGATAGTTAGTAGTCTCCTGTGCCAACTCATCGGCATACATCTGTAGCCAGAAAAGCATGTTGTTGGGGATATTGTTCTCATCGAAATATCCCTCGTCGGAGTAACCCAAAATAGCACGTGCGTGGTCTTGGGCAGCTACGAGTACGAATCCCTGATTTTCGCTGTTGAATACATATACAGCTGGGGTGATGCTATCTGTTTGCAGTTGCGTGTAAGCTAATTCTACAGGCACGCTCACGGTGGTAGCCTGGCTGGCTTGGCGTATGCGCTTGGCAGGTACGGACTCGCCACGCAACTGGATGAATGAACTAGCTATGGCACTGGCTTCTTGCACGGTGCGAGCTTCGATAGATAGACTATGTAGGCATAAGATGCCTATTGCTAAAAAAGTGTAAATTTTTTTCATAACTTGTAATAGTGGGGGTTATATAAAGCAGTAACATACACGGAATCCACAAAGATATAATGCTAATACGGCAGCAGTGATACCTATTAGAATGGCTGTAATCGCAATGGTCCATTTGCTAACTTTGGTGAGTTGCTTGGTCTTAGCATGAGGGTCTGTCAGTTTGACAAGAGGGTATTGTGCTTGTTCGGTAAGGGTGTTACCAAACAATACATTCACTATCGCATCTGCGTTAATGGCCCAACCATTGGCGTTAAGCAGCGGGGCAAGGTTGCGCTTGCGCAGTTTCATCCATGCCAGTATCATAGACGGACCACTAATAACCAATAAAAGCGAGATGATAGCGACCGGTAGTGCCCACCATGCAGAGAGGGCAATGCTCTTTACTCCTGTTGCCAGCGAAGTTAAGAAACTACCGATATATCCCACTGCCATACCAATCGCAGCAAAGATACCAGCGAACTTGGCAATATCGAATGGCGCAGGCTGAGCAGGCTTGTCTGATGTGGCAGCAGGGGTAGTCTGCAATTTGGTGGTTAGGTCAGCGAAGGACTTCTTCTCTTTCTCAGCAGCGGATTTGGTGATAAGTCCGCTGACCCAGTCTCCTAATTTGCGGTAGGGACTCCAGAAAGCTTGTCCTATAGAGATAGGATTGTCAATAATCTTGATTACTTCGGCTTCCCAGTCGCGTCCTTGGCGGTCATAGAATAGGGCGTTTTTGCCCACTTTCAGATTGCGTATATCGCCCACCGTCATGGCAGCGACAATTTGCATTGTCTGTCCCGAAGCGTGGTGCTTGCAATTGCAATAGATAAGGAACATACCACTATCGATAGCTTGTGTATTATGCTTCGCCATGTCGCTGACTTTCAAGCAGAGGTGACATGCGCGTTGGTCGATGACCAAAGTTCCTGCTTGGAAGATTGCCCATGGGTCTTCATCATCTGCGCCTCGTCCTAATAATGCCTTTGTACGCTTGGTATAGAAGTCCTGAAACGATACAAAGTTGCGCAGCAGGGTCACATAATCACGGCAGAGTAATAGCAGTTTCTCCAAAGGCTTGTATTGCGCTTGCGCAGTGGCCAACATGGCAGCATTCGCCATCTCTGCAGCAGCTTTACTTGATTCATAATCAGCAATCTGCTTACCCATCTTGTCAAACGCCTCCTCTGTGATTCCTGGTGCTACAGCATCCGCGGGTAGGGTAGCCAACCCCAATGCTTGGAGCTTAATGGTTTGAAAATAAGTGGTATAATTATCTTTGCATGCTTTGTATGCAGCTATCACATCTGCTGCGTAAGGTGCTTCGGGTAGGGCTTGTGCCTCAATCGTAGCTCCAGCAACGGCAGCCTTGACCGCCTCTAAGGTTACTATACCGTCTGTTGCCAATGGGGTGGCTATAGCAAGCAATGCTTCATCCGCAATCTCCGTCAATGCCAATGCTGCTTTGCCATCGAAAAGCACTTGTGGGTTGTTCAATACGTGGCATAACCACTTTGCGGTGTGAATCACATCGGAGATATGAATCTTGCTATCGTTGTTGTTATCCATGTACTGCAAACTTTCGTCGGGAATCTCTAAACCCGAAACGGGACATGCCAGTACAGCCCACAGCTTCTCATCCAACTCGGCTAAGTGCTGAATATCTTTGCCATCTTTGATGACTACACGTGTATCGCCACCTATATTGGCATATTTCCAAGTGTGTTTTGACATAATCGTATAGGCTTTTAGTATAAAATTCACAAAATCGCTGCAAAAGTACAAAAATATTTGCATATATACAAAAAAAGTTGTACCTTTGCGCGCTTTTTTGTGGGCAGACTATATATTAAGGTTCGCTCGCGCGAGAAAAAAGCTGAATTAATGTTTAACTTTTAATTAAAAGGACCGCCCTATAGGGGCTGTTGGAAGTTAGACCATGACATTGTTAGACCGCCGCAAAGCGGCTATTAGACCAAAAGGCTAATAGTGAGCAAAGCGAACGATCCAACAACGAAGTGATCTAAAATCTAACAACGAAGTGGTCTAAAACATGCTAATTATGGCAGAAAATCTTTCACTCCAGAACTTCGACTGGGATGCATTTGAGAACGAAGCTCAAGGCAAACAAAACGAAGAAATTCTTTCTAAGTACGACGCTACCCTTAGCGCAATCAAAGACCAAGAGGTAGTAGAAGGTACTGTAATTTCTATCAACAAACGTGAGGTAGTAGTAAACGTAGGCTACAAGTCAGATGGTATCGTGCCAGCTGCTGAGTTCCGCTACAACCCTGATTTGAAGGTAGGTGATACCGTAGAGGTATATGTAGAGAGCCAAGAGGACAAGAATGGTCAATTGGTACTTTCTCACAAAGAGGCTCGCGCAGCTCGTAGCTGGGATCGCGTAAATGAGGCTCTTGATAACAACGAGGTAGTTAAGGGTTACATCAAGTGCCGCACTAAGGGCGGTATGATCGTTGACATCTTGGGTACAGAGGCATTCTTGCCAGGTAGCCAAATCGACGTGAAGCCAATCCACGACTATGATATCTTCGTTGGTAAAACAATGGAGTTCAAGATTGTTAAGGTAAATCCTGATTTCCGTAATGTGGTAGTTTCTCACAAGGCTCTCATCGAGGCTGAGTTGGAGGCTCAAAAGAAAGAAATCATCTCTCACCTTGAGAAGGGTCAAGTACTCGAGGGTACTGTGAAAGCAGTTATGCCTTACGGTGTATTCATGGATCTCGGTGGCGTAGATGGTTTGATTCACATTACAGACCTTAGTTGGGGTCGCGTAAGCAATCCTAACGAGATCGTTAAAGAGGGCGAGAAGATCAACGTGGTTATCCTCGACTTTGATGACGATAAGAAGCGTATTGCTCTCGGCTTGAAGCAACTTACTCCTCACCCATGGGAGGCACTCAATGCAGATCTCAAGGTAGGTGATAAGATTAGCGGTAAGGTAGTAGTGATGGCTGACTACGGAGCATTCGTAGAGGTTGCTCCTGGTGTAGAGGGTCTTATCCACGTAAGTGAGATGAGCTGGAGCCAACACCTCCGTTCTGCAAATGACTTCTTGAAAGTAGGTCAAGAGATTGAGGCAGTAGTATTGACACTCGACCGCGACGAGCGCAAGATGTCACTCGGCTTGAAGCAACTCAAGAACAATCCTTGGGAGACTATCGAGACCAAGTATGCAGTAGGTACACGCCACTTTGCAAAAGTTCGCAACTTCACCAACTTCGGTGTATTTGTTGAGATTGAGGAAGGCGTTGACGGCTTGATCCACATCAGCGATTTGAGCTGGACCAAGAAGATCAAACACCCTAACGAGTTTACTCAAATCGGTGCAGAGATCGAGGTAGCAGTTCTTGAGATCGACAAGGAGAACCGTCGTCTCTCTTTGGGTCACAAGCAATTGGAAGAGAACCCATGGGAGGAACTCGCAGTTAAATACGGCGTAGATACTGTAGTAGATGGTACTGTAGTAGAGGTAACAGACAAGGGCGCAACTATCGTTTTGGAAGAAGGCGTAGAGGGCTTCTGCACCGCACGTCACCTCCAAAAAGAGGATAAGGGTGCTGTGGCTGTAGGTGATGCTATGAGTTTCAAGGTGATTGAGTTTAACCGCGAGGCTAAGCGTATCCTTCTCTCACACCTCCGCACTTGGGAGGAGCGCAAAGAGGCTCCTGCTAAAGAGGTGAAGGCAAAGAAAGAGAAAGAGGCACAACCAGAGTTGCCAAAGATGGAGAAGACCACTCTTGGTGACCTCGGTGCTTTGGCTGACTTGCACGCTTCTATGGCAGCTGAGAAACCAGCAAAAGCTAAAAAAGCAACCAAGAAAGCAGCTGAAGAGATAGCTGAGTAATCATCTGTAAAAAGATAGTAAAGAAAAATCCCTTTCCGCATTGTGCGGGAAGGGATTTTTGTTATATCAATAGTAGAAACCTAAACCGAGGCTAATAAACTCCACTTTTGTGAGGTGGCTTTTCATCATAGCCTGCACGAAGATATGCCAAGGTAAATAATACTTAGCGACAACGCATGTATAGATCCATCCGTCAGGATAACCAGCACTGCCTGCATTGAGCAGGTCGTAGGCATAGAAGATAGGTTTTTTGATACGTCCTGTAGGAGATAGGATGGCCTCGCTATAAGGCTCTAACTCCTTGACGGGGTCATAAAGGTATGCGCCTACTTGCAAACCCAATGCAAAATTGCCCACTACAAACTCAGGTTGCAGACTGGCACCCACACGCCAACAATCGCCGGGTTGGGCTGCTGCGAGATTAGTCTTTTGGAATTGCGTAGTGCGCTGTATATAAGCCCCATCGTAGAATACGTCAATACCAGCACCTAAACGAAAAATAGGGTGCGCATTCCAATAAGCAGCAGCGTGCATCGAGCCAACAAAGAAGGTCTGCTGATCCTTGTAATAGACTTGGCGTCCAGATGCAGAGACAGATGAGGTAAGTAGCCATGGCTTGTCAGAAGCAGGATAGTGGGCTTTGTGACCCTGCGCAATGGCAGAACTGTGGCGGGTGTCGCTATTGGAGGAATAGCGTACTCCAACCTCAGCAGCAAAGATATTATAGCCAGAATTAGGTTGGCGAACACTGCCGTTGCTGATATGATACCAACCGCCACTGATGCCAATAGTCCAGCCTTTGGTAATCGGGAAATCAATATACATGGCCTCGGGACAATAGAGATTGATCATACCGCCAATGCAGCGATTGGAACCTTCCATAGTGGCATACAAGTCTTCAGCAGGGATCGTATTTCTATATGTCTTGGTATTGAAGGCTACACCCATGGCGGGGCGAAGTCCTAAGATGAAATGTGGTAGTCGAACGAGTGGAATCTCAAGATAGGTATATGCGGAAAATGCCTGACCTAATTTGTCGTGTGGGAAAGCCCAATGGGTGAGTCCTACACCGATACCCGCATGATTCCATTGTCTGAGCGCATGCCAGTTGGGGTAAAAAGTGACGGATAAATCAGCACCTCCAGTGGGTCCAATCCATAGTCCAGTAGCTTGGTTGTTGGGTGAGGTGACAAGGTCAACTTTGCCATCAGGCATAATCCAACCTACGTGACCGCTCAGCCGGTAATCCATATCAAGGGCAAACAAAGGCGTTGCGAAAAGCAACGTGAACAATATGAATATAGATGTGCGCATAAGAGTGACTATTGCACAGAATGAGATTATCCCAAGCGACTGATACGCGTAATCTCCTCTTCGTCGAGAATCTTGATTTTGCGTCCGTCGATGGCAATTAGGCCTTCGCTGGCGAACTGGGATAGGGTGCGAATGGCATTGGAGGTGGTCATGTTGGACATATTTGCCAAATCCTCTCGTGCCATATACATAGCGATGGTAGCTCCATCCTCGTCGAATCCGTACGTGTGGCGCAAGGTGAGCAGCGACTCAGCCAAACGACCGCGGATATGCTTTTGTGTAAGGTTGACAGTACGGGATTCGGAGATTGCCAGATTCTTGGACATGGCAACCAAGACACTGAAACAGAATTCGTTGTTTTGCTGTACTAATCTCAAGAAAGCTTCACGTCGGACACGATAGACGATAGTGGGTTCGAGTGTGCTGGCGCATGAGGAGTGTGCATCACCTACGATAACACTGCGGTAGCCGAAAAGGTCGAACGGCTTTAGCAAGCGTATGATTTGCACTCGCTGACCTACTCCCTCTTTTGATAGACGCACAGTGCCAGATACCACCATCATGATATGCGTGGGCATATCTCCCTCGCGGTGTATCATCTCATTTTTGCGATATTTCTTTATCTCAGAATTGTTATCAATGAAGTTCTTTTGCTCTGGAGTGAGAGAATTCCAGAGGGGATTTAAGTCCCAGAGTTTGCCAATTTCTTCTTGATATTTACGCATAATGTACCTTTTTAGACCGCAAAGTTAGTGATTTTTTGTGAAATGAGCAAAAAAAAAGACGATTATTATGCATATTTCGAATATTTTTAGTAACTTTGCAGTCGAATTAATAAATTTTGAAAATATAATTAGTATTATGGATATATCGGTTTTGGTTCCATTGTATAATGAAGCGGAGAGTCTTCCTGCATTGCATGAGTGGATAGTAAGTGTAATGCAAGCGCATCGTTTTTCTTACGAGGTACTATTTGTGAATGATGGTTCGACGGATAATTCGTGGCAAGTGATAAAAGATTTGCGTGCGAAAGATGAGCATGTGCGTGGCATATGTTTTCGTAGGAACTATGGTAAATCAGCAGCTTTGCATTGCGGTTTTCAGGCAGTGCAAGGCGATGTAGTAATCACCATGGATGCCGATTTGCAAGACTCGCCAGATGAAATACCAGCACTCTACAAGATGATTGTAGAAGAAGGCTATGATTTGGTGAGTGGTTGGAAACAAAAACGCTATGACAACAAACTGACGAAGAATATCCCAAGCAAACTCTTTAATGCGACAGCTCGTAGCGTGACGGGTATCCAATTGCATGATATGAACTGCGGACTGAAAGCCTATCGCCAAGAGGTGGTAAAGAATATAGAGGTGTTTTCGGAGATGCATAGATATATCCCATACCTGGCAAAGAATGCTGGATTTGGCAAGATTGGTGAGAAAGTGGTTCAGCACCGCAAACGTGAGTTTGGCGAGAGCAAGTTTGGAATGAGTCGCTTCGTGAATGGCTACTTGGATCTGATGACCCTGTGGTTTTTGAATAAGTTTGGTAAGCAGCCTATGCACTTCTTCGGATTGGTGGGTAGTGTGATGTTTTTGTTGGGATTGATGGCTATCGTGGTAGTAGGTGGCATGAAACTATATGCTCTTGCGCATGGTATAGCAGCGATGTTAGTAGGCGTGAATCCATATTTCCACTTGAGTATCTTAATGATGATACTGGGTTGTATGCTATTTTTGGCAGGATTTTTGGGTGAGCTGATTATTCGTAATTCTCACGAGCGTAATAACTATCTCATACGTGAGGAAATCGTGTCATGAGTATGATGCAGGCTGCGTGTGCTCTCTTCGACTACTATCGTGCAGATCGATTGCTGATTGAAGATGATGTGGCGGATTTCTTGGTTTTGATGCAAGATGTAGCTCATCCGATGGATGCAGCTATGGCTGTGTCGGGTTTGACATTGTCGCTGATAGAGCATGCATGGAATAAAGAACGATTTAGCTTGCTATTGAAAGCCTATTCCATATGCGAGGAGCAGATCGTGCGTGAGCGGCTTATTGTGGGCATATTGCTTGTGCTGATGAAAAATAATGCAGCGATACGTGATAGTGAGGACTTGTGGGATACTATTCAGGAGGTGCTGACAGATGATTCGGAATTGAGTTTCACCGCATTGTGCAATATAGCGCGGACTTCGCAGGTGAAGCAGTTGGAGAAATTTAATCAAGAAATGACCAAAGAACTCTTGCCCCTGATGAATCAAGTGGGCTCGGATGAGTTTTTTGATGTGATACGCAAGCACCAAGATGAGATGGATCGTATGGCTAAAATGTCATTGGATCAAAATTTCCTGATATTTAAGACGGCATATCATACGGCATTTTTCCGTGAATGTGCAGCGCATTGGTTCTTGCCATGGGCAGATGAGCAACTGATGAATGTGGAAGAGGATAGACGTGAACAGGTGGAAGAATTGCTGAATAATTGGCCCATGTGTGATAGCGATAAGTATGCGTTGATCGGCATGTCGGACGTGATTTTGCGTACCATGCAAGGACAGTTTCAAGGTGAGATGATGCACCATATCGGTGATCAAATGGGGCATATGAATATCATTACCAATGGGTATATACAGCAGTTGTATCGCTATTTTCGTTTGTCATCGTTCTCCCATGTCAATCCTATGGAATTGGTAGCATATCTGCGTGATATGTGGATTTACCGAATGGTGGTAGTAGGCACCAAAGCTCGCGCGGCAATAGGAGAACTGTTAATCTAACATCTGACCAAAATTGTTGGATAGTTGGATCATTTGATCGTATTCCTCAGGCGATAAGTCGTAGAAATAGTAGTTGCGTGGATCTACGGGTCGATCATTGAGTCGTACTTCGTAGTGCAAGTGAGGTCCTGTAGATTTTCCCGTATTACCCACAAGTCCGATGATATCGTATCGCTTGACTCTCTGTCCTTTTCGAACGAGTGATTTGTAGAGGTGGGCATAAACAGTCTTGTATCCAAACCCGTGGTCTAAGATGATGGTGTTGCCATAACCTTGTTTCCAACCCGTGAAGATGACTTTAGCGTTGCCCGTGGCAAAGATCTCAGTGCCAGTAGGTGCGGTGAAGTCCATGCCTTGGTGGAATTTGCGCACATGGTACACGGGGTCAATACGTACACCATAACCTGATGCTACACGCTTTAGATCTTTGTTGAGTACGGGCTGAATAGCCGGAATATTCTCCATTCGCACCTCCCGGGTCTTAGCCATCTCTATGATTTCGTCGTAGGACTTGGATTGTACATATAGTTCTTTTTCAAGTACATCCACTTTGAGTGTCAAATCAGCAGCTAATTGGTTGTTGGTCATTCGTGCGATTTGTTCGTAGTAAGAGATTTTGCGTTGTGCTCCTTGTCGAATGCTGAGTGGGATAGGCTCTGCATCGAACAATACGCGATAGAGATTGTCGTCGCGTTGTTGTAGGTCGGTCATGACTAATTGCATCTGATCGACTTGATTGTTGAGCATCTTCAATTGTGCTTGCAATGTCTCTTTCTCTTTTAGCAGCTGTTTCTCACGAGGGGATGGGAAAAACGTGAGAAAAAGAAATAAGAAAAAGATACCAAGTACAATACCTCCTAATATATATAATCCACTGCGGCGTAACCAATAGGTCAATCCGTGCTCCACTTGCTCTAACTCAAGTGTGTTGGGGTTGATTTGAAATTTTTTGCGTATCATTTTTATTTAGGATGATAAATGCGTTGTTTATTGTGTGTGGGTGTGTTGTTTTTTGCTTTGGATAGTGGTTGTTTCCACCAAAAGAAATAACTATTCTGCTTTTGCTTTTCCTCTTTGGTCTTGGCCACATACACGGGTTGCATGGTGTATGGATTTAGTCCTGTGTAGAACATCGTTGTTGCCAATGTCATGGGTGTGGGTGTGAAATCTTGCACCTGCTCTGGTCGGTAGTGCAACTTTTTGCACTGTTCAGCCAAATGCTGCATGTCTTGGTTGGTACATCCAGGATGCGATGAGATGAAATAGGGTATAAGCTGCTGGCGTAACCCTGCTTGGGCATTGACTTGCTCAAAGAATAGGTGAAAACGTTCGTATTGTGCCCATGAGGGTTTTCGCATGATCTTTAGCACACTATCTGAAGTGTGCTCTGGTGCTACCTTGAGTCGTCCCGAGACATGGTGGGTGATGAGTTGCTTGCCGTATGCTTCGTTCATGAGGTCGTATCGTATGCCGCTGCCAACGAAGGCTTTTTTGATGTATGGTAGTTGGTTGACCTTATTATATATGTGTAATAAAGGTTTGAAATCTTGGTTGAGATTTTTGCATATTGTAGGGCATAAGCAACTGGGACGAGCGCATTTCTCGCATAGCGATAGGTCAGTGCCGTGCATGCCGTACATGTTGGCACTTGGACCACCCAAGTCACTCAAATAGCCTTTCCACTCGGGTAAGTCTTTCAATATGCTAATTTGTCGTAGGATATTTGTCTCTGAACGTGATGTGATTTGTTTTCCTTGATGGGTAGAGATCGTACAGAAACTGCATCCTCCAAAGCATCCGCGGTGCATGCATACGGAAAAACGAATCATCTCATAGGCAGGTATGTGTTTGCCTTTGTATTTAGGGTGTGGGTGGTATTGGAATGGTAGGTCGTAGATGGCGTCCAGTTCCTCGGTGGTCATGGTGGGGTAGGGCGGATTGACTACTACATATTGATTGCCTACGGGCTGTATGATAGTAGCGGCGTGGATCTTGTTGCTCTCTGTCTCGATGAGTCGGAAATTCTCGGCATGTACTCGTTTGCTATGGAGTGCTTCCTCATGACTGCGTAGCACGAGCTTATCCCCGTCTCCTCCCTGAAGAGATGGGTGATTGGCAAGGTATGCTGTTTGTGGAATACAGTGAAGCTTTTCATTTTCCTCATTGCCCCCCTGGCTAATCGCATCTGCAATCTCCACAATCTGCTTCTCGCCCATGCCATAGACTAATAAATCTGCTTTGGAGTCTACCAATATGCTTGGCATGAGACGGTCTGACCAATAGTCGTAATGGGTCAAACGGCGCATGGATGCTTCTATCCCGCCAATAACGATAGGCACATCGGGATATAGTTGCTTGAGGATATTGCAATATGTAATGGTGCAATAGTCAGGGCGCATGCCAGCTTTCCCTTCGGGTGTGTAGGCATCATCCGAACGCAGACGTTTGGCAGCCGTATAGTGATTGACCATACTATCCATGCTTCCTGCCGTAATGGCAAAGAATAGGCGTGGGCGTCCGAGCTTGGTGAAGTCGCGATGATCGCCACGCCAATCGGGTTGTGGCACGATAGCCACCTTGTAGCCCGCATGTTCTAATACTCGTCCAATAACCGCTGCGCCAAAAGCAGGGTGGTCAATGTATGCATCACCCGAGAAGAGGATGACATCCACCTCGTTCCAACCACGGAGTTGCAACTCCTTTTTGGTTGTAGGTAAATATGCTTTTAGGTTGTACATGGGGTATTGGCTTTGGACTATTGGTTATTGAGGTTATTTGACACGGATGTATGTGATAGTACCTTCGCTGCTGGTGAAGATACATTCTTTGTGGCTTAATGGGAGTGGTGTATTAAGTATGGAATTGCCAATCTTGTGGCGCCAAAGCACCTTACCCGTGGCCGCATCCATACCGAGGAGTACGCCATTCTTGGTGCTTACCCACAATGTACCGTCCTTTTCTAAAGGCATAGCAGGGTTGTGCTCGTAGCCAAAATCGGCATTGCTTATCCAATGCACTTGCACATCATTGGTAGTCGCATCTAGAGCTACGATAGTATCCCACATACACTTAGAATAGACCATCTTTCCATCTTCGCTAATGCCCACTGTCTCACGTACCTTATATTGGTTGGTACGCCAAATTTGTTCGCCCGTTTGGGCATCGAGACAAGTGAAATAGCGGTCGGGCGCCGTGAAGAAAATCTTGCCGTTGGCTGCTACAGGCCATACGCTGGCTGGAGAGAGTTTAGGATTGCTCTTACCATTGTTCCATTTCCAAGCCAACGCCCCATCTGCAAGATTGAGGGCGTAGAAGTGTGTGTCCCAAGTTCCGAAATAGAGTTTTTCGTCATACACCAATGGACGAGTAAGAACGTAGTTCTTCAATTCATCAAACGACCATTTTATATCGCCTGTATGGATATTGATGGCGAACATTCTACCGTCGCCACCCCCGATATATGCGATTCCCTGATGGATAGTGGCAGCACCCATTACGGCTTGATTGGTAGTCACGTGCCATATTTCTTTACCCGTATTGGCATCCAAACCATAGATATTATAGTTGGCACTACCGAAGACTACAACCCCTTCACTCACTGCAGGCGACCCCACGATACGCATGCCTGTGTCAAACGTCCAGTTGGTCTTACCCGACTTGAGATCCAGTCCGTACATCACACCAACATCATCACCGATGAAGAGACTCTTGCCATCGGTAACTGGAGTGGAGTAGATGCCTCCCTTTAGGGCTTTGTGCCATTGTCGTTTGACGTTGTTGTATTGTTTGTTGACAGAGAAATCAGGGCGCAGGCTCTTGTCGGGAGCACCATACTTCTTCTTCTCTAAAGGCAAGCTTAGCCATAGCTGAGCTGGTTCGCCGATACGTTTCTCGTGGAAGTGTATGCTATCTGCGATATGGATAATGGAATAACCATTGATACCATCCTTATCGCGTAGGTTGGAGCGATTGAGTACATCTGCAATGCCATCGCAATCGTATAATAGGTTGCGGTGGTAGTGACCTCCCATGATACATTGTACATTGTGTAGGCGCAGGATGTCGGTCACTTCGTACCAGTTGTCCACATCGCCATTCTTCAGTGGATAATGCGTGAAAACGAAGATGGGCGCATCGCCAGTTGCAGATACGCTGTCAAGATTGTGCCGTAGCCATGCTATATCTTGAGGAGCTACGTGTCCGTCTGCCATACGGATGACAGGACCTGAATTGAAACCAATAAAATACATCCCCTGGTGTGAGAAAGCAAAACGGCTATCACCAAATACGCGACTAAAATCCATCACGCCAGACTCAGACCAAGTGGTCTCATGGTTGCCCGAAGCAGCATAGAAGGGTACGTTGAGTTGGCTTAACGCAGCCTTTATTGCCTCAAGCGAAGCGCGATCACCAGACTCGCTGAGGTCACCAGTGACGACAACGAACTCAATGTCGGGATTTTGATTGATATCTGCAATAGAGCGTTGTAGATCCTCCATTGGTTTGGGATTGCTGGTGCTGATATGGGTATCAGTCAACAAGGCAAACGAAAAGAGCAGAATGGATAGTATCGTCATCATTTGATTCTTAAATTTTTCAGTGGGTTATTCGTATGGTATTATTCCAATTGCAGATTTAACCTTGTTCGCAGTTCATCTAAATGCGGATTCATCTCGTTGAGCAGTTTGTACTTTTCTGATGCGGTGTATGCAACAGTGGATTGGGTGTATTCTGCAACTCGGACGTGCAACTGTATGGTATCGTTTTGCAATGCATCTTGAATGGCTTTCATGAGTGGTTTGCCAAATTTAGCAAACTCTTTTTTTTGCAATGCGTTAGCCACAGTGATGTAGCACGTATTTTCGTCTTCCATCTCTGGCTCATAGGTTGTCAGCATAGCTTTGAAGCGCTCTTCTCCGTGGAAGTTTTTTATCTGACCAACCCATGCGCTCCTGAGTTGGTCAATTGTAAAAGGGTTGTTTCTAGTTGCCTTGGGTGTATCGGCTGCAGGTGTGCTGCTGGTAGTAGGTGTATTGCGTGATGCAGTATTGGTGTTGATAAGTCCTAAGTTGCCGATAGATGGCATGGCTCCCACGGTGGGCATAGATGTCGTAGTGGGAGAGGCAGTGCGTGGTTGTGGAGTGGTGTTGTGTGGTGCTGCCGCAGGTTGTGATGGTGCTGCCGCTGCCGTAGTTGTAGCTGTTGTCGCAGGTGCGGTTGCTGGTGCAGGTGCAGGCGTTGGTGCTGCGGCACGAGGTCGCGGTGTGGGCGTTGTAGGCTGTGGGGCAGGGGTTTCTAGTATTCGACATAATTTGACCAGTGCTAATTCAACTGTCAAACGCTTGTTTTTAGCAGTGCGGTATTGTACATCGCAGGTATTCATAATATCTAATGCCTGGAATATCCATTTGGCATTGCATCGCTGTGCTTGCTCTTGGTAGTGCTGACGAATGGCATCGGATGTCTCTAAGAGTTGCACCGTAGCTGCATCTCTGCTTACCAGCACATCGCGTAGGTGCTGTGCAAAACCAGTGACGAAGTTGCCAGCATCGAATCCCTTTTGTAGGACATCGTTGAGCAGTAGTAGCGCACTGCTGACATTGGCTGTAAGCGCAGCATCCACCAAGCGGAAATAATAGTCGGTGTTCAGCACATTGAGTACGGAGATGGCCTGCTCGTAGGTGATCGTTGTGCCACAGAAGGATACCAATTGGTCGAAGATACTCAGTGCATCTCGCATGCCACCATCGGCTTTTTGTGCCACTACGTTGAGTGCTTCTTCGCTGACATTGATGCCCTCTTTGGATGCCACATATTGTAGGTGGCGAATAGTGTCAGCCACGGTGATGCGGCTGAAATCATAGACTTGGCAACGACTCAAAATGGTAGCTAACACCTTGTGCTTTTCGGTGGTGGCCAAGATAAAGATAGCATATGATGGTGGCTCCTCTAATGTCTTGAGCAGCGCATTGAAGGCACCTTGCGAAAGCATATGTACCTCGTCGATGATATACACACTATACTTGCCTATTTGCGGCGGGATACGCACCTGATCAATCAAGGAACGGATGTCGTCCACCGTATTGTTGGACGCCGCATCCAGTTCGTGAATGTTAAATGATCGTTGCTCGTTGAAAGCAACACACGATTCGCATTGGTTGCAGGCATCGTGATCGGATGTGGGGCTTAAGCAGTTGATGGTCTTCGCGAAGATACGTGCGCAGGTGGTTTTTCCCACTCCGCGTGGTCCGCAGAATAGATAGGCGTGCGCCAAATGGTTGGTACGAATGGCGTTGCGCAGTGTTTGCGTCAGTGCCTCTTGTCCTACTACACTTTCAAAAGTGGTAGGACGATATTTCCGTGCTGATACGATATAATTCTCCATAATACTAAATTATGGCACAAAAGTACAAAAAAAAACACATATATACAAATTTTTGGTCAAAATTTGCTCTCTTGCCATTTTTTTTGTACCTTTGCAGGCGTAATGGCATAATTTTTGCCTAAAATGATGTAGTAAATAGAATGTTGTTGTAAGGATAATAACAACAATAGCGATTAACAATATAAATGATTAGAAGAATATGAAAAAGTATGTATGTGATGTATGCGGTTGGGAGTATGATCCTGCTGTAGGTGTAGAGGATGCAGGCATTGCTCCTGGTACAGCATGGGAAGATGTACCCGCTGATTTTGTATGCCCACTGTGTGGCGTAGGAAAAGATGAATTCTCTGTAGCGGAGTAATGAAAGTCCGTTTTACTACGTTAGGTTGTAAACTGAACTTTGCCGAGAGTAGTGCTCTCGGCAAAGAACTTTTGTCGCGTGGTCATGAGCGTGCAGGCAAGACTGACGTGCCTGATGTGTGTGTGGTGAATACTTGCTCGGTGACCGATGCTGCGGATCATAAAGATCGTCAGACAATCAATCAGTTGCATCGCAAATATCCAGATGCCATTATTATAGTCACGGGCTGCTATGCCCAATTGCAACCCAAGCAAATAGCAGAGATACATGGTGTGGATTATGTCTTGGGTCAGAATGAGAAATACGATATTCCTGCGCTGGTAGATGCATTGGAAAAGGATGTTGACACGCGACTCTCGATTCGCGATTCCATTCGTGTCTGTGCTATTCGCGAAGTGGATGCATTTTATGGTGTGCGATCGGGTGATGATCGTACGCGCTGCTTTATCAAGGTGCAAGACGGTTGCAATTATTTCTGTACGTATTGCACTATTCCGTATGCGCGAGGAAAGTCGCGCAATCCACGGATAGAGGAGGTGATTAAGAATGCCCAAGAAGCTATAGATGAAGGTGCTAAAGAATTAATCCTCACGGGTGTGAACATAGGCGATTTTGGTCGTAGTACAAGCGAGACGTTTATTGACCTTCTTCGAGCACTTGATTGTTTAGAGGTGAGGGGCGATAGGCAAGAGGCGAGAGGAATGGATTATCGCATCCGTATTTCATCGTGTGAGCCGAACCTGCTGACCGATGAGATTATAGATTTTGTAGCGCAGTCGAAGCATTTTGCTCCGCATTTCCATATTCCGTTGCAGTCGGGTAGTAATGAAGTGCTGAAGATTATGGGACGTCGCTATACGCGCGAACTATTTGCAGAGCGTGTGCAGCATATTAAACAGGTGATGCCGCATGCATTTATAGGTGTGGATTGCATGGTGGGTGTGCGAGGAGAGACGCAGGCATATTGGGAGGATTATTTGGAGTTTGTGAAGGGATTGGATGTGAGCCAGTTGCATGTGTTTACCTATTCGGAACGTGCTAATACGCGGATGTTGGAAATGGACTTGTACGTAGTGCCCAAGGCAGAGCGCCAACGCAGAAGTAAGATTCTGCATGCGGTATCGGAAGAAAAGACACGAGCTTTCTACGAAAAACATGCAAATAGAAAAACGGTTGTATTGTGGGAGTCTAAGAAAGAGGGGGATCAGATGGCTGGCTTTACAGATAATTATATCAAGATTTATCGTTCGTATGACAAGGCGAAAGTGAATACATTTGAGGAGGTGTGATACCTCCTTTTTTGTTAATATGAACGAACGTTATGTATGACAATTATTTTTTTTACTACCTAAAATAGACTGCGAAGGTAATGCAACAAAATGGAGTATGCAAATGTTGTATGAAAAAAAATGTAAAATTGTTGGTTAAAATGCATTGTTTTGCGCTATAAAAATTAGTTGAAGATTTGCAGATATGAAAAAAAAGTAGTAATTTTGCAGGCAAAATAAGTGCTTACACGTGTTGGAGCAATTGCTACATATAGATACCGCCATCCTCTTGGCTATCAACCAATGGCATTCGCCGTTGGCAGATAGAATTATGTGGATTATTTCGGAGAAGACAACTTGGATAGCGCTCTACGGATGGCTTATCGGTTTGCTAATCTGGAAATATCCTCGTCCTAATACAGCAGCGAGATGGAAATGGCTACAAAAAATACCAGTTTGGATAGTCATGGTGGTGGTAATCGTGTTGGCGGTAGGAACCGCAGATTTTATAGCATCGGGCATATTGAAAGATGTAGTGGCTCGTCCGCGTCCTACGCGCGTTCCCGAGTTAGAAGGTGTATTGCATTTGGTGAATGGCTATCGGAGTGGTCAATATGGCTTTGTGAGCAGTCATGCCGCTAATACAATGGCTTGCGGATTGTTGTTCTCCTTGATTTGGCGAAAAAAAATAACCACCACATTGCTGATGCTTTGGGTGGCGGCGAATTGCTATAGTCGTATGTATCTTGGCGTGCACTATCCGTTGGATATAATAGGTGGGATAGCAGTAGGTGCACTGATGGGTTGGGCTGGATATGTAGTACTTAGCGCGTTGAATGTGGTACAATCCAATTACACGGGTGCTGGGGAGTGCGAGGTTCGCCATTCAACTGCCGATTAATAAATGTGGCGAATTGCTCTGGTGTGAGAATGTGCTGTAATTCCTCTTGCATGTGTATCATACTCTGCATGGCCTCGTCTCGGGTAGTGTTGGCATTTCGCAATTGCGCATACTTGAGGTGCATTCGAAAAAGGGTGTCTCGCAGGACGCTATCGGTGATATTAAGTTCGCGTACCAACATCTCGGTCTGCTTTTGCGCAATGTCAGTGGCAGTACGATGAGGACGCGTGTGTGCAACCAACGCAAGCGATACAGCCAACAAGCCTATGAGTATGCAAGATATACGAATCATGCAAAAAAGGCTACAAAAATTATGCCAAACTATGGATTTATAAGTATGAATGTGGAATCGGAATGGAAAATAGCGAAGCGTTTGTATTTCTCGGAAGAGGGTAATACTCGTTCGACGCGTCCAGCAGTACGTGTTGCGCTGATAGGTATCATAATTGGTATCTTGGTGATGATAGTGGCTATTAGCGTTGTAGTAGGCTTCAAACGTGAGATTACGCAAAAAGTGGCAGGCTTTGGTAGCCATATTCAAGTGGTGAATTTTGACAATAATTCTACCTATGAGCTTCAGCCAATTAGGGTGTCGGATTCGTTGATACATACGATTGAAAACTTGCCTCATGTGGCGTGCGTCTCGTCGTTTGCCACTAAACCGGGTATTATCAAAACCGATAGTGCATTTCAAGGCATAGTCTTCAAAGGTACTGATTATTGGGCGTATTTTGCTCGTAATATCGTAGCTGGTACACTACCAACCTCTATCAATGAAGTGCTAATCTCTACTGAGACTGCCAAACAGCTGCAATTGCAATTGGATGACAATTTCCTATGCTATTTCATTCAAGATGAATTGCGCGTGAGACGATTGCATGTGGTAGGTTTGTATAATACTTGCATGAGCGAAATGGATAAATTGTTTATCTTGGGTGATATAGCAATGGTCCGTCAGTTGAATGGGTGGAAAGATAATCAGGTATCGGGTATCGAAGTGCTGGTGGACGATCTTCGTCATTTGGATAATACGACGCACGATGTGTATTTTGCAACAGCTAATCGCCTTGATGAAGAAGGCAATACCCTATATACTCAAAACCTACAGCAACTGAATCCGCAGATCTTTGGTTGGCTAGACTTGCTGGATATGAATGTGGTGATTATCATCATATTGATGTTGGCAGTGTCGGGATTTAGCATCGTGACAGGGTTGATAATCTTGATATTGGATAGCATATCGCTGATAGGAACGTTGAAAGCATTGGGCGCGAATAATCGGTTTGTAAGGCGTATATTTGTCTATCAAGCAATTATGCTGATCGGTAAGGGTATGTTGTGGGGGAATGTGATAGGATTGCTGCTGTGTGTGTTGCAGCATGTTACGCATATGATACCATTGGATCCTGTATCATATTACGTGAGTTATGTGCCCATGGCTTTCCCTTGGGGGTGGTGGTTGATGTTGAATGTGGGTACCTTGTTCGTATCATGGCTGATTCTGCTGGCACCATCGGCTATCGTTACACAGATTAGTCCAGCCAAAGTGATGCATTTTGAATAAATCCCTAAAAAATCATTGATAAATGAAAGATTGGTTTACCAAAGTAGCTATTCCGATTGCAGAAAAACAGATAGGATATCAGGACAAGATATTGTTGTTGGGTTCGTGTTTTGCTGATAATATAGGGGAGAAAATGCGTGCACACTATTTTCAATCGTGTTCTAATCCAGTAGGAACACTCTATAATCCAAATTCTATTGCCAAAGCAATAGGTGATGTGCAATTGTCAATAAGTGAAGAGCAATTGGTGAAGTGGGGTGGCATGTGGCATTCGATGATGCACCATGGTTCGTTTTCTCACCCTGACAAGGCAGAAGTGGTGCGCCGTTGTGAGGAGAGTAGAGCACAATTGTGCAAGTATTGGCAAGAGGCAAATGTGGTGATAGTCACTTTTGGAACCGCATGGGTATATGAAATGGACGGCGATGTAGTTGCGAATTGCCATAAAATACCGTCGGACAGGTTTGTTCGCCGTCGTTTAACTGTAAAAGAGATTGTAGATTTGTGGCGACCTATATTGGCTGCAATGCCAGATAAACAGTGGATATTCACAGTGAGCCCTATTCGTCATATCAAAGATGGTTTGCACGACAATCAATTGAGCAAAGCTATCTTGCTACAAGCAGTGGAAGAATTGCTGAGTGGAGGTGCGAAAAATCAACGAATAGCGTATTTTGCGGCATACGAGATTATGCAAGATGAATTGCGCGATTATCGCTTTTATGCAGAAGATATGGTGCACCCAGCACCCGTGGCAGTGGATTATATTTGGCAGCGATTTGTGGATACGTATATGTCGTCAACTACGCAGTCGGAGATGCGCGAGTTGCACCAACTATGGCGTGATCGGCACCATCGTTTTCTGCATCCAGAATCGGATGAAGCACATGCCTTTCAGCAACGATTGGAGCAACGGATAGCCGCATTGCAGTTGCGTTATCCGTGGGTGGAATGAAAATAAAACTAAATAAATAATAGATATGAAAAAGATTCTTTTTTCTGCATTTTTGAGTGTGTGGACACTCAGTAGCATCGCGCAGTTGGACACGGCAGCAATTGCCAATGATTCGGTAGAAGGTTTTCGCTTCACGACAGTAGATAGCGTAGCTATCACTCCCGTCAAAGACCAGAACCGTAGTAGTACTTGCTGGAGCTACTCTACTATTGGCTTTTTGGAGAGCGAGTTGATTCGTATGGGCAAGGGTGTGCATGACCTGAGCGAGATGTTTGTGGTGCATCATACTATGTTGGACCGTGCCGAATATGTGGTTCGCATGTATGGAACTTCGGAGTTCGCTCCTGGCGGCTCGGCATATGATGTGATATACTGCCTGAAGAACTATGGTCTGGTGCCACAAGAGGCAATGCCTGGTATTCAATATGGAAGCGCTGCTGCCGACACTTTGCCTGTGCATGCAGAATTGGATGCAGTAGCAGGTGGCGTGGTGGATGCTGTGACCAATAGTGGATTGAAGAAACTGACACCTGTATGGAAAAAAGCACTAACAGCAGTGTATGATACTTATTTAGGTGCTTGTCCTGCCAATTTTGTCTATGAAGGTAAAACATATACACCAAAGACTTTTGCGGCTTCGTT
Organism: Paludibacteraceae bacterium; assembly: GCA_017384225.1. GTDB lineage: Bacteria > Bacteroidota > Bacteroidia > Bacteroidales > Paludibacteraceae > Colicola. The sequence goes on from JAFNUD010000073.1 coordinate 33,731, forward strand.
GGGATTGAATGCAGACGACTATGTGAGCATAACCAGCTATACCCACCATCCATTCTATACGACTTTTGCTCTTGAAGTGCCAGATAATTGGCGCATGGATCAGATGTATAATGTGCCTATGGAAGAAATGATGGCTATAATAGACCATGCCCTTGCTAGTGGCTATACCTTGGCATGGGGAGCTGATGTGAGTGAGATATGCTTTACGCGCAAAGGATTGGGTGTAGTGCCAGAGGAAGAGAAAGCAGCAGACCTTACAGGTAGTGATGCTGCTCGTTGGTTGGGCTTGTCAGCCAGCGATAAACGCGATGAACTGACTAAGAAACCATTGCCAGAAAAGCAGATTACACAAGAGATGCGCCAAGCTGCATACGATAGTTGGGAGAACACTGATGATCATGGTATGCAAATCTTTGGTACAGCAAACGACCAAAATGGTAAACGCTATTATATGGTGAAGAATTCTTGGGGAACAATGAAAAGCGAGTATAAAGGTATTTGGTATGTATCGGAAGCTTATATGCAATACAAGACTAATACGGTGCTAGTTCACAAGAATGCTATTCCAAAAGATATTCGTAAGAAATTAGGAATATAATTAAAACCTGTGATTAGTAGTCTAATAAAACAAAATTCCCTCAACTGGCAACACTGCTGTTGAGGGAATTTATATTGTTGGGCGTTGGTATTGTTAGGGTATTATCCCAATTTCTCCAACGCAGTTTTCACACGGCGGATAGTTTCCTCTTTACCTAGTACATCGGTGATGTTCCAGATATGTGGACCACGCGCAGCACCTACGAGGCAGATGCGGAATGCGTTCATCACGATGCCTACACCATACTCTTTCTCTGCAATCCAAGGCATAATCAAGTTGTCCAAGCCCTCTGCAGACCAATCCTCATGGGCTTCTAAAAGAGCGAGCATTTCTGTCATATGCTTGGGACTATCTTCTTTCCAACGTTTCTTGAGCGACTTCTCGTCATACTCTGTAGGCGCTACAAAGAAGAAATTGACTTGCTCCCAAAGTTCTGAAACGAAGTTTACGCGGTCCTTGGTGAGGCCAATCACTTTCGCCACTACGTCAGGCGATAGAGCACCCCAAAAATCAGCAGATTTTTCGGGGACCCCGCAGGCGATAAAGCTATTAGGCGAAAGGCGAGAGGCGAGAATAGGCATAAACTGCTCGGCGAGTTCCTCGTTGGAGCGGAGTTGGAGATATTGGTGGTTGAACCATTTGCCCTTCTCGTAGTCGAACTTAGCGCCCGACTTACTCACGCGCTCCAGCGAGAACTGCTCGATGAGCTCTTGCATAGTGTACATCTCTTGGTCGCCCGTAGCGTGCCAACCGAGCAAGGCGAGGAAGTTGATAACTGCCTCTGGATAATAGCCCTCTTCGCGGTAACCTGATGATACTGAACCATCTTTCTGGTTGTGGAACTCTAATGGGAACACTGGGAAACCGAGGCGGTCGCCGTCGCGTTTGGATAGTTTACCGTTGCCGTCTGGCTTGAGAAGCAGTGGCAGGTGAGCAAACTGAGGCATGGTATCTTCCCAACCAAAAGCCTTATATAGCAATACATGAAGTGGAGCAGAAGGCAACCACTCTTCGCCACGGATGACGTGGCTGATTTCCATGAGGTGGTCGTCCACAATATTTGCCAAGTGATAGGTTGGTAGATCGTCGGCTGATTTGTAGAGTACCTTGTCATCGAGGATATTGGAGTTGATTACCACTTCTCCGCGGATAAGGTCGTGCACATGAACATCCACATTAGGCTCTACTTTGAAGCGAACAACATACTTCTCGCCAGCAGCGATACGTGCGTCCACTTCCTCCTTGCTTAGTGTGAGGGAGTTGACCATCTGCTCGCGGGTGCGGGCGTCGTATTGGAAGTTGGCAATCTCAGCGCGCTTTGCCTCCAATTGCTCTGGTGTGTCGAATGCGATATAGGCATGGCCCGAAGCGAGAAGCTGATCCACATACTTGTGGTAAATCTCGCGACGCTCGCTTTGGCGGTATGGACCATGGCCGCCCTTGCCGTTAGGAGCGTCTTGGCAGATGCCTTCGTCGATCTCAATGCCGAGCCATGCCAGTGATTCGGTAATATACTCTTCGGCTCCAGGCACGAAACGTGTGGAGTCGGTATCCTCAATGCGCAGTAACATATCGCCCCCATGTTGGCGAGCAAAGAGGTAGTTGAATAGGGCGGTGCGCACACCACCTATGTGCAATGCTCCAGTTGGGCTGGGAGCAAAACGAACACGAACTTTTGACATAATTATGAATTTTGAATTATGAATTTTGAATTATTTTCTTTTATGTTTAAAGAATGGGATATTCCATGAGGACGGTGGCAGTTTGCGGGTCATATCCTCTGAAATATGCAATACAAATCGCTTGTAGTATGACACCAGTAATGAGGTAATAGGTAGGGCAATAATCATACCCACCAAACCCAGCAGCGAACCCCAGACAGACAAACTGAGTAGAATCCATGCAGGACCCATGCCTGTGACATCGCCCATAATCTTTGGTACGAGCACTATATCCTGGATGCTCTGTACAATGATAAATACAGCTGCTATACATAACATTACTACCCATATAGGGCGTCCCGTCTCTGCAGACTGAATCAATCCCAAAATGATACAAGGCGGAATACCCAATGCTTGTAGGTAAGGAACTAGATTCATTACGCCTATCAGCAAACCTATACCAATGCCCATGGGCAAACCAATAATCTGAAAACCAATGGCAAATAATATGCCTACAATGCTAGCGACTAATGCTTGTCCGCGGAAATAAGCATTCATGTTTTTATCTAAGTCGCTCATGAGCATCACAATACTGTCGCGAAAACGTGATGGGATGTATTTTTGCCAATTTTGTGTAATCTTCTCGTAATCAATTAGCAAGAAAATTACATAAAGTAGGCATACAAACACAATAGCCAGACTTGTGATGGCTTGTACACCATTGCTAATCCAGTTGCTGAGGTGGGGCAGAAACTCTTTTACGCCATTTTGAAACTCTGCATTGTGAATCAGCGAATGGATATCTACGCTCTGTATGATCTCTTCAATCTTCTCATTTACACGAGGAGAAAAATAGTCATATCCCTGAAAATCATTTAGATAGTCTTTTACACTATTGGAGAGCGAGGTGGCTTGTTTGCTAATGGCAGGCACCAATGCTGCTACCACACCAGTAAGCACCCCAGTCACTAATAAGATGGTGACAATCACCGATAGTATGCGACTTTTGAGGCGGCAACGGTGTTGGAAGAAACTCACTATAGGAGCCAGAATGTATGCTACTACAAAACTGATTAGGAACGGCAGTAATACACCACTCAAACGACGTACCAATAAATATAGTACTACCAACACAACGATGGTCACTACGCTGCGGATAATCGTCTTGCGATTAAGGGACAATTTGCTGTCAGTTTCTTGCTCCATAGATGTGTGTGTTTGTTAAATCGCTGCAAAGGTACAACAATTTTCGCGTATACGCAAATCAAAATTGTATTTTGAGGAAATTTCACCCTAGCAAATCTTCGATAATGCGATTAAGGATATGAAAGCCTTGAGTGGTGGCTATCACTCGCTCGCCCTCCTGCTTGAGTAAGCCCTCTTGGATATACTGTGTTGCTTTTGCTCGGTCAATGTCTGCTATAGATACACCCTTGTTGGTACGAAGCCCCAACATAATACGTTCGGTGCGAATTTGTTCTGTAGTTAGCGACTCTATTTCGGGTAATAACCTATGCGACATAGCCTGCTGCATATAACTTTCCAAATCACTACTATTCCATTGACGTTGTCTACCGTCATAACTATGCGCACCAGCACCCAATCCCAAGTATGGCGTATTGTTCCAATAACTGCTGTTGTGCTTTGATTCTCGTCCTGGGAGTGCAAAATTACTCACTTCGTAATGTACAAATCCATGCGCAGTAAGTAGGTCTATTAGGTAGTCATACATGAGCATTTCGGTGTCCTCATCCACGGCTTCTATTATGCCATGGTCGAGCAAAGTCATCAGCATAGTGCCTTCCTCGTATATTAGTCCGTAAGAGGAGATATGCTGTACGCCCAATAGCAATGCTTCTTCTATATCGTGCTTCCATCGCTCCATGGTCTGTGAGGGTAGGGCATACATGAGGTCAATGGAGATATTGTCGAATCCCGCTTGTTGTGCTATCGCCACGGCATCGCGTGCCTGCTGAGCATTGTGGCGCCTGCCTATCAGTTGTAGTAGTTCGTCGTCAAAACTCTGTACTCCCATACTCAGGCGATTGATGCCCATAGCTTGCCATGCTTGGGCTTTTTCCAGCGTCACATCGCCTGGGTTGACTTCGATAGTGATCTCTTGTTGGGTGCTTTGTACGGGCAAACAATCCATGAGCATTTGCAAACTCTCAATAGTCAATGTGCTGGGAGTACCACCACCTATATATATGGTATGCACGTCTTCGGTCAGTTCGTGTTGGCGATCGTGCCATTCGCAGCGTAGTGCATGGATGTATTCTTCGCGTCGAGCTAAATGAGTGGTGGAAAAAAAGTCGCAGTACTTACAACGACTTTTGCAAAATGGTATATGGATATAGATACCAGACATGATTGTAGATCGCTATGCGGAGATGGTGTAGCTACACTATTTTCCCCAAAGGAACTTCATCCATTCAGCCATTTTCTGCTCATGTGGACTACCTTGTGCATGCCAAAGCTGTGTGCCTTGGAGGGCATCGGGCATAAATTGTTGCTTGACAAAGTGGTTTGGAAAATCGTGTGCATACTGATAATCTTGTCCGTATCCCAACTCATCCATAAGCTTTGTAGGTGCATTTCTTAGGTGCAAAGGCACGGGCAGATTACCCGTCTTCTCTACCAATTCCAATGCGTGGTTGATTGCCAAGTATGCCGAATTAGACTTCTGTGAGGTAGCTAAATAGACTGTTGCCATAGCAAGTGGGATACGTCCCTCGGGCCAACCAATCTTTTGCAAAGTGTCAAAACACGCATTTGCAACCAACATTGCATTAGGATTGGCTAATCCGATATCTTCGCTGGCAGAAATCACTAATCGGCGGGCTATGAACTTAGGGTCTTCACCTGCAGCTACCATTCTTGCTAACCAATACAATGCAGCATCGGGATCGCTTCCGCGGATAGATTTGATAAATGCAGAAATGATATCATAGTGCAGTTCGCCATCTTTGTCATATGCCACGGGATTTTGCTGTAGCTGCTTGGTGACCGTCTCGTTGTCAATGATTTTGGCTCCAGAATTGGTGACTAGTTCGATAATATTCAGCAGTTTACGAGCATCACCACCCGAATAGCGAAGAAGGCTATCTGTCTCGCGTAAGTCAATATTGAGTGAACGTATATATTCATCTTTGGTCATCGCTCGCTCTAACAGCTCTAGTAGATCTTCTTTCTCTAAATGCTTAAGTACGTAGACTTGGCAACGGCTTAGCAAGGGAGTGATTACTTCAAACGAGGGGTTCTCTGTAGTGGCACCAATCAGTGTGATAGTGCCATCTTCAACTGCACCTAATAGGCTGTCTTGTTGCGACTTGGAGAAACGATGGATCTCGTCGATAAAGAGGATGGCTCGTCCAACTTCCGACTTCCGACCTGCGATATCTGACTCCTGATTTCCAAACAATCCGCTATTCATCGTAGCGAAGCGTTTGGCTTTTTCAATGACTTCGCGTACTTCTTTGACACCGCTGGTGACAGCAGATAGCGTGTAAAAAGGACGCTCTAATTGGTGCGCAATAATGCGTGCCAATGTGGTTTTCCCAACTCCAGGAGGTCCCCAGAGAATAAAGGATGATAAACTGCCGTGCTCTATCATTTGGCGAAGGATAGCACCTTCGCCTACGAGGTGCTTTTGACCAATATATTCATTGAGCGTCTTCGGACGCAAGCGTTCTGCAAGTGGTAGCATAATGCGTTAGTAGTGTCGTATAGGATTGAGACTGCAAAAGTAGTAAAAAAAAAGAATATATGCAAAATATTGTTAATTTTTCTTGTACAATTCAAAAAAAAGTTATACCTTTGCGGCGTGATACTAAACAATAGGTGGTTTAGATATATCGTAAAGCGTTTTTACTAACCTGCAAATAAGCAAGTGAGTATCGAATGGGTTCAACGCTTTTTTAGTGATGATAGGCAGTGAGAACCAGCTGCCGCGTAAAACAATAAGTAACGTGAAGAATACTATTTATTCGAAGTATTTGCTATTGCTGGGAATTTGTTTTCTTTCAGTGAGTGCTGTTGCGTCTAACAAACTGTTAAATCAGAAAAAGACGCCTGTTAATCATTTTTTCACTGTAGGAGCTTCTGTAGGTTATTCGCATATGTTAGAGAGTTACGAAGAATTATCTACTCAAGGTGCTGTGAGTGGTCTGTTGGGATTGGGCTATGAGATGCGTGTAAAACATTTTTATTGGTCTTTAGGTGCTGAGGCCCAGTTGTTGAGAGCCAAGGCTAATTATGATTTGGCAGATCATAATATGTCTATCTTGGATACGCAAGGTAAACCAGCGATTATGCACTATCGTTTTGATGCAGTGCAGGAAGAGCAAAACTTGTTGTATGTTCAAGTCCCAATAATGTTTGGCTTTTATCGTCGTGGTTTCTATATGGGTGCGGGTGCTAAGATAGGTTTCCCTATTAAATCTTTTGTACAACTGAATTCTTCGTATGTGACTTCAGTTACTTATAAGGAATATATTGATGAATTTGCGGGAATGGATATTCATGGATATGGTACATATATGTTGAATTCAAAAGAGGAAATGGCTGCTAATATAAAGACTTCGTTAGCCGTAGAAATAGGCTATGATGTGCTGGCTCCTGTTCGTAGAACAACCAAGGGCATGCGTCATGGCTTGCGTCTTGCAGCTATTTGTGAATATGGATTAAATAATGTGGTAGGTTCTTCTACAAGTTCGGCAGCATTTGACGTGTCTCCTGAGAATGCAACGCAGGTAGTAATGAAGCCTTTTTATCAGGCTCATTCTATAACAGGGCATTCTGTTAATAATTTGTATGCTGGTTTTAAGATTACATGGATTTGTGATTTTTCTGCTATAGCATGTGATTGTGATGAGTAATAAATGAACAAAAAATATAAGATATGAAACGTCTTTTCTCTTTCTTCTTTTCTACTATATTGATGGGTACAGTATGGGCTCAATGTTTTAATATGACGGATTTGAATGATCCTTCTATAACGTGTACCTATGGTTATTACAGTAATCCGTATGCAACGCAAGGAATAGCATATAATCGCCATACAATTAATACTAATCCTCTGGAGGTGGATTATCAAGTTCCTCAACTATATGTTATACCAGATGGAGAGTCATCCTCCATTAGATTGGGTAACGACAATACAAATGCGGAAGCAGAAAGTATCACTTTCGAGTATGTGGTAGATGCGGAAAATCCCATTCTCTTGTTGAAATATGCTGCAGTAATGGAAGACCCAAGTCATGCTTCGTATGAACAGCCACGTCTGCGTTTAGAGGTGTTGGATGGAGTTGGTAATGTAGTAGACCCTAATTGCTCGTCATTTGATTTTGTTGCCAATAGTGCATTGGGCTGGAATTCTATGTATGGTGGAAGTCTGTTGTGGAAAGACTGGACTACTATTGGTGTGGATATGACATCGTACATTGGTTCGAAATTGAAAATTCGATTGACAACTTACGATTGTGATCAAGGTGGACACTTTGGATATGCTTATATCCACTTGAGTTGTGCAAAAAAGAAAATTGTCTCTACTGCTTGTGGAAACATATCGGTAGCAAAATTTTCAGCACCATCAGGTTTTGAATATCAATGGTATACATATGTAGGTGGGGTAAAGACTATGGCAGCAACTACCCAAGATATAGAGGTGCCAATGGATGGACAAATGTACTATTGTGATATTTCACAAGTAGGAAAGCCAAGTTGCTATTTTACACTGTCTGTAGAAGCTGCTCCTCGTTATCCTATCGCAGAGTTTCAAGTTAGAAAGTCAAGTTCTTGTGTAGATACGATATATTTGACCAATACGAGTGGTGTGTCTTTTGATGGAGTGGTGAAAAATGTACCATTAGAACCATGTGATTCTGCCGTGTGGGATTTAGGTGATGGGCGAAAAATCACAACGTATGATATATCACAAATACCAATTACTTATGTTGATTCGGGAACATATACCGTTACTTTGACTGCTTATTTGACAGATGGAGGATGTCAGGACGTCTATTCTCAAGCAGTGACTATGGCAGGTACTAAACATACTCACAATAAGGATATACATGCTGCAATATGTGCGGGTGATGTATATACGTTAGGAAATAAAACTTACTCGAATACAGGTGTTTACACCCAACTGTCAAAAACATTGCATGGTTGTGATAGTACGACAACGTTATATCTAACGAAGCATCCTATATATTACAGCGAATATACGGAGCACATTTGTAAGGGAGATGTATATGAGTTTGCAGGATATAAACTAACAGAAACAGGCGTATATATTGATAGCGCATTGTCTATCAATGGCTGCGATTCAATAACAAAACTGCATTTAGAGGTACACGACCATTTTTATGAAGAACTATTTATACCTCTTTGTCCAGGTGAAGCGTACAATTTTGCAGGCAGACCTATAGAAAGACCTGGCGTATATGTGGATAGTTCCTTGACTATCTATGGTTGTGACTCTGTAACCAAAATTACGATTAGCACAAATGACTCCTATTTGATAGATGAATATATCGAAACATGTCATGAAGATACATTTTTCTATAGAGGGCAAGTGATAACTAAACCAGGTATTTATTATGATTCTTTATTGACTCAACATGGTTGTGACTCTGTTTATCGTCTGATATACAACAAAACTCCGTCATATTTATTCCATTCTGAGGATACAATGTGTGTAGGTGCAACCTATTCGTATAGAGGTAAATCCTATACGAGTCCTGGCGTGTATTATGATTCACTGACCACTGTTTCAGGTTGTGATTCTATTTATCGTTTGGTGTTGCATACTCATCCTACGTATTTGATATATGCTCTTCAGACGGAAGATATATGTGCCGATGCTGATACCTATGAGATGATTGTTCAATATGATGGCACTCGTCCAAGTCATTATAATTTACGTTATTCTACTAAAGCTAAAGAACAAGGTTTTAGAGATATTGTACAAGCTCCTTTCTTGAATGACACATTGCATTTACCAATACCTCATGCAACACCATATATTCGTCCTGACTATTATGATGTGACATTAGAATTGATAAATACAACTTGTCCTGCAGTTTCTACCGAATATGAAACCCAATTACTAGTTCGTTATCCATCGTGGATTATTGAGCAAAATTGGCAAGATGTGGTGGCTCTAAAAAATGCGCAGTATAATGGTGGCTATTATTTCCAAAGTTATGATTGGCATGTTAATAATGTATCGACAGCTCAATCTAAGTCATATTTGTATTTGCCTTCGTTGCAAGTAGGAGATGAGGTAGTACTATATGCTACACGCAGTGGAGAGGACTATGCTATTCCTACATGCCCGATAGTAATTGAGGAACAAAGCATATATGAACAAGCACATCCTGTACCTGTTTATCCTACACGACTTTCTCGATCAAATAGAAATATTACGATAGCCGCACAGAATGATGAAGCGCACTACTATATCTATGATTCGTTAGGAAGAAGCATAGCCGCAGGTATGTGTTCTGCATCAGGAAAGACTGTTCTGGAATTACCAAATGTGGCGGGATATTATTTTGTAATGCTTGTAGATGCACAAGCAAACAAGCAAGTAGTACATGTCTTGGTGGAATAAGCTGAGACATGACAGAGGTACTACTTGCCTTTGTGAAAATCTAAAGACGGGTAGCGAGAAAAAGATTTTATAAGTTTTTCGCCAAAGTGTCTAAATCTGGATAGGTGATCCAACCATACGTCTCACCCATATGGCGATTAGCGTCTAAGTCGTCAACGAAATAATAGGGGAATTCATACTGATTATCAACCAAATATTGGTGAACGATATCGTAGATTCCTCTATTAGGTTTGTTGCAATGTACTATGTGGGAAGAAAACATATAGTCAAACATAGAGAAATCATATTTCTCGTGAATGTCCTGCCAGTGTAATGCGTTGTTGTTGCTCAACATGATTAATCGGTGTCCTGCATCTTTCCATGATTGAATCAAAGAAAGACGTTCAGCAGGAATACCTGCGTGCATTGCATTCCATGCATCTATCACGTCTTGTGGTGTTGTACCCTCTTTTGCACACGATAAGATAGTCTGTACAAATTCGTCTGTTGTGACTTCACCACATTCGAACTTATCCATCAAACGATTAGGAATTCCCTCTGCATTAGCTTTCATCCCTAATACTTCTGCCATTATATCTTCGCCTAACATTGAACGAAAACGTGCGATACATTCAGACATGTTGTGCTGCATAAGCACTCCTCCTAAGTCAAGGATAATGGTCATGGTAGTTAGTAGTTTGTAGTTAGTAGTCTCGGTTACCGAAAATCGATGAACCTATGCGTACCATCGTACTTCCCTCTTCTATGGCAATGAGATAATCGTCAGACATGCCCATGGAGATATTTAGTTCGGCATGCTCCAGAAACCCAGAATGATTCGAAAGTTGTTTTGCCATAGCGCATATCTCACGGAAGCAACGGCGAATCTCTTGTTCGTCATCGGTGTTAGTCGCCATACCCATAATACCGCATATTTCTACCCAAGGGAAAGTATTTTGGAAATTGGCAATTTGAATTATGAATTGATTCAGTTCCTCTGGCGTGAAGCCCGATTTGGTTTCTTCTTTAGCTATATGTACCTCTAACAACACTTTTACTCTGCGTTGTATCTTCTCGGCTTCCCGGTTGATAATCTCCAGCAATCGTATGCTATCAACGGAGTGAATAAGATGGATAAATGGTAGGATTTGTTTGACTTTGTTGGTTTGTAGATGACCTATAAAATGCCAACGAATATCCTTGGGTAATGCCTCGTACTTTAGCAATAATTCCTGTACACGACTTTCTCCAAAATCACGTTCACCACAGTCATATGCCTCCTGTAAGGCATTGACAGGGTGAAACTTACTGACACAAATCATCGTTACTCCTTGAGGAAGGAGGCAACGAGTCTTTCTAATATTCTGTTTGATATTATTCACTATATGTTATATAGCTCGAAATACTTCAAGAATAGGTGAACGAGTGATACTGATAACTTCGCAATCAAGGTTATTCAATGCTTGATGTAAGGTCTTATTGGCTTCAGTCAGATTGCCTGCTTGTACGTAGATGCTTACTGCTTTGCGTGTTTCCTTGCCATTGTCTTCTACCGTAATCATCTCTACACGAGCTTTGTACCATCTATCACCCTCTGGGTTAGGAAGCAAATCATAGAACTGTACCTGCTTGCAACTTTTTACCTCCCATTCTCCAGACATAAATGGTTTGATCTCTTCTATCAAACGACTTTCAACATCAGTACATGTGAGACCTTCTACCATATAGGCCTCTTTTACAGCAGCTGGGTTATCTTCGCCAGTTTGACGAGTATAACTAATTTTAATTTCGTAAAAAATCATATGAATTTAATATTGACAAGTTGTAATTTATTTATGGTTGATTATTAGCGATTTGACATCTGTAGCATTGATTTGTGCGCTTGGGAAAGTACGCATGTTAGGCGACCAAAGCATGAGAGGAGCAGTGGGGTTCTGCTCTATTACATGGTCATATCTTGTTTGCTCATTGGTGTCCATAATCCAGTGGTCTTGCAACAAAAAGAACACATCGCCAGCTTGTTTACGATGAATAGATGTAGCATACTCCGATCGAATAGCTTCGTGGATAGGGTATGCCACTTGCACGCCCTCGAAATCCATAAGGAAATTAGCCACTTGTCGCTGAATGGTTTCCAATGAAAGTCGTTTTTGCTCAATAAGTGTACGATTGAGATATATAAACGATCCATATCCGCCATCAACCCAGCGTTCATGACCGTAAATAGCCATAAGATAGGTGCTTGTGAGTGCAGCTGCTCGGTCGATATTGAAATGTTGGATGGTGATACCAGCTGTCTCATACATCTGTACAGAGTGTCCTTTGATCGGACGCCCGACGAGCATTATCTGGTAGTTGGTTTTACCAATACGATGATCAAGTTGCTCCATTAAATACCCCAAGTCTTGATTGATATTTAGGTACATATCTTCTTGTTCGGCTGATTGTATTGCATCTGATTCTGCTTTTGGAGATAGGGTGGTGAGTTGCAATAGTAGCAAATCGGGAGTCATATCTTCTCCCATTTTTTCTGTTTTTTGCATGTTGAGTGCTAACTCCACAACAAGAGTATTGGCAGCAGGTGTTTGCAAGATACACTTGTTGGGCAGATAATTGAATAGTCTTCGGCGTTCATCTTTTGTGGGTGATGTGTACATGGATATATCCAATCGAGGAGTCCAACTGCGATTGGCAATATCGTTGATTCGTTCACTGATATTCATGGCATCTGCTGCGGTAGGGAGACCTTCTGAATAGGAAGAAGTAGTTACCCATTTAAGCGAATGATGATCCAACCAGCAACATGCATTAGCCGCATGTCCTGCCATGAGTATAGTAGCTTGTGGTTGCAGACCAATAGCGTAGATTTTGGCATCAGTTCCTTGTTGGATACGCCATTCATCGGTGATCGTTGTAGTGCTAATAGCTTGTGGTGAAAGTTGTAATGTAGTGCCAATGCCAGCAGCATTAGGATCGTTTAGGATAGGATTGATGGTACGATAATTACGTGAGAAACTATTATCACCCATGATTCCATGATGCGATGGGGTGGTACCTGTCATTAGTGTTGCTACTGTTTCTTGTCCACCATTGACTAAATGAGGAAAAGCAATCGTTGTCTGAAATGCTTCTTCGCTGAGTGTTCGTAATCCGCCTGCTGACCAGTAGGGGCGGAGCTTTGTCAAATTCTCTTGTGTCATGCCATCCACTACAACCACTATAGTTAGACGTGGTTGAACTGCAGATAGTGATGTGGGAATCAATACCAGTGTCAAGGCTATCAGCGTAGCCAATAAACGAGTCGTGCGCATAAATGAATAGTAGGTAAGATAAGTAGTCGCCAGCCAAAACCAACCAGCGGATGAATGGAAAAGAACGTGAGGAAAATGACGATTCCTAATAAGACAAGATATATCAGACATAGGATAGCATCTATCCACCATGAAATTTTCTTGCGTTGTCTATCCCATATGCTGATTGTCAGCATAAGCAATGCAAATAGCACTATTCCCCATCGGCAATCTGCGTACCAAGGTACGGGGGCTATTTGGAATGCTTGGATATCCTCTTGAATAACCAAGGGGGAACCATCGGAGAGTTGTGCTTCTGAAACATAGAACATTAGTTCTTCTGGGAGGAATAGGCGTTGCTCATTAGTCATGAGTTGATTGGCGTTGTTTCCAAATATAAGATTGATACCAAAATCCACCCATGAGTATTTGCCTGTATAATGTGATATTGTAGAGCGAAATGGTTGATTGACATATCCTTGATAGTGGGATATAATGCTGTCTTGCAATGTGTTCTTAAGCAGATGGTAAGGACGAGTAGCGCAGTTGTCAAAGACGAAATTGTATAGGTAGTAGCGATTCTTTGGCTGGTAGTTGATGAGTAAAGCATCGAGAATCGATTGCTTTTGCTCTTGGCTGAGATTCAACTCTTGTAAATAGGTTTTTCGTCCAATCTTGCTATAGAAATCTATAAAATACGAATAAGGTTCAATCCCCAATTGATAGTAGGTGTCGCCCTTAATGAATTTGAAATAAAACCCATCTTCAATCAATGAGAAAATACCATAATTGAAGACAATATCTATGTTGTTCTCATTGTCTAAAACACGAATAGCGGAGTGCCCATACCTTGCCCAAACTTCTGTCCCAGGAGTACAGGTGATAAGGTAAATATGAGCGTCCTTGCTGAGTGTGATAACATGTCCGTTAGCGAAGGATTGGGCCCATGTCCCGATCAATCCTACAAGGAGTAATATGATAAAAAGTAATCTACGCATAAGATAAAATCATATTGGGTATGAAGGTGAATAGGAGACCTAATATATAGCCACTTACTACTTGTGCTGGTGTGTGTGCATTCAAATGTAAGCGCGCATACATGAGCAATAGGGATATAATCAATACAGTGATAATCATTCCCAATGGTAGTACAGAATAATATAGAGCCAAGCTACAAATACCTCCTAACAATCCTCCCATAGCAGTGAGATGTGCAGAAATTTTCCACCAATGATTGATAATTGTTACTATAGTGAGTGCACACGTAGCTCCTATCGCCACTAGTAACCAAACCATAGGCATTTGCAGAGTCGATCCTACAAAGTAGCACCAAAATCCATAGCACACGATAGAGTATATATATGGTGTGGTACGTTCTTTAGCATTATCAATATGCAAAGATGAGACGCTGCCACGTTTCCATAGAATCAGCAATAGCGTAATGGGAATAAGGGCTGTGATAACAAATGTACCACTGATGGCAACTCCAATATACACATTAGGCAGGTTGGGCGTGCGAGTATGCATAGCTGCCATATATAATCCCATGCCATATGTGGGCATGAATAATGGGTAGAGCAAAATACTCAGCGCCTGAGATAAGATGTTGAATATCCGTTGCATCACTCAAGAGTTATCTTATATTTGATGACGTAGTCGAGCAACAGGAATACCCAATTGTTCGCGGTATTTAGCTACAGTGCGACGTGCAATAGCATAACCATTTTGATGGAGGATCTCTACTAAATCATCATCTGTGATGGGGTGCGACTTATTCTCATTATCAATCAATTCGCGTACCTTCTGCTTGATTTCACGAGTAGATATTTCTTCACCATCTTTTTTAAGAATAGCTTCTGAGAAAAAGTATTTAAGTGGAAAAAGACCGAATTGCGTATCCACGTACTTATTGCTACAAACGCGTGATATAGTAGATACATCGTATCCTGTTCTGTCAGCTATGTCTTTGAGCACCATAGGTTTTAAATAGATGCTATCGCCTTGTAAAAAGAACTCACGTTGATATGCTACTATAGCACTCATTGTCTGCAGCATGGTTTCGTTTCGTTGGCGCAGCGCATCAATAAACCATTTGGCAGAATCAATCTTGTTTTTTACGAATCGTAGTGCTTCTTTGTTGGATGCATGTGTATGATTTTCTTGTGAGTATAAATCCAACATCTGACTATATTCTGGCGATACATGTAGCGGAGGTATATCACCTTGATTGAGTGATACGATCAGTTCGTCATCCTCTTCTTCTACAATAAAATCAGGTACAACTACCGACTGATTCCTATCATATACTGTTCCTAACCAACTATTACCTGGTCGTGGGTTAAGGCGAGTAATCTCGCTTATCGCAGCTTTGAGCTCTTCCTCGCTGATACTTAGTCGTTGAGTGATCTTGCTGTATTGTTTGCGCGAGAAAGCATCAAAAAATCGGGAGATGATGATGGTTGCGAGTTGGATAGTATTAGTTGGTTCGTGTTGCCTCAATTGGATGAGTAGGCAGTCTTGCAAATCATATGCGGCTACGCCAGGAGGATCAAACTGCTGGATTTGAGCTATAATCTCCTTCATCTTTTCGTCGGTCACAGTAATACCTTCTCTAAAGCTGAGGTCATCTACCAATTCCTCTGCTGTACGGCGCAAATAGCCGCTATCATCAATATTGCCTACTACAAACTTGGCGATGTGTCGATCGGGTTTATCCATCTTGGTAAGATAGATTTGCGACTTGAGGTATTCACCAAAGCTCATTCCTACTGAAAATGGAATATCTTCTTTCGCTTTTTCGTGTGATTGGTTGCTGTAGTTGCCGCGTTCGATTACATCGTCATCTTGCACGTAGTCATCATAGTTGAAATCTTCGTTTTGTAGAGGATTGGTATATTCGTCATTGATGTCTTGGTCTTGAAAATCAATGTCTTGTGTCTTATCAGCCCCCTCTTCTAAAGCGGGATTCTCTTGCAACTCTTCGTTGATACGTGCTTGCAACTCACACGCAGGCAACTCCAACATTCGCATCACCTGAATTTGTGCAGGTGATAGCTTGGTTTGAAGTTTTTGCTGTTGTGTTAGTGTGAGTGAGGTAGCCATGATGCTTTACGATACTAGTGAGTTATAATGTACAACTATTCAATGCCTCTAATACATTTTGTGTAATGTATGCCAATTGCTCGTCATCTAATTCCGTATGCATAGGCAAAGAGAGTACGCATGCTGCCAACTTTTCTGCCACAGGGAAATCGCCTGCTTGATAACGAGGATCTTGATAAGCTTTTTGCAGATGCAATGGGATAGGGTAGTAAATCATAGATGGAATACCCTTTTCTGCCAATGCGTCGCGTAGTGCATCTCGGTTGACATTGACAAGGCGCAAGGTGTATTGATGAAAAACATGCGTAGATTGCGGCTCGCGTGCAGGAATAATCATATTAGGATGATTGCCAAATACCTTGTCGTAGTAGGCAGCAGCGCGTTGGCGTGAAGCGATGTATTCGTTTAGATGTGGCAACTTGACATCCAATATGGCAGCTTGAATGCTATCTAATCGTGAGTTGACGCCCACCTCATCATGGTGATAGCGAATTACCATACCATGGTTGGCTATTGCGCGCATCTTGTCAGCCAATGCGTCGTCATTGGTAAATATAGCTCCGCCATCGCCGTAGCAACCCAAGTTCTTTGATGGGAAGAAACTGGTACAGCCGATATGACCGATTGTAGCAGCTTGACGAATATTGCCATCTTTTGATGTGTATTGTGCACCGATGGCCTGACATGCATCTTCTACTACGTATAGATTATGTTCGCGCGCGATGTCCATGATAGCGTCCATATTGGCGCATTGTCCAAAAAGGTGGACAGGTACTATCACTTTGGTACGTGGAGTAATAGCTTTGCGAATAGCTTCTACGGAGATGTTCATGGTATCCCAATCTACATCTACTACCACTGGTTTTAAGCCTAATAAGGCTACCACTTCGGCTGTGGCAATAAAGGTAAATGTAGGGGTGATAACCTCATCACCAGGTTGGAGATTGAGTGCCATTAGGGCAATCTGTAATGCATCTGTTCCATTGCCTACAGGAATGACATGTTTGGCTCCTGTATAGGCTTCTAAATGTTCTTGAAACGATTTCACAGCAGGACCTTTGATAAAGGTGGCTGAATCTATCACTGCTTGAATACCAAGGTCTATTTCTTTTTTGATATGTTGATACTGCGTTTGCAGATCTACCATTTGAATTTTTTTCATTATTTTTGTTGCTATATAATTACTAAATAATAGTTGGATTATCGCTCTATGATATACTCCACTTCGCGAACACTTGAGCGTATTTTGGTTATATATGGATTGTTATGTCTGATTTCTACGGGTAGGGTGCTTTGTATGTGCTCGGGGTAGGTACATACTGCATGTATGTCATTTGCTGTTATATCTGCAAAATGCGAAATTCCAACGCGTGCTGTGACTGTAGTAATAGGTGGGAAGATGTGTATGACCTCATCTTTGGGTTGGTTTTCTATTTGGATGGGTATGTTAAATGATTTATCGGTGAATTGTTCGGATTTCCATGTCACTTTCGTGGCTGTGGTCGCCGTGCGAATACCCACAGGAATCACCAATGCTAATTCTCGATGGACAGTATCAACTATTTTTTCTACATATATACTATCGGTGGTAATCGTGTCAATGGCATCAATAGCCTCTTGGGTGCCGTATATTTCCACAATTGAAGGTGTCAACTCGGGCTGAGTGATCAATTGATGTTGTGTTTCCATGGTCCATTGAGCACGTAATTTGATAGGTACACGCTTGGTGGCTTCAATGTGGAAGATAGAGGAGATTTCTTCGGGATGAATATGTTGTATAGATGTTGAACCTGGTAATACATCTTGTATCTTTGGACGAATAAAATCGGCAGATAACTGTAGCGCGCCATGGCTATCTTTCAGTTTTTCTTCCAATGGCATTAAGATATGTGGTTTTGTATGTTGTATTTGGCGTAATAATCGACCATTGTCACGTAGTGTGATTTCTAAATAATGGGGTAATGGTTGCTCAAATACTACTTGTGTAGGAACGTCTGTATATTCAATAGGCAGTTTGAGGGTTAGTTCGCGCTGTGAACTCATTGCACGTCCCCACCAAACCAAGGCTGACAATCCTACAAAGAGGATATAGATGAATGCGTCTTTGCGCACCATCCATATCCAAATCTGTTTGAAAAACTGCTTCAGTTTTTCGATGTGTATATGCACCTGAATGGGCATCGTAGGTAAAATAAAGTGGTGTTATTTCTCCTCTTTTGGAGCTTGTTGAGCCTCTTCTGCTGATACATAGATGCTACCCTTATCTACTTTCAAGATAGTATCTTTAGCAACCTCAACCAAGAAAGTAGTCTCTTGTACCTCTTTGATGATACCATAGATACCGCCTGCGGTAATTACTTTATCACCTTTAGTCAGGGATTCGCGTTGTTGTTGCAATTCCTTTTGCTTCTTTTGTTGAGGACGAATCATAAAGAAATAGAACACAACAAAAATTGCAATCATCATTACCCAAAATGACCAACCGCCACCTTGTTGTGCAGTACCATTTGCAGCTGTAGCTGCTTGTAAAAGAATCAATTGTAACATAATGGTTTAATATAAAAAGTTTGTTATTTGTTTTTTTCTATAATCAACGTACAGATTTGAATATCTTGTTCTCTCGTCTCAAATCGCCTACGATTTTATTTAGGATACCATTGATGAAGATATAACTTTTTTCGCCAGAGAACTCTTTTGCTAACTCAATGTATTCATTCATAGATACCTCAAGGGCGATGTTGTTAAAGTGAATAATCTCTGTGAGGGCTGTGATAAGAATGATATTGTCCATATACGCAATGCGTTCGGCTTCCCAGTTTACTAGCGAACCTGCTATCAAATCTTTGTATGCGTCTGCATTTTCTATAGCAAGACGGAGAAGGTCTTTGGCAAAAGTCAATTCGTCTTCTGTATTGAACATTTCCAATAATGTTTGCTCATCGCCTCTTTCTTCGCTGAAACGTTTGATAGTTTTGTCGATATAAGTCAGCACAATATCCATATCAGTTGTCCAACCTTGAAAATCCAGTGCGATTTCCAAATCTTCCAAGGCTGTACTTAAATCAGCATTGTCAATAAGTAATGTGCTGTATATTTTGCGCCAAATACGTTTGTCATCTTCGTAACTTGGGTGCTCAAGTTGCATGTATTCAGCATAAAATGGTGTTTGTATCAGCTGTTTGTAGATTGCTTCTACGGCGCTCATGCCAGTGTCCCATATCAAATGTTGATCCTCAATATAGGAGCGCAAACGGCGGTTGTTGAAGATGTGTTGAGCTACGCGATTATTTACAAAGTTGCGATTGGGGGTATATGATTGGTGTAAAACGGCTGCACGAGCTTTGTTGACCTCTATTTGCTTTTCTGCATAAGTCGTTAACTCGTCGGCAAAAGCCAATAACATCATATACAAACTATATGTGCTGGAAAAACTATTTAACAAGTCCTTACGAGCTTGTAGTGATGATTGGTTCTCTTTCTTGTAATAAGCAAAGAGTGTTTGGATGATTTTTGTTCTAACTAATGTGCGATTTATCATTGCTGTTTATCTAATTATGCTCCAAAAAAGCATGTTTACTAAAATACGCTGCAAAATTACTACTTTTTTTCGAATTATGCAAGTGTAATTCTGCTTTTTTGTGATAAAAAAAGAATTGCCTTTTTGACTTTGCAGATTCTTTTTTTTTGTTGTGTATTTAATTTTATTGAGCAATATGCTTGTATAATTGCAATTTTTGTTGTACCTTTGCAGCCAAATTTAATAAATCTATATGAAACGAACATTTTTATTTTTCTTTGCAGCATGCGTGTTTACGGCATTGCATGCGGTCTCCCCTTCTGGTACTTTGCCTGTGTTGTATATCCAAACGGAGAATAATACACCTATTACCAGTAAGGAAGATTATCTAAATGCCACTTACTATCTGGATGCGTTAGGATTGGGTGGCTATGAGAATATTGGTAGCAAAGCGGCTCCACTGACGATGGAGATTAAAGGTCGTGGTAACTATTCATGGACGGGTTTTGATAAGAAGCCATATCGTATCAAACTTGCGGATAAGCAGCCACTATTGGGCATGACAAAGAGCAAGCATTTTGCTCTCTTGGCGCATGCTGATGATAGTAGGGACAGAAAGGGTTTTATGCGCAATGCAGTGGGTTTTGAACTCAGCAAGATGATTGGCATGGCCTATACACCAGATGCTAAACCATTGGAGGTAGTGCTCAATGGCGATTATATTGGTCTTTATTTCCTCACCGAGACTATCCGTGTGGACAAAGATCGTGTGAATATCACAGAACAAGATGATCTTGCGACTACAGATGTAGAAGGTGGTTGGCTTGTAGAGATTGATAACTACAATACCGATCCTCATGTTACTATTACTGAAGGTGGTAATGTATATGAAATGTGGATTACTTATAAGAGTCCAGAGGAATTGTCTTACCAGCAAGAGGAGTATCTGACTCAACAGATGCTTCTCATTGACAGATTGATTTATGGGGATAAAAACTCCGATAAGCTTTGGGAGTATTTGGATATGGATGCTTTGGCTAAATTCTACATTGTACAAGAGATCACCGACAACTACGAATCGTTCCACGGAAGCTGCTATTTGCATAAAGATATGGGTTCGAATGCTAAATGGCATTTTGGCCCTGTATGGGACTTTGGCAGTTCGTTCAACCGCGATAAATCGCAGTATATCTACCAAGGTGATGTATGGCACAATCACTGGATTCCAGAGATTTGCAAGTTCCCTGCTTTTATGGAGCGCGTGAAAGAGATTTGGAACGAGTTCTATAACGGAAATTACAACAATATTTATAACTTTATTGATACGCACGAGAGCCTAATCGCTAAAGCTGCTGCTAAAGACAAAGAGCGTTGGAGTCAGTATCATGGTAGCCAAACGATAAGTACCTATATTGACCGCACTACTGAAGTTCTGCGCAAAAATGCAGCATGGCTCAACGAGCAATGGAAGTCCAATGGTAACGGCGGCAATAATGGTGGCAATAACGGCAATGGTAATAATGGTAACAATGGCAATACCGATTATCCAGAGAATCCTGAATTCAATCCCGATGGCGTAACAGCTATGTATATTTGGCAAAATGGCAAGCAAGTGGCGTATGATATAGCTAAGGTGGATAGTATTACTTTTGAAGAGAAAGAAGTAGAAGGAATCGTTGTGAAAGCCAAAGTTCCTGCTTCATGGACAGAAACTATTTATGTGTGGGTTTGGGGCGATGAGATACCTGAGGGCAAAAACGAGCAGATTGCTATGCGTCAGGGTGAATGGTTTGTGTACGTGCACGAGGGTAGTTCGGTGAATATTATCTTCAAACAAGGTAAAGGCTGGACAGGACATCCTAACCAATCGGAGGACATTGAGAACTTGACCAAGAGCGCTTGCTATATCCTCACGCAGGAGGGCAATAATAAAGCGCAAGTTTCAGCTGTAGATTGTGAGTAAGGGATAAAGTGTAGAGTGTAAGGTGTAAAGTGTAAAGGAAAGGATTAGGCACGGACTAACACGGAGCAATTTACAATGCACTAAGAAATAAAACAGACGAGGATGTCCTCGTCTGTTTTATTTTGTGTCAATTTCCAATCGCCAATATCCAGAATCGCCACTTATTGAGCCAACACTGCCTCTATTTCTGCCTCATTGAGGTTACGACCTACGATGACGCCCTCTTTGTTGATGAGGATAGTGGTAGGGATAGCAGAGATACCGTACTTATCGCATGGGTTGTATGGCTCGGTGCGTTGGTCGCGGATATGCTGCCATGGCAACATGTCTTCTTCAACGGCTTGCAACCATGCTGCCTCGTCCTTATCACAACTAACGCCCAAAATCTCCAGTTTGCCCGATGGGTGATAGGAGGTATAGAGCTCCTTGAGTGCAGGCATCAGTCGGCGGCATGGACCGCACCATGAAGCCCAGAAGTCCACCAATACATAGTCAGTCTTGCCTACCAATTCGCTCAGTGCCAACGCGATGCCGTCTGCCTTCAGCGATACGATGTCAATGTATGGATTGCCTGCTGAGGTGAGGAGTTCGATGGTATATTCCTCATATACAGGTGCCAGTACTTCGCCTTCCAAACGCTCAGCAGGAATAGCAGCGAAAAGTGCTGCTTTTTGCTCTGGTGTGAGCATATAGAAGTGCGACAGAACGATAGAGTCAGATGTCACGTCCTCTACGTTCTCAATCAGAAGGGTGTAACCCTGTGCGATAAAACCCTCAATCAATGAGTCTTTTACAGCGCGGTCTTCTACTGTTTCTAATTCCGAAACAAGATTGTCATACAACTCGATGTATTTTTCGTATGCCGTTTTCTTAGGCGTACATGCTACGAGGCACACGAATGCCAATAGCGAAATAATAATTTTTTTCATATATTCTTTCACTTATATTTTTACACTTCTCACCTCGCGAAGCGACACAGCCTGCGCTTAGCGCATGCATCCTCGCGAAGCAACTTTACTCTGCATTTGCTAATGGGCTGGCTTGTGTGTAAACACGTGCAGCGAGTTCTTGGTCGAGTTGGTAGAGTCCATAACCGTTGTCGCCAATGAGACGGAGTTTGTGTACCAATTCGGTAGCGTTCTCCTCTTCCTCTACTTGCTCGTCCACAAACCAGTTGAGTCGGCTTTGGAGAGCGAAGTCTTTCTCCTCAACGGCGAGTGCCATGAGGTTGTTGATGAGGGCAGTCACTTTGCCTTCGTGCTCAAGGGTGTGTTGGAAAGCAGCGAGTGGAGAAGCCCATTCGGTGTCCACAGCAGCGATTGGCTCCAGTAGAACGCGACCTCCACGACTTTGCAGGTAGTTGAAGAGTATCATAGCGTGGTCTTGCTCCTCTTTGAATTGAATAGCAAACCAGTTGGCGATACCAGGATAACCAGCATCTTGGCAATACGCTGACATACTCAAATAGAGATAAGCCGACCACATTTCGGCATTGATTTGGGCGTTGATAGCCGCTTCGAGTTTCTTAGAAATCATAATCTATAAAGGTTAAAAAATGTTTTAATAATTTGAAAAGTTCTAAATGATTAAGCACAAAAACTGTGCCATTACATGCGCAACTTGAAGCCCGAAAGAATGGTGTCGGGTTTGAAGTGGAAGACACTTGCCATCTCGCCTGCCATACAGAAGCCGCATACACGGCATTGCTCTGTACCATAACCAAGGCATAGGCTGCGGCTGCCGTCGGTATAGATGAAGTTGGTAACAAAACACTCTTTGCCCAATTCAATCTCGCCCAAAGCGTTGCGCTTCATGAGCTTTAATCCCGAACGAGAGTTCATGATCGGGTAACCCTTCTTCTTATAATCCAATACCTTATCAATCAGTTCGGCTTTCTTCTCTGGTGGCAGCATCAGGTATTCCGTGCCAGGGTAGGGAGTATGGAAATTGATAGAGATCTGCTCAATAGCAGGATTGTTCTTGGCATACTCCATAGCATCGTCCAATGACTCATGATTGAGTGCATTAACCACCATGTTTACGCATATATGCTTGAATCCCGACTTGCGAATATTTTCTTCTAAGCGAGCAAATGTACCTTCGCCGCGCACACGGTCGTGGTATTCACCAACACCGTCCATACTAACCCAAATACTTTGTGGACGAATCCATGAGAAGTCCTGCTGTGCATTCGTAGTGACTGTAATAGAGAAGAAACCAATCTCCAATGCCGCGTCAATGAGGTCATTGATGGTGTAGTATTGTGTAGTATTGTCTGGCGTAGTGTAGGGTTGTTTCCAAAGGGTGGGTTCGCCACCTTCCAAATCAATGAAGCGTGAACCTAACTCGTATGAATAGCGCATATCGGCTATAATGTCTTCATATGTGCGTTGGCGGTTGCCTGCGCTACCATATACAGAACAGTGTTTGCAACGTAGGTTACATTTATCTGTAATAAACAATACCGTTTGCAATGGTGCTTTGCGAGCAAAGAAACGAGCACGCACAAACCATTGTGCCAAATATACATAATGAGATAATGACTTAAAGATATTCATGTCGGTTTCTATTTAGAGCGTAACGAGATGTACGATAATAAGTATTGTGCAGAAGAATGTACAGATATTTCGTGCGAGGAGCCAACGGAAAAGGAACCAATCGATACCTGCTTTTTTATATCCTTCCCAATCTCCCATAGGTCCCATCCACCAGCGTGGTGTGTCGTCACGAGGTAGATTGTAGGTGAAGAGTCGGGTGGAGTGAATGAGGAAAATCGACATAGGTAGAGTGGCAAGCGTGAGTAGATACCATGGACTCCACCATTGTAACGTCACACCTAGTGCCAAAATAAGAAACGGAATGATAGCAAATATAGCTATAAAGAGAATCATAGCTTTCTTATGACGAAGCAATCGTGCAAAGGTCATTTTGCCCAATTGTGCATCTGCATCCACTTCCATGACGGAGTGCACATAGACTATATTCGTTACCATGCACCCTATGGCTATGCTCATGCAGAGCATCTCCCAAGAGAAGATGTTGCCCGTGAGTGCCGCTTGTACACCCATCATATTGAGTGGTCCAAACATTAGTCCTACGACCAGCTCTCCAAATCCATGAAATCCAAGTTCGAGTGGTTTTCCCGAATAGTTGATGCCCACCAATAATCCGATAACCGCATAAAGCACGATACCCATGGCGGCTTGCCAACCATGTACGAGCCCTTGCGCTACGAAGGCGATGCCGCCCATCAGTGCAGCGAAAGCCAAAAAAGCTACGATAGCCCAACCCAGTTGGCTCACTGTCGCCTTTTCGCCATATTCCTCATCGCCTTCTCTCCTTAGATAGTGGCATTTTTCCATACGTGCGCGGACACTATCTTTGTTGATGTCGGCACGGATACGGGAGTCGTGCTTGAAATCGAAATAGTCATCTGCAAGGTTCATGCCCAAATGAACAGCACATACACCCAACAATATAGGCAGGGCGAGCCACCAAAGAAAACCGTCTTGACCAATACAAAGGATGATTGCTGTTAGACAAGGTAGTGCCGACTGAGGCAAAGAGATGTTACGTGCGTTTTTAATCCAAAAACTGATAGTTGACATAATGAGGTTTTTGTAATGAACAAATTTCTTGCAAAGTTACTACAAAAAATACAATTATGCAAGCGAAAAGAAATATTTTTAAAATAAAGCATACTAAATTTGCGTATGTGCAATTTTTGTAGTACCTTTGCATGATAATTGTATGAAGATCATTAAAACGTTTTATCAAAATAGTAAAATTAAGTTGAACCTTATAAAAACATAGATATATCATGGCTAAAAAAGAAATTCAATTTTCCCTCGTCTATCGCGACATGTGGCAAAGTAGTGGTAAATATGTACCACGCAAAGATCAATTGGCGAAAATCGCACCTGTTATCATTGATATGGGCTGTTTCGACCGTGTTGAAACCAACGGTGGCGCAAGCGAGCAAGTCAATCTGCTCTATGGAGAGAATCCTAACCAAGCTGTCCGTACCTTCACCAAACCTTTTAATGAGGTAGGTATCAAGACCCATATGCTTGACCGTGGTCTCAACGCATTGCGTATGAACCCTGTGCCAGCGGATGTGCGCAAGTTGATGTACAAGGTGAAGCATGCGCAAGGCGTAGATATTACTCGTATCTTCTGCGGTCTGAACGACCCTCGTAATATTATCCCCTCTATCAAATGGGCAAAAGAGGCTGGCATGACTGCACAAGCGACTATGTGTATTACTTATTCTCAAGTACACAACGCAGAATACTATATCAACCTCGCTGAAGAACTCATCGCTAATGGCGCACAAGAAATCTGCTTGAAGGATATGGCAGGTATCGGTCGTCCTGCGATGTTGGGTACAATTGTTGCGGCTATCAAAGAGAAACACCCTGATATCATTATTCAATACCATGGGCACTCTGGTCCTGGTTTCTCTGTAGCCAGCATGTTGGAGGTTGCTAAAGCTGGTGGTGACGTGTTGGATGTAGCGATGGAGCCACTCAGTTGGGGTATGGTTCACCCAGACGTGATTACCATCCAATCTATGCTCAAGGACGCAGGTTTCCTTGTGAAAGATATCAATATGAAGGCCTACATGGAGGCTCGTTCGCTTACCCAAGAGTTTATCGACGACTTCCTCGGTTACTGGATTGATCCTCGTAACTCCAAGATGACCTCTCTGCTCGTAGGTTGTGGTCTTCCTGGTGGTATGATGGGGTCGCTCATGGCTGACCTCAAGGGTATGCATGCGGCTATCAATGCTAATCTTACCAAACGTGGCAAAGCGGCTCTCAGCGAGGACGAATTGCTTGTAGAACTCTTCGACGAAGTACAACGTATCTGGCCTATGCTTGGTACGCCATGTCTCGTGACTCCATTCTCACAATATGTGAAGAATGCTGCCCTGATGAACCTTTATAGCAAGTCCATGGAGGAGAAACCATTTACACGCATGGATCCTGCTATGTGGGGTATGATCCTTGGCAAGTCAGGTAAGTTACCAGGTACATTGGCTCCTGAGATTATTGAGCTTGCCAAAGAGAAACAAATGGAATTCTATACCGATGACCCACAAGCCCTCTATCCTGATGTATTGCCACAGTTCATTGCTGAGATGGAGAAGAACGGTTGGGATCGTGGTCAAGACGATGAGGAACTCTTTGAGTTCGCAATGCACGAGAAGCAATACCGCGAGTATAAATCAGGTCAAGCCAAAGAGCAATTCAACAAGGATCTCTTTGAGCGCATGGAGAAAGCTGCTCAAGCAGGCCAACCTGTTAAGTTCCTCTCTGCAGCAGACAAACGCGCTATCCTGCACCCTAATGCTGAGCCATTGGAGGCAACTCTATCGGGCAAAGTCATGTGGGAACTCGACTTCAATGAGGATAGCAAAGCTCCTGCTTTGGGTACATTCTACAAGCAAGGTGATGTGGTTTGCTACCTGCAAACACCTCACGGCATCGAGCCTATCCGTGCTTACTGCCACTGCCGTGTAGTTTCTATCGAGAAAGAGCAAGGTGCTACTGCTGTTAAGGGAGATGCGCTCTGCTGGCTAGAAAAGGCTGACCTTGTAGAAGAGGTGGTTGAGAATGTTAAGGATGCGGCTAAGAAAGTCAAAGACGCTATCAAAGAGGCAGTTAAGAAAGCCGACACCGAAATTATTGCGGGCAATGATAGTAAATGGAAAATGACGAAAAACCATAAATAAATCATGAAAAAATACAATTTTAACGCAGGACCAAGTATCCTGCCTGCTGAAGTTATTAAGCAAACAGCTGAAGCTGTTATCGATTTTCAAGGCGAGGGTTTGAGTATTTTGGAAATCTCTCACCGTGCTAAGTATTTTCAACCAGTTCTCGATGAGGCAGAGGCGTTGATGAAAGAGCTTCTCGGTATTCCAGAGGGTTACCGCGTGATTTTCCTCGGTGGTGGTGCGAGCATGCAATTCTGCATGGTACCTTTCAACTGCCTTGAGAAGAAAGCTGCTTACCTCAATACCGGTGTATGGTCAAAGAAAGCTATTAAAGAGGCTAAGGCTTTTGGTGAAGTGGTAGAAGTTGCTACTTCTGCTGCGGACAACTTTACCCATATCCCTATGGATTTTGAGGTGCCACAAGATGCTGATTATTTGCATATTACTACCAATAATACCATCTATGGCACCGAGATTAATGACGAGAAATTGAAAGTTATCTACGAGAAGAAAGGCAATGTACCTTTGATTGCAGATATGTCGTCTGACATTTTTGCTCGTCCTATTGATGTAAGCCAATACGATATGATTTACGGTGGCGCACAGAAGAACCTTGCGCCTGCGGGTGTAACTTTCGTTATCGTGAAAGAGGCATTGCTCGGTAAGGTGAGTCGTTATATCCCAACCATGCTTGACTATCGCACACACGTTGAGAACGGCAGTATGTTCAATACTCCTCCTGTATTGCCTATCTACACCGCATTGCTCACGCTGCGCTGGTTGAAAGCTAATGGTGGTCTTGAGGCTGCGCTCAAACGCAATATTGAGAAGGCAGAGGTGATTTACAAGGCAATTGACGAGAGCAAGATTTTCGAGGGTACTGCTAAGGCAGAAGACCGCTCATTGATGAATATTTGCTTTGTTTTGAAGCCAGAATATGCTCACTTGCAAGACGACTTCTTTAAGTTTGCTACCGCTAAGGGTATGGTGGGTATTAAGGGACACCGCTTGGTAGGTGGTTTCCGTGCAAGTACTTACAACGCATTGCCACTGGAAAGTGCGGAGGCATTGGTAGCGTGCATGAAAGAGTATGAGGCACAGCTATAATGTGATTCTCTTATAAAAAGCGAACCGCAGGATATTCTCCTGCGGTTCGTCTTTTATAAATTACTGGATTTGTAATAGCGACTTTACAAACTCTTCTCTATCAAATACTTGTAAATCGGTCATCTGTTCTCCTAATCCGATGTATCGTACAGGTATTTTAAACTGATCGCTGATGCCAATTACTACGCCACCTTTGGCTGTACCATCTAGTTTGGTGATTGCCAACGAACTAACTTGTGTGGCTTTGGTAAATTGTTTGGCTTGCTCAAAAGCATTTTGTCCAGTGCTACCATCTAAGACGAGCATTACATCATGAGGTGCATCTGGAACTACTTTTTGCATCACGTTCTTGATTTTTGTGAGTTCGTTCATCAGGTTGATTTTGTTGTGCAAACGTCCTGCGGTGTCAATCAGAACTACATCCGCATCATTAGCTTTTGCACTGGATAGTGTATCAAACGCTACACTAGCAGGATCGGATCCTTGTTGTTGTTTGATTACAGGTACGCCTACGCGCTCTCCCCAAATACATAGTTGCTCCACAGCGGCTGCGCGGAAAGTGTCGGCTGCACCCAAATATACTTTCTTACCTGCTTGCTTATATTGGTGTGCTAGTTTGCCGATAGTGGTAGTTTTGCCTACACCATTTACGCCTACTACCATAATCACGTATGGCTTGCAAGGTAATGGATCTGAAAAATCCAACACTTGCATAGAATTGTTTTCTGCCAATAGCGATGCGACTTCGTCCACCAAAATATGATTGAGTTCGGCAGTTCCAAGGTATTTATCTTTCTTTACACGCTCTTGTAGTCGCTCTATAATACGCAGTGTGGTTTCCACACCGACATCGGAGGTGATGAGCGCCTCTTCCATATTGTCAAGAACTTCATCATCAATAGTAGTCTTACCTGCTACTGCACGACTAATCTTGCCCCATACCGATTCTTTTGATTTCTCTAATCCCTTGTCTAGGGTTTCTTTTTTCTCTTTTCCAAATAATCCAAAAAATGCCATTACGTTGCGTTGTTTAATTGATTAAACATCCAAATCTTCATATACAGAATTTTTGCTTTTAAATTCAGGGACAATTTGTTTCATCAATCTTACAGTAGGGAAGACCTTTCCATGCTTAGCTAAAGTAATTAAATTGTCCACATCTTGTGCTACTCTTTTATAATCATACTCACGAACTTTTGCTACAAGAATTTTTTTATTCTTTGTAGGTATTGTTGTTTCTTTTTGATTTAGCAATTCTTCGTATAGTTTCTCACCAGGGCGTAATCCTGTATAGGTAATTTTAATATCTTTTCCAGGCTCAAAACCAGCTAAACGAATCATGTTTTTTGCTAAATCAGCAATTTTGACAGGTTGTCCCATGTCAAAGCAGAATATTTCACCTCCATTGCCTAACGTAGCTGCTTCTAAGACTAGGCAACTAGCTTCTGGAATAGTCATAAAATAGCGAATAATATCAGGGTGGGTTACCGTGATAGGACCTCCTGCTGCTATTTGCTTTTTGAAAAATGGAACGACAGAACCGTTACTACCCAATACATTACCAAAACGTGTGGTGATAAATTTTGTACAATTGGCATCTTCTTTTACCTGTTGCAAGAATAGCGATTGCACGTAGATTTCAGCAATACGCTTTGAAGCACCCATTACATTAGTAGGATTCACTGCTTTATCAGTGGATACCATTAAAAAGCGCTTAGTTTTATATTGAATAGCCATATCTGCAACATTCTTAGTACCTAACACATTTGCCAATATCGCTTGTGCTGGAAAATCTTCCATCAAAGGTACATGCTTATAAGCTGCAGCATGGAATACGATACTGGGGTGATACTCTTCGAAAACTTCTTTTACCATGTCCAAATTTCTCACGTCTGCAATCACAGGTACAAACTGCTGGTCTGGGTATGTGTTGCGTAGATCAACTGTCAGATCATGGAGAGGTGATTCTGCCAACTCAAATAGTACAATAGTCTGTGGCTTAAAAGTAGTTAATTGGCGTACAATTTCGCTACCAATACTACCTGCAGCGCCTGTTACCATCACCGTTTTTCCATTGATAATAGTTCCTACATTATCTGTATCTATATCTATAGTTGGACGTTCTAACAAATCTTCAACACGTATAGACTCTATTCGTCCTACTACTTTTTCTATATCATGATTCTTTTTTGCAGAAAAATCCGTGAAATACGGAGTTGTCAAGATATTGATACCATTATCAATAAATATCTTTAAATCCTTTAGAGGATTGATTTGCTTCATTTTTAAGGGGGAAATGATGACGTATCGAATGCGATGTCGTTTTAGAATATCGACTAATTCTGAATTAATAGGATATACCTTCAAACCCAATAAATCATGATGAATATTGTCGTGCTCATCTGCTATAAAACCAATAGGGCGATATTTGCTTTCCAAATTGGTTTGCAACATTTTCGCGATTGATAGTCCTGCAGATTTGGTACCATAAATAAGTACTCGCTCCACACCTTTAGAGATATGCGAGAAATATTCAAAAGATGTTTTAATAGCCACACGCCATCCGAATAATAGGGTGATACATACAAATATGTATATTACTAATACCGAGGTGAAAAATGGTGGATTTGCGAAATTAGTTGCATATCGAATAATCAAATTGATAATCAGCAAAAATATACCAGTAGTACTTACCGATGTGGCAACTTTAAGGATGTCAATAAATGTTGAATAGCGCAGAATCCCTGAATAGGTATGAAATACCCAGAAAAATATACATTGTACAGCCATTATGGTTAATGCTTGTTCCCACATAGGCAAACGAGCACTCAAGTTGTAGCTAAGCAACTGACTACCGATTAAGTAACTAATGACGATTGCAATCAATACAATCAATAAGTCCAGCAACAATACACCCCAACGAGGCAGGTATCCTATGTTTATCCAATGTGAAAACATATCTGTCTTAAATATTTCTTTGATTTTTTTCATAATTGTCATGCGTTTTATTTTTAGGACTATAGGATAATTGCAGATTTGATTGTTTCTACAATATAGTGTACATCTTCATCTGTCACATATGGACCTGCTGGCAAACACATACCCACTTTGAATATATCTTCGCTCACTCCGTTTATATATGCAGGAGCATTCTTATAGACAGGTTGCTTGTGCATAGGCTTCCATACAGGTCGTGCTTCGATTTTTGCTTCTAGCATATATACACGCAGTGCTTCTACATTGTCGTTGGGTTGGCAATCTGTTGTAGCTGTATCTACGGCATGAATCACACCTGCCGCACCACCTACAGCACTCTTTATCACCTCTTTATATGCATTCTCTTGCCCTTTGATTCGTAATGTAGGGTCAAGCTCTATGGTGCATAGCCAATAATTGGAGTCATATGCCTCTGAAGGTGCTTTGTGTAATGTAACTCCCTTTACATCTGCTAGCAATTTTTCATACAAGGCTTGTACGTGCTTATGATGTGTAATATGATCATTCGCGATTGTCATTTGCCCACGACCAATGCCTGCGCAAATATTAGACATGCGATAGTTGTAACCAACTTCTTCGTGTTGATAGTAGGGATATGCTTCGCGAGCTTGGGTGGCATACCACATGATTTGGTTTTTGAGTTCTGCGGTCTCGCACACCAGTGCACCGCCACCAGAGGTAGTAATCATCTTATTTCCATTGAATGAAAGTACACCGAACTTGCCAAAGGTACCTAACATTTGTCCTTTGAACTTCGAACCAAATCCCTCTGCAGCATCTTCGATTACAGGAATGTCGTATTTGTTAGCAATTTCCATGATACGTTCACAATCATATGGCATACCATAGAGTGCTACAGGGATAATGGCTTTAGGTTTCTTGCCCGTTTTTTCGATACGATCCAAAATGGCTTTCTCTAATAGTTCGGGATCCATATTCCAAGTATCTCTCTCTGAATCAATGAATACAGGTTTCGCTCCTAAGTAGGTAATGGGGTGGGAGGAGGCGCAGAATGTGAACGATTGTACACACACCTCATCACCTGCTTTCACACCGCATGCAATCAACGCCAAGTGTACAGCAGCTGTACCCGCAGAGAGTGCAACTACCTCTTTTTTTTGTCCTTGTTGATCAGTACCAACAAACTGCTTGAGGTCTTCCTCAAATCCATTGACGTTTGGTCCCAAAGGCACAACCCAATTGGTATCGAATGCCTCTTTGATATATTTTTGCTCCAATCCCTCTTCTGACATATGTGCCAAACAGAGGTAAATCATTTTTCTCATAAATTGTTATCCTTATTAGATTCTACACAATAATGAATTCCTTTGTATTTCTTATATCCATTTTCAAGATCATAAAAGACCACCTTTGTAATTGGTATTCTACCTTCTATAGGTGGAAGTTGCATATAGTCGCCATATGCAGATCTTAATATTTCATCATATCCCACTGGCACAGGCATTTTATGTCCCTCAAAATCCATATAGATGACATCTTTGTACCATTCTTTTTTTTGCAATCTTAACCCTAAGTGGCGAATATATTGGCATGATGAGAAGTTGTATTTTTTTATTTGTTTTTCTGAATACATCCAGATAAAGTCTCTGACTTTAGCCGAACGGAATATAGTCAATAGCGTTTTTGCTATGATGCGTATAGCGGAACGACCCGATTTATATACCGCATTAGGCACTCTTTGAGTAGAAAATAGTGCATACATGCGAGCAAAGAATACTTGCTTCATTCGTAGGAACGAACTATTAGGTACCCCATCCAAAAACTCGACATCTATTTTCAATCCATGACAAAGATCCAAATGCTTGCTATGCTCATAAATGCACGTGGTGTTGTTGTCTCGTATGAGCGTCATAGGAAAATAGATGCAATTACCCTTAGTAGTTTTGCAGCAAGAGAATCTTGTTTTATCAGCGTGTTTCTCCCATAAGTCATACAACTTATCATAATCTTCACGTGGCATAGATACATCAATATCATCATCCCAAGGAATAAATCCATTATGTCGAACAGCACCCAACATAGTACCATATGACAGGTAGAATGTCAGATTGTGCTTTTCGCAGAAATCTTTAAAATACACTAATATATCTAATAACTTTAACTGCCAACGTCTCAATTCTTCTTGAGAAACATCTGTCAATGAAATTAATTTATCCATAAATGATTAGTATGTAGTTATTCGTTGTTTATTTTACTCATTCCCCAGTGATATACCTTATCAATATTGGGTGTGCTAAGATTGTGTTTGCGTGCCAGATTATATATAAATTGTAAACCAAAAGGAAAATCCTCCGTGAAATAGCGGCTTGTAAAATCAGGAATCCATCTTCCATCTTTTTCTTTCATGGGAGATTGAATCGTAGCAAATGATTGGATGTTTTTTATTTTGTTGGTAAGTTCGTTCGCGTTGCTTACTTCGTAGTGTTGCAATAATGTAGGTAGGTGTACTGTTGATACACCAAGCACCTGTAATAGTTGGAAAAATTCTTGGTCCATTTTGATTAGTAATTCTGATGTTTCATCAGTCCAATCATAATAGAATAAAGATTTTTCTGGATATGATTCTCCTGCCCAATCTTTCCACATCGTATATAGGCGACCTGTATGAAGAATAGGGTTACTATTGCTCAAAGTTACCTCATAGAAAGAATCTACAAGTTGGGTTTTTGTGCAGAATAGTGCGCTTATTTCGTTACTAAATTTTTGTGGTTCGGAGATATTTTCCACTGCGATGTGAAGTTCGTTCTTGTAACCTAATAATGCAGCTCTTTTTCCATATTCAACCACTCTTGATATGTATGGTACGCGTTGGAATGCAAATAACCCAGTATTGGTGTTTTTAAGTATTTTGTGAGCGAATAGGAAAAAACCCGTATTACCAACTACAGAACCAATAATTGCTTTGGTAGATAAATATGGCTTGATAGTTTGTAAGGTTTGTTCTACTAAAAAGGCAGGCAAACAGAGTAAAATTATATCAGCTGTTGTTATTACCAAACTCGGATCATTGCTTATCGTTGTTAGATGACCATGATATTGCTTACCATTAGGATCATCAACGATGAATTGTTGTTGCCACTTTTCAGGATGTTGAGTGTACATCATCACTTCTATCTCAGGATGTGATGATAATACAGCGGCGCAAGTATGACCCAAACCTCCGCCTCCACAAATGCATATTCGTTTGTTAG
This sequence comes from Paludibacteraceae bacterium, assembly GCA_017384225.1. Classification (GTDB taxonomy): domain Bacteria; phylum Bacteroidota; class Bacteroidia; order Bacteroidales; family Paludibacteraceae; genus Colicola. The sequence continues at coordinate 68,497 of JAFNUD010000073.1, forward strand.
TAAACATTATAGTGATTTTAATGTTTCGATTAAACGATTGTTATCTTTCGTATCACGTACTGCCAAACGAATAAATGGAGCATTACATTTGGAAGTACAATCCTTGATAAGGATATTGGCTTTTTTCAATAAATGGATGGCTAACTCACGTGGTGTATGAGGTGTGAGTACTTCACATAATACATAATTGGCTTCAGATGGAATGACACGTAAGTAGTCAATGGTTTGCAATTGCTCCACGTAACGTAGTCGTTCTGCACGGAATGTATCCATTGCTTGCAGATAGTTTTTCTCATATTTGCCTAAAATTTGCAAGAAGAATTCGCCAAAGGAGTTAATGTTCCATATTGATACAGAACGACGAATGTTTTGCATCAAAGTGATATTTGACGTCGCTATCAAACCTAAACGCAAGCCAGGAACACCATATGATTTGGATATACTTTTGATGACGATCAAGTGTGGGAATTTCTCTAATATTTCATTATTAAAGAATGTGGGATGTTCGGTAGAAAAATCAATAAAACTCTCGTCCAAAACAAAAGTAATATCGCGTTCTTCGCACCATTGGGCTAAGCGTAAGCAATCGGCATATGGTATGTAGTTTCCTGTAGGATTATCAGGGTTGATTAGTAGTAATGACCAAATCTTTTTATCCTCAAAATAGTTCATCAAGTCATCTGCAGTGTAAGAGAAATCAGGTGCTTGTGTGTCGTATGCTACTATTTGATCTGGCATCAAGCGATTAGGATACTCTTCAAAAGTAGGACGTACTATACCAACTTTACCGAGTACTTGTTCAAAAAGTACCTTAATCAATTCAGCAGCACCATTTCCTACTGCGATATAATCTTGCTTTACACCAAAATCTTTAGCCGCTAAAAGGCTATTGACACGTTGACCTGAAGGATATTCAGTCAATAGGCGTTGGAAACTAGCAGCTAATTCATCGCGCAAACGTCGGTTTGGAAAATAAGGATTGACTAAGTAGCAAAAATCCAGCATATGAGGATAACGCCAATAGCCACCATAGCGCGAACATAGCAAATCATATTGCCGCTCTGTAAAAATAGACTCTGCAATATCTAAGTCTTGTATATCATCTATCTCATACCATTGTTCTCCCTCTAAAGGCAATGCGCGCATACCTGAATTATCAAGCATGGTGATAACGCGAAGTACTTGTTCATAATATTCGTTTTTACCCAATGCTGTGCAATATGCTTTCAAAAATGGCACATACATTGTCGCAGAAAACTGCTGAGAGAATTTATATACATTGACCGTCTTGTAATAGGATGGAATTTCTTCATATTTAAATTGACTACCAGGAATGAATCGTTGAATACGATTTTCTTCGTCTATTGTTACCACAGTACCATCCATCCAACTCTCGTATTTATCCACCAATGCCAAATCTGGATATGGGTATTGTAGGAGTTTGGTGATAACAGCATCTTCCATTATCAAATCGGACTCAAATAACAATGTGTCTTCAGCTACGAGATAGTCTTTAGCAAGGTAGAGTGAGTAGATATTATTTGTCTGGTCGTATACTGTATTCTCTACAAACTCTACAGGTGTTTGAATCTGTATTGTTGCGAGGTAATTTTTCAACTCTTGTGCTTTATAACCAATGACAAGAATGATTTTACTTAAGTGTTGTTTATCTAACTGACGCAACAAACGAGCAATGAGGGTTTCACCGCCAACTTCCACCATACATTTGGTATTACCCTTGGTCAATTCTCCAAGGCGTTTTCCCATACCTGCTGCCAAAATGATTGCTTGCATATTATCAAGGTTGATTAAAGTTATATTGATTATGTTGTTTTAGTCCATATTATAGAATGTTTCTATCATATGTTCGTAGCTTACAATAGGTTGCCAATCACAATCTTGTGAAATGAGCGAAATATCAACACCAGCCGTATTGGTAACGCCATTGTCTTGCATGATGATTTGTGCTTGTGCATCGTATTCTTGTCCGATTTCGTTAACCAAATTCGCCAATTCTAAGAGTGATATTTGATTACCAGTACCAAGGTTATACACTGGTTTTCTATCTTGGATTGGTAATAGAGCCAATTTTGCTAATGCCTTTGCTGCATCCTCTACATCCAAAATAGAGGCATATTGTGTAGGAGAATTAATCGTGATTGTCTCATGATGCTTTGCTTTTTGTACGAAGTGATACAAGAAGCGTTGTTTCATGTTGATACTGGCCAACCGGATGTTCGTTACATTTGATAAACCAGAAGTCTCAAAGGTCTTTTCTACGGCATATTTAGCCATGCTATACAAATCGATAGGCTCAATAGGAGAGTTTTCCATGGATAACTCACCTACAGGCAATCGTTTATATACGCCTTGTGATGATATGTTAATCACACTATCCACATGTGCTAACTTAAATCCGTTAATCAGTTTTTGAGTAAAATCAATGGCAGAAGCAAGATCGTGCGCCTGATTGCTTCTCGCAAAAGCACAATTGATGACACTTGATATGTGTGGTAAGTTTCCTATGAATATATCATCGTTAAGAATGACTTCTACACCCTCTAATGGTTGATATGTTGATTTTTCCTCTGGAAGTATAGATACGATTATGTGGCAATCTTGTTCAAGCAAATGCTTTACTACGTGACTTCCCAAAAGTCCTGACGCTCCTGTGACTAAAATATTTTTCATATATTTATGTTTTATAACACCATACCTTCAATATCCTCTTGTTGAATACCAGGTAATAGTAGTTGGCGATTATCCGTGGATGTTATTTGTATTGTTTCTCCGATATGCTGCATAGTAGAGCATAATTCTTCTTGATTCTTTACTGATCCCAATACTCGCACTGTAATTTGTGTGAGCAAACCTTTCATCTCCTCTGTGATTGTTTCACCAGGGAAATGCGTGAGTATGGAATCGATTACTCCATCTTCTTGCATCAATGTATCGCATCCATTTATTTCTGCGATTGTTCCTGGAGCGCACAAACATGACACATTGTAACATGGGCTCATAGTCGCAGGATTCACTTTTGTGCTGATGTCCTCATCCGTCATTTTGCCTGTCAATGCAAAGTTGATAAGCATCTTCAGCGGATTGTAGCCAGATACCACTTCCAATATCTTATATTCCATAGAGCCTGTTAAACGATATCCAATATCATAGACATAGCATGTGCCATCTTCTACTTTACATTGCATAAACATCATGCCGTTTTGAATGCCTAGCTCTGAAAACATTTGTTTGGCATGTTCCTCAATCTCGCTTTGGTACTTTGGAATCACAACTGATGGGAATGTGTATCCAACAGGTAGCGGTATTACATTCTCACCTTGGTTTTGTTTTACATGTCGATTTCCAATGGCAGACAAATAATATTTTCCATCAACAAAAGTCCAGAATATGGTAACTTCGCGACCTGCCATATACCGCTCTATAATTACCTCTCCTTGTTTGGAAGATTTTTTTGAAGCGGCAATAGCGTCCTGCAACTCTTCTTGATTGTGACATACATGCAGTCCTCGTGATCCACTACCATCTACAGGTTTAATGATTACGGGAAATTGAATGTTGGTATCAGACGCATTGTATTGTTGGATGGTAGGAACATTAAACCTTTTACACCATTCTTTGTATAGGGCTTTGTTGGTTAATATTTCAAACTGTTTTTTAGTTCCATAGGAAGGCAAATTGTTGATTTCGCAAAGGTGCTGATATGCCAATAAATAAGAGTCTGTAAAACCAGTAAGAATACCATCGACATGGTGCTCTTTGATTTGCTTAGTTAGCGAGTCATAATCTTCGATACTGGTATTCCAATATTCATCTGCCACTAATTTTGCAGGTGAGCGTTTGGTATCATACCAGTCTGTAACAATCGTATAAATACCCATACTTTGGGCAGTTTTTACAATATCTACAGAAAAACTATCACCTCCGATAATCAATAATTTTTTATTTTTTAAAGTTGACATCATATTCCCTTGTAGTATTATTTAGCACGATATAGTGGAAAGTATTTGCCTTCAAGATCAAAGTTAGGATCTTCTGCTAAGCGTTCTTCTACTAATTGATTGTATAATGCTTGATTAAAAATTTGTTTTCCAATTGAAAATTGCAATCCACTTTTTCTGTTAAAAGCAGCTTTGAATTTGTATAGATTATCATTCCCAGATCCCAATCCTCCACCCAGATGGAATGTCTTGCAACCTTGTTGGTGCCCCCATAATGCTACTTCGTACAGCAATAGATTTGTTGGCGCAAAACTACGATATTCGCTCAAGGAACCAGATAAGTGGTAGTGTATTTGTTTGTTGGCGTATAAAATGATACTAACTGCTATAATCTGGTCGTCTAATGTAGCGTAAAATACTTGATAATTGCCTTTTAGGTAATCGTGTATCGCTTTGTAGAAATCCTCCTTAAAGTAATAGTATTCCTCCGCATTATCTCGCTGCATCGTTTGGTTGTATATCGAAATAAAATGCTCAAATATAGAATAATCCTCTGTGTGATGAATTTGAATGTTATTTTTTTGTGCTTTTCGTATAATATTTCTATTTTTGCTTGTGATATTCTCCCAAATTACCTCAGGTGAGGACAAGTCTAGAGCAATCGTGTTTCCCAGATCGATAACGTGCGAAATGGCTTTCATGTGTACGGCATTCTCTAATACTGGATGATATCTTACGAAGTTGTCAATAATATTTTCGTCGTTCATCTTTTGTACATATTCTTTCCAAAAGTCAGATAGCGATTGATCTGCTTTGTCTCCCTCAAATAATACTCCACCATATCCATATGGAGTAACACTATCGTATACATTTGTGATAGTAGTAGGGCGCTTCATATATACATATATCGCACGTAGTTGTTCGCTGGTGTAGTATAATAATTGTGGTTCGCCATCACCGTGTGCGTAGAATGCACGCACATATCCACTCAGATAATATACATCATAATCGGCAAAAGAACGAACAATGTCGTCCCATTCTTGATGCGCTATTAAGTCATATATTTTAATCATAGAATCCGATAATTTGTTTACAAATGTGTACGATGTTGTCCGAATCATATCTTGCGTCACAGTGCACACTAAGCATTGTGTCGGCGTATACCTTAGCCTCGTCAAATGGCGAATCTTCTGGCATGGTCCATAGAATGGCAGGATATATATGTCGTTGTATTAGGTGCTTTCTCAATAGTTCTCTTTCTTCATTTGATGCACATTTCAAAAGGATAGAAAAAGGAGATTTGGCGTTTTCGATATGTCGTATTGCATATAGTGTAAGTAAGCGATGTGCTGTTTCCCAATTTTCTGTTTTTATATTCATCCATGTTTCGATGTTTAGATGTGCAATAATCTCAATTGATCTATTATCTAATCTCGATACTTGCAGCGTCTCAATTTGTTGCTCGGTTTCGATATAGAGATTACGAAATACATCTTTCTGGTGGAATTGATGGTTTAGATAAGCTGTCTTTAAAGACATTGCTTCATAGCGTTTGTCTGCCAATTCTACGACCTCGTTTGTAAGCTCTACAGATTGGGGTAAAGTATGTTGCTTGGGTGACCATAGCATTCCACCTATAGCTATTGGTAAAGATTTTCGCAAGGAAGCAACACACCAGTCTGCAGTACTGCTTTTTGCCCATTCGCTATTTAATCCCAGTGTGTGGTCCTCAATAATAGGAATGTCAATATCCAACGCTTGGGTACTTAGGTCTATCCCAAAATAATTAACCCGCAATAACACATCTCCTTCTTGAGTAGGAAGAGATTCTATAGTCTGTTTTACGTTAGGATTGTTTGGGAAATCGTTGTATAATTTGACTGTAATATGTAGTTGCTCAATATGTGCAATCACTTCGTAGCAAAAGTATGCAGGTATCCAAATGCGTTTCCAATCATGATGCCCAAGTAGAGCAGAAAACGCATGACGACCACATGCATATAAACGCACATTTGGAAACACATCAAACAAAGTGTTTCCTCCTGTGTGTTTTTCGCTACACAAATGATAATCACTACCAAATTCAATCATTCTTTTTGCGCTGTTCTAAAAGTTCTAAATATCGTTGGTGAAATCCTAAATCATCCACTTCTTCCATATTGCCAGTACCTTCTCCAACGTCTTCTCGTTTGATGATATTTAATATTGTCATTTTGCAAATTTTCAAGTCTGTAGCTAAGGTACAATGATCTACATACCACACGTCAAGTTCGAATTTTTTGCTTAACTTACAATGGTTGCGTCCATTGACTTGTGCCCATCCTGTGATTCCTGGACGTACTTCGTGTCGTCTGGCTTGTTCTGGAGTGTACCAAGGTAAATAGTGCATGAGCAACGGACGAGGACCGATTAGTGACATGTCACCTTTAAAAACATTGATAAACTGAGGCAGTTCGTCTATACTCAATGAGCGTACGAGTTTGCCTATTTTAGTAATACGCTGCACATCAGGCAATAGTTCTCCATCAGCTCCTCGCTCATCTGTCATGGTCTTAAACTTCATGACTTTGAAAGGTTTGCCATCTTTTCCTGGACGTTCTTGCAAGAAAAAAGCTCCAGCACCTTTGTTTGCGAAATGCAGCATGATTGCTACAAGCAAAATAAACCATCCAATTATAGCTAATGCCAAAAATGCAATTGTAAAATCAATACCACGTTTGAAATACTTTTTATACATATCCAGTCTGTTAAAATGATATTATCCCAATAATATACAAAAGCGCGCAAAGTTACAATTTTTTTTTGATTTATGCAAATTATTGTTGCTCTTTATGTGTTTTTATTGTTTCTTCAAAAATTGTGGTTAGTCGTTTGGCTATTACTTCAGGGGCAAAACGTGCTTGGCAATCCTTTGCAATGGCTTCTCGATTGTAATCTTTGAGATTATTGCTTATGTGCAAAATAGCTTCTTTCAAAGCCTCTATATCCTCGTTTGGAATTAGGATGCCATTTGCTTTCGTAATAATATCGCTTGGACCGCCACAATTGGTCGCTATGATAGGCAACCCACAGGCAAGAGCTTCGATATATACTACTCCAAAAGTTTCCATTTGAGAGGGTAATGCAAATATATCACTTTGTTGGAATAATCTCACAATTTCTGTTTTTGTCTGTTGTCCTAATAGTTGAATGTGTTCCTGAAGATGTAGTGTATTTATTTGTTCTTGCAATGCAGTTTTCATATCCCCACCTCCAATAATCAATAATTTCCACTCCTTGGGTAGCGATGTCTGTATTTGGTGTACTGCGTCAATAAGTAAATCAAAACGCTTGCTGGGTACTAATCGACCAGCAGATACTATGGTCAGTGGGTGTTTCGTGTTGTTAGATTGGTATGTAAATTCGTCCCCAAGCAAATTGGGAACGACTTGTATGTTGTTTACATCTATATTTCGCTGTATGTTGTTTTTTAAGAAATTGGATACCGTGATTAGTTGATTTAGCTGTGGGTATATTTGTTGTGCTAAACTTAACATATCAGGTTGAATACGCTTCGCAGCTAATTTGCTCCAATGTTCAAGACCAATAGCTGGAATGTTATATTTCTTACTGAATAAGAGGGCATATTTCATATACCCCAAGTAGTGCGCATACAAGACATCTGGAACTCCTTCTTGTTTGATTGCTTGTTTGAAGACCTTATAATATAGATAGGTATAAAATTTCTCCTTCAATCTTTTAGGAATGAAAAACAATAAGGCAAAAGGAATAAATTCCAATATATATATAGAAACATTGTTGATGATATTGTGTTTCATCCCCAATGAACGTCTGTGCTTGCGAAATCGCGTATCCACACCTAAATAGGTGACGTGATGCCCTAATTTTGCAAGTGCTTCTGCCTGATCTTTTTCGAAGCATCCCCATGTAGGCTCTTGGTCTGAAGGATAACCTCTTGCTATTATAAAAATCTTCATAATTACTTTGTAAGTTTCTCACGTAAAACATCCAAAAAACCTGTTCCAAACTTTAGGTCGGGTTCTACATAGTTACCTTCTGCCCATTCATTCCATGACTTTAAAAATAGAATTTTGTGTTCCTCTTCCTTGTGTTTAACTAAACCTAAAGCAATCTCAATGGTCTCTCCAAATTTTTCAGGAGTACTATTGATGTAGATGCCATTCATTCCTGATCTGGCAGTACGATCCCACTGAGGAAGAAGAGATGGATATACGTTTTCAGCAGCATCTTCTGGCGCATAATAATGGCGCATTACCTTTTGATAATCGTACAAGTTTCTAATGTTAATACTAAATTTTGTAGATAGTTTTCGTTGTAATGCAAACCAATATTTGTTTTTAGCTAAAATTTCTGCACGATAAGTTCCTATCGGTACTACAGCATCAAAACCTAAATCATCTGTGATATACGCATAGTATTTCGATACCTCATTTGTATCAAAATAACCTGCAGTTATTTGTTCTCCATTGGCATTGTGAATAGGACGACCTAATGCATTGAATGTATATCCTACAAAGTGGATACCAGGCAAGCCCTTCTCTTCTGCTTTTTTTCTCCAGTATGGAATAAAGTCTTTTGGTAAAGAATAAGGGTCAAAGATAACAAAGATAGGCTTTCCATCTACTGTAATATATCGCTGATCTTGAAAAGCGGGTAATACATATTCAAAATGGATGCGATAATCCTCTTCTCCGCCGTATGTTTGTTCTGCAATCATTTGATTGCTTCCATCGCGTGTCCAAGTTCCTGTCTTCCAACTATGATTAGCCCAACCCAAACAGAATGGAAAATCGGGTTTTCCATTCTTTAATACTTCTTGAAAAGGTTTTTCTAATAGCATCTTGCCACGACCAAACCAATAATGCCAATAGCAGAATCCTTCTATACCAGCTTCACGAGCCATTTGAGCTTGTTGCTCGCGCACTTCAGGCACACGCAGATCATAGAAGCCCAAATCTGCAGGCACTCGAGGTTGATAGTGTCCCTTGAAAAGAGGTTTTGCTTTCGCTACATTTGTCCATTCTGTAAAGCCTTTTCCCCACCACTTATCATTTTCTGGTATAGGGTGAAACTGAGGTAGATAGAATGCTATGACGCGTGCTTTGTTTTTTTGGTGTAAGTTCATATGGTTTTTATCTTAGTGTTTTTATGATTTTTGCTGGTGAACCTGCTGCTACACAATAAGCAGGAATATCTTTGGTAACCACGCTATTAGCAGCGATAATACTACCTTTCCCAATAGTCACATTAGGCATTATCATTGCCCCTTCACCAATCCAAACATTATCTTCAATGGTCACAGGACCATTGCTGACGAGTTCTCTCTTGCTGGGGGGGGTATCTAAAATCGTATCAATAGACGCGCCATGCGAATTGTCGGTAATTAATACACGTGGACCTGTTAATACATTGTTGCCAATTACAATTTTGTTTATTGCAGTAATGTGTGACTGACTGCCGATACTACAATTGTCACCAATAATAATTTCTGGTGAGAATATTTGTTTCGTGTATGGATAATACGAATAAGCTGTTAGTCGTCCGAAATCTCCCATGTGCGTGTTATTTCCTATGGTAATATATTGTTCGCCAATATATGTGGTATGTGCTCCCAATGTGCAATGCGATCCTATGGCTTGAAAATACCGCGATTTGTACCCCATGAAGATGTAACTTTTCATACGTTGCCATTTTTCAAGTATAATAGGTGGGCATATGTATGAAAATAACTTGCCGATAGTCAATAATACATGTTTCATTTTAGAGTTGTTAGGTAGTTAATACTTATTACAGTCCGCTTTTTGTCTTATACTTAGAATGTGAAGCAACGACTTTATAAAACTCATGTACATATTTTACATGCTGTTCTGTGGAGTAGAGTAGAGAGGCGGTCTTCTGTCCTCGCAATACCATAGGTTCTAATAGGTCAAAGGAAGTATGTGTCACATCAAGCAAGTGTTGAACAAGTTGCTCGTTAGTATCATAGCGATACGCAATCTCATCACCATTGAGCTGTTTACCTATATCAAATTGCTCTTTAGTACCAGCGGTATTATTGCCAATAACCAAACAACCAGAAAACATGGCTTCGGCTGTAATTCTGCCAAAACCTTCCGATATAGAAGGTACTACGATGGCTCTTGCTTCTCGATATAGCGATAATATGTCATCTCTCATTCCTAAAAATACTACATTGTCGGCAATACCATATTCGTTGATTTTTTCTTTTACCAATTTTTCGTATGCGGGCATACCACTACCTGCTATATGCAATGGTAGAGGCGATTGAGTTTGCTTGCAGTATGTAGCGTATGCATCTATCAAAGGCAAGATTCCTTTTGCTTTTTCTATCCTACCTGCAAATAGGAAATATGGCTTTTTGTTTTTATGATAAAATAATTCTTTTTGTGAAAAGATACCATTGTATATCACAGTAGAATTATCCCAATCATGTAGCTGATGGTGTGCTTGTATGTTTTTTGTGATACAAATAGTATAGGAGTTGGGACGCTTGTAACGCTTTTGCTGAATCCTTTTACAAGGGTAGTAATGGAAATTAAAATCTAAGTCCGCATATTCGCGTACATGCCAAATATGTGGAATCTTCAGCTTGCGCGCTACATAATAACCAATAGCGGTTACGCTGACATTAGTGTGAATGATATCTGGGCGAAAGCGTTTGGCTATTTTAATTAATTGTATTGTGGCTAAGTTGTTGATTAGTAAACTATAGATTAACTTAGGAATAAAGAGGGTTTTATCTCTCCACGTGGATGTGGAGGGATAGACTGACATCCGATAGGGATGGCGCAGAGACATACATGAAATTCCTTCTTGTTGCAATACATGGTACAAACCTTTATCATTAGGTACAACCACCAAAGGTTCTATACCATATGATAATAGTCCTCGTAACATTTGAAGAAATGATTTACTTCCTCCACCATGTGTGGTTGTACTAGATGTAATAAATAGAATTTTCATACTGTTGTTGCTTATAAAGACGTATCTTCTTGATCGGATAAGGTAGATGTATAATATAGTATTTGTACGAAAAGGAAAATCACTATAATGGCGTAGGTCTCAAACAGAGACATCAAAAGCAATATACCCAATCCGATAATCGCTACATTTGCAGAATCGGAATGAGCTCGTATTGCTGCTTTCACGGAATAAACGATAATACTGATAAATCCTAAACATAGTACTACTCCTCCCTGCAATAGCAACATTAACCACAAGTTGTGCGGACCAGAGCCCCCAAGGTATTTGTCATTCCATTCTACACTTTGAACGCCAAAACCGATGATAGGACTTTCTTTTATTTTATCCACGGAATTAGCCCATATATCTGTGCGATTGCTAAAACTGGTATCTTTGGATAAGGTGCCTTCTATGAATCGAGTTGCCAAACTGATCTCATCAATGGAATTGCCATTCCAGATGATAAAAGTGAAAAATAGTACGTAAACAACAACGAAAAGCAACAATATAAGTTTCATGTTTCTTGCTATACTACGTCTAAATAAGATACCGAATGTCAACACACTCAAACATACTGTAGAGGTCATCGAACCTACGTATATGACGGATGCCAATGACACTACTATCAAACAGAATAAATTAAAATACCCTTTTTTTGTTGCAAAACAATGAATAGATTGAAGCGTAATTCCTATTAGACATACAACTCCTGTTTGGTTGTAGTTGCCAAATAAATAGCGCCTTGCATCGCCTCGACCTACCCATTCTTGATCTACCCAAATGCCATCAGGATACAGGATGAATAATATGGCATTTAAATAGATGAAGAATGAAGATACAATTGTCATGTATCTTACGCTTTCTTGCATATTATCTTTCCAATAGCAGTTGCCTAATAGCAAGAATATAATGATATTCATCCACTTAAATAACGGAGTTAGTCCTACCGTTTGAAGAGTAAATAAATAAATCATCAGTGTGTAAACAAACCACCATAGATTGACAGATGTGTTATATCGATTTAATCTTATGCCCTGTCTGAAATTTTGAACAAATAGTACTAAACAAAAAAACAACTCAAAGGCTTGTACGACGCGAGCATACAGGACATATGTAGAACCAATCTTGGGGGTACTAATTAAGGTAAACCCCAAGGTGATGAAATATAGTAATAGATGCCAAAAAGGTAATGGTTTGGTTAGCTGTTTATCCATTTTTTATGAATTATTTTTGTAATTGTTTGCTTTACATATTTTTTTTCGTCCACGGTCAATGCTGTTCCCCAAATGGCTAATATACCTGCTAAAGAAGAAGATACTATCGTTATAAGAATACGCCATGGGCAATCTAAATAATGAACACACATATAGCTTGTCAGTGCGATGGATATGCATGGGGTGAGAATACGCATGAAGACATGTTTGCAAAATTGCAAAATGTTGATGTTTGCAATACGCTTCATCAAAGGAAGGCGTATCAGGGAGGCTATAAACTCAATGCCCACATAGGTCCACATAATCGAACTGATAGGCAATTCGTTTTTTAGGCAAATCCATCCAATAATGACAACGCTAAGTTTCAACGTGTAGAATACAAGATTATATGTGCGAATTTTGCCTATTGCTTGATTTGCAGAAGTCAGTCCTGAAGATAGTTGATCGCACAAAGCTGCGATGAGAATCAACCTACAAAACATCATAGCATGTTCTGGTACATCGCCCAGCCACAGGTGTAAAATAGTATCCATTTCAGCCACTAATGGAATAGCCACTAGAGCTAATAATAGGAATGAATATTTGCTTGCCAATTCGCATAGGTGTAACATTTTTTGTCGATCTCCTGCACCTTCGGCCTTCATTATTTGGGGATTCATGGCACTTACAATCGAAGAGGAGACAAACTGAACGGCTCCTGAGACATGTTGAGCGACACCATAGGCTGAATTGACGATGGTGCCATAAAATAGATTTAAGACCACCGAAATACCTTGATTGCGGGCTATGATACAGCCTGCAGAATAGATAGTCCAACCTGCAAAATTACTCAATCCTTTGATGTATTTTTTATCCAATTCACTTATTTTGGGCAAGTGAAACTCGGGGAACTTAATTCCAGCATATATAGAAAAAGCTAATATGTTGAAAATGGAGATGCATATCAGCATGCTCGAGTATGCAATCAAATGATCATAGGTTATTCGTGCTAGTAATATGGCAATCACCAATCTAAACACTCCATCCAATACGTCTATGATAGAAGTATATACGATATTTTCTCTCGCAACAAATAAGGCTCGTACTGGGGCGGTGATAAAACTCAGAAATAGCATAACTACTGCTGCAAAATATACAAACAATGCAGCTCCCCTGCGAGCATCTTCTATATTTAGGAATTCTTGTGTAATCCAAGGACCAATAATACAGAGTACTGCGACTAATAATAATCCCATGAACACGTGTAGCAGCCAACTGTTTCCAAATACCAACCTCACTTGCCCCATATCTTTTTTGCCATGGTGGAACGATAAGTAGCGTTGCGTAGTAATTATCAATGCGTTTGTGACAAAGGACAACATTGCCACAACGCCAGCAACCACAGAATATACTCCGTAGTCGCTTTGTCCTAAAGCGGATAGTATTAATCGGGTAGAATACAACGACAAACACACGTTGACTATTGTGCGCAGATATTGTGCCATTGTATTAACTATAATTCGTTGCGAATTGGTCACTTCTCTCTCCTTATAAATTTTAATCTCTAAACTTTAGCGGCTTTGCTGTGTCCGCTAAACTCTCGCCTTATCGCCTAATCCCTCTGGAAAATATCTCTCGTATAGACTTTCTCTTTCACGTCCTCAAGGCAAGCGTCGTAGCGGTTGGCAATGATGGCTTGCGATTGCTCTTTGAATTGCTTTAGGTCGTTCACCACCAACGAGCCGAAGAACGTTGTGCCGTCGGGTAGAGTAGGTTCGTATATGATTACCTGTGCACCTTTGGCTTTCACGCGCTTCATGATGCCTTGGATACTTGATTGGCGGAAGTTGTCTGAATTGGACTTCATGGTCAGTCGATACACACCTATGACACATGGATGCTCTTCTTGTGCGTTGTACTGACCATTGTTGTAATAGTCGTAGTATCCTGCTTTGCTCAGCACGCGGTCGGCGATGAAGTCTTTGCGTGTGCGATTGCTATCCACGATGGCACCGATGAGATTCTCGGGCACATCTTGGTAGTTAGCTAGCAGCTGCTTGGTGTCTTTAGGCAGACAGTAACCGCCGTAGCCAAACGATGGATTGTTGTAGTGCGTGCCGATACGTGGGTCGAGACATACACCATTGATGATGGACTGGGTATCCAGTCCTTTCATCTCGGCGTAGGTGTCTAGTTCGTTGAAGTAACTCACGCGCAGTGCCAAATACGTATTGGCAAACAACTTCACGGCCTCTGCTTCGGTGAAACCCATGAAGAGGGTATCCACATCGGGTTTAATCGCTCCTTCTTGTAGCAAGGCAGCAAACTGCTTGGCGGCTGTTACTAATCGCTCGTTTTTGAGGTCGGTGCCCACGATGATGCGCGAAGGGTAGAGGTTGTCGTATAGTGCTTTGCTTTCGCGCAAAAACTCGGGCGAGAACAAAATGTTCTCTGTCCCAAATGTTTTGCGTATTGACTCAGTATAACCCACGGGAATAGTGGATTTAATGACCATGATGGCATTGGGGTTGACGCGCATCACCAACTCAATGACACTCTCTACGGCAGAGGTGTCGAAGTAGTTCTTTTGGCTATCGTAGTTGGTTGGTGCGGCGATAACCACAAACTCCGCCTCACGGTATGCCATCGCGGCATCGAGTGTCGCGGTCAGATTCAGTTGTTTCTCGGCGAAGTACTTCTCAATGTACTCGTCTTGAATAGGCGACTGACGTCGATTGATCATCTCTACTTTTTCGGATACGATGTCCACTGCCAACACGCTATGGTGTTGTGATAGCAATGTGGCTATTGATAGTCCCACATATCCCGTTCCTGCTACTGCTATTGTCATTGTTGTGCTCGTTTTACTCACGTTATTTACTCGCGATGCGAGTGTTGTTTGATTTGCGTTGTTTGTCGCTTGCGCGATGTTTTCTGCTTTGCGTTATGAACATTTATATGTAACGTCCAAAAGACATGTAACGTAGTTTTGTGGCTTACAATCTTCCGTCCACTATGCTACGATCTACGAAGTCTTTCACGTCGAAGATCACTGCGCCTTGGTCTTTGTACTTCTTGAAGTCGAAGGTCATAAATTGGTTGTGACTCACACATGCAACTACAGCTGCATACTTTTTGTCAGGGTCGATACCTGCAATCAGGTCTTTGCCGTATTCGTGTTTCACTACTTCTGCGCTTGCCCATGGATCGTAGAGATCTACATTGCAACCAAAGTCTTCCAACTCTGCAGCGATGTCAATCACCTTGGTATTACGGCAGTCAGGGCAGTTCTCCTTGAAGGTTACACCTAAGATCAAGATGTTAGAATCTTTAATCTTATGGTCTTTTTGAATCATAATTTTCAGCACCTTGTCAGCGATGAACTTAGCGATGCTATTGTTTACAGCGCGACCAGAGAGGATGACTTGTGGTGCATATCCTAATGCTTTAGCTTTGTGTGCCAAGTAGTAAGGGTCAACTGAAATACAGTGTCCACCTACGAGTCCTGGACGGTATTTGAGGAAGTTCCACTTGCTACCAGCAGCCTCGATGACGTCGTTGGTGTCGATGCCTACGCGGTCGCAGATGAGGGCGAGCTCGTTCATGAAGGAGATGTTCACATCGCGTTGGCTATTCTCTACGGCTTTGGCTGCCTCTGCTACTTTCATGTTGGGTGCTTTGTGGGTACCGTTCTCAAGGATAGAGTTGTATAGTGCATCCACGAGGTCAGCAATCTCAGGGGTGGAACCAGAGGTGATTTTTTTGATTTTGGTGAGTGTGTTCACTTTATCACCTGGGTTGATGCGCTCTGGAGAGTAGCCGCAGTAGAAATCTTGGTTAAATTTCAAACCGCTGTGTTTCTCAAGTACAGGTACACAGTCCTCTTCGGTGCAGCCTGGATATACAGTGGATTCGTAGATCACAAGGTCACCTTGGTTGAGGGTCTTGCCTATAGTCTCACTAGCTTTCAAAAGTGGAGTGAGATCAGGGTTGTTGAATTGATCAATAGGGGTAGGTACGGTCACGATGTAAGTGTTCACTTGTTTGAGGTCTTCAATGTCGCTAGTGAAAGTGAGACCGATTTTCTTGGTAGTCTCGTAAGCATTGCGTGCTTGCTTCATACCCACAAGGTCTGCCTCGAGGGTGTGGTCTTCTCCGCGGTTGAGTTCATCTACGCGGGCTTGATAGATGTCAAAACCGATAACGCGGTATTTCTTACCAAACTCAATTGCCAGTGGCAATCCTACATAACCCAGTCCAATGACTGCAATAATTCTGTCGTTCAAATTCATGTTTTTATTGTTTTTAGTGTTTATATGCTGTGTTTGTTTTTGAGTGATTCGGTGTCACACCAAAAAATCCCGAGAGTTTCGTGAGCTCGAGGGAAGAGCGGAGGTATCAAGCGCCTAATGTCGCAAGTGACAGTCATAACGCGAGATGACCGAACGCGGGTGCAAAGGTACTGCTTTTTTTTTATTTATACAAATAAAACGGTGAAAATCTTTATCTTTCTATTCTTTTGGTTAGATTTGTACTTAATTCGCTCCATTCGCCGTTTCAATAATTTTGGTTGATTTTCTATAACAAATTGTAATTTTTTTAGTGTAAGTTCCCTTTTCTAGTGCAAACTCCTATTTTTTTGTTAATTTTTCTTCAATTTCTTGCATATATGTACTTGATATTTAACTTCATTGGTCGTTGTTTTTAAAAGCAGTGCAAAATTACTAAAAATCAACGACATATAAAAATTTTTTGAGAGAAAAAATGACCTGAAAAATCTATTTTGATAAGTATGGTTTACAATATTTAAGTTGTTGAAAGATAATTGGTTTGGTTCAAATAGTGATACAGTGATAGTATCAGGGTAAGGAATTGTATGGTTATTGTGTGGTTATTGTATGGTTATTGTGTGGTGCGGACAGGGAATTTCCAAGGTTCTTCGACAAACATGTGTTAAATTTTCTGCAAAGATACGAATAAATTGTTGAATTTCATTTTTTTTAGGGGGATAATTTTCAAAAAAATGCACTATTGTCCACTAAAAATACATGCACTTGCAATATCAACAATTCTTTGGGCAACTTCGTGGGGATGGTCAATGAGTAACTGACCATGATTCATGCCAGGGAAAATTTGTACATGCGCTATTGGAAGCAAAGAAAGTAAATGCTTCGCCTGCATACGAGCTATAAATGCTTCCTTTGTGCCATACCAATAATAGACATCTGTTGGTGCTATGGCGCACAACTTGGTCGTATAAACAGAGTAATAACCATCTATTACCGCTCTTCTACCACCGAACGGATATATTTTGCGACATTCATCCAGCAACACATCAAAATAATGTGAAGCAAAAAGCCATCGCCAAAAGGAAGTCCAATGGTAGCAAGTCCAGACATTAAGGCTCTGCAAATGGCTCAGCGGTTTGACCAGCCATTTAGGCAATGGTAAGAGCGGTGCGGCATCCAAAATAACGTGAGAAATCGAGATTTGGTTGCGTTCGAGCACATGCGACAGGATTTTACCGCCTAACGAAAGACCATAAGCACATGCAATATGCCCATGACATTCCTTCTGAATATAGTCGATCACTTGCAATGCTTGGTCATCAATGGAGGTAAAGGCAGTTGGCTTATCCAAGGTAAAACCATCCACCTGAGCAACAATAATGCAAAAACGCGATTCCAGCAATTGAATCAATGGCAAGAATATCTCGCAAGAGACTCCCAAACCAGGAATCAACAAAAGATGCGGCATTTGCCTATTACCGAAAATCTTAAAATCCATGCAACCAAAAATAAACCTGGACAAAGGTACAAAATTTTTCTGATTTGACCAAATATTTGCCCGAAATATTTGTATATATGCGAAAAAAATTGTACCTTTGCAGCATAATTTTAATCTAACAAAACACAAACACAACAACCTCTATTCTAACCTGATTATAAAACACATAATTCAAAAGTATCATATCATATATGCCACAAATGATCATGTTGGGCAGTGAGATGATTCGCATCAATCCTGCCAAGAAAACCATTGAGTATTCCACTTCACAAGGTCGCAGCTGGTCCACGCGATACAGTAGTAGTTCCTGCGGCGAGTTTATTGACCTCTTACCCTACGGCAATGAATTGCTGGCAGTTACGAGCAAAGGCATATACTACTCCACCTCGCAGGGACGCAGTTGGTCGTCCAGATACACAAGTAGTACATGTGGTGAATTTCAATGCCTAATGGACGGCGGCAGAGAACTACTTGCCCAAACATCCAATGGACTCTACTACAGCACCTCCAGCGGACGTTCGTGGTCAAAGAGAAGATAACAGATGGAAATCACCTACCTACTCGAGTTCAGTCGCCGTGCGCAGTTGCGTGAGTGGTTTGAGCAGCATGCCGCTTCGGACAAGGAATGTTGGATAGCCATGTACCGCGCAAAACGCCCTGCGGAGTGTGGCGATTGCCTGCCCTATATCGATGTGGTGGAAGAGGCTTTGTGCTTTGGATGGATTGACTCCACCTTGAAACGCCTACCCGATGGCAGATTGGCGCAACGCCTGTCGCCACGCCGCAAACGTAGCCACTGGACGGAGCTCAACAAACAACGTTGTGCCGACTTAGAACACCGAGGATTGATGACGGAAGCAGGAAGAAAGGCATTGGCAGAGGCAACTCTCACAAGAATAACTCAAAATTCATAATTCGGAATCTATGATTTACTTCGATAGCGACTATATGGAAGGCGCGCATCCAGAGGTGCTGCGCCGTTTGGTAGAAACCAATCTGGAGCATACGGTTGGCTATGGTTGCGACCCCTACACGCAACAAGCCAAAGAAGTCATTCGTACTGCATGCTCTGCACCCAATGCCTTAGTGCAGTTCCTGGAAGGCGGCACGCAGACCAATGCCACAGTCATTGATGCCCTACTTCGCCGTCACGAGGGCGTGTTGGCAGCCGAGAAAGCACACATCAATGTGCATGAGAGCGGCGCTATTGAACATAGCGGACACAAGGTATTGACACTGCCAACAAAGGACGGCAAACTGACTGCTGAGCAGGTAGATAGCTATATCACGGACTTCTACCGCGATGAGACATACGAGCACATGGTAGCGCCAGGAATGCTCTACATCACCATGCCTACAGAGTACGGCACCTTGTACTCACTCAGTGAGTTGGAGCAACTGTCAGAAGTGTGCCACAAGCACCATATTCCGCTCTATATGGACGGTGCGCGTTTGGGCTATGCTTTGGCTTCTGAGGAATGCGATGTGATGCTGCCAGATATTGCGCGTTTGTGCGATGTGTTCTATATTGGTGGAACGAAGTGTGGCTTGCTGTTCGGCGAAGCGGTAGTGGCTGCTAATCCAGAGACTTTGCCCTATTTCTTCCCATTGGTGAAGCAACACGGTGCGCTTTGCGCCAAAGGCAGGATCTTGGGCGTGCAGTTCCTAACGCTATTCACCGATAAGCTATACGAGCGCATCTGTGCGCATGCTGTAACACTGGCGCAACGAATCCGCGAGGGATTTGTCAAGAAGGGCTACCGCGTGGCGATAGACTCTCCAACGAACCAGCAGTTCTTTGTGTTGCCTAATGAAGTGGTGGATAATCTGCGCAAGAAGGGTGTGTCGTTTGAAGACTGGTGTATTCGCGGCGAGAAAGAAACAACCGTCCGCTTTGTCACCTCTTGGGCAACCACGGAAGAGGACGTGGAGGAGTTGGTGGAAAAATTATGATAAAGAAGAAAAAACACATAATACTTTACCCGTTGGCGGAATTAAACCAGCGCATATTTGCCTCTTCCAATGGGTTTGTTGTTAATAAAGTTGATATATTGCAGGATAGTAAGTGCGCTGACTTTGCTGATAATCCGAGCAAACAATCCTACTTGTTGTTTAGCATAATTGCGACATAACATAAATTGGTCTACCATTTGTGAGAAAAGTGTTTCCACGCGTTTCCTTGCTTTAGCAAAAGGAGGAAAAGTTGGTTGCCAATCCTTTTGATTCGACTGGTATGGTACTTCTAATCGGATTTCGGATGTTTCGAATGGATCCAGTTGTACGGATGTACTCAAATATCCTTTATCACCGATTATGGTAATGCGACTATATTCGTGTTTAATGTCTTGCAAATAGTGAATATCATGCACATTTGCTTTTGACATGTCATACAAGTGTATCACACCATTAATACCACATAATGCATGCAATTTGTAGCCAAAGAAGTAACAATTTTGCGATGCACAATATCCAAAACTCGGTGCCGTAGCATAATCGTTTTTTCCTAATTTACAACGCTTTGCACGAGCAAAACGACATAGGGGTATTGGTCTAGAATCAACACAAAACATATCTTCGCCTGCATCAATCGCGAGAGCAATGTTCTTTCGTATTTGTTCACATAAGTTGGCGGTGAACTTACGACGATCATTAAATTGGCGACGAGAAATAAGGTTGGGAATATCGGACTTATATTCTTCTAACAATGAAAATAAATAAGACTCGCTATCCACACTGAATTTCTCTGCTGTAAGGCTAAGTGCGATAACTTCGAGGTCAGAAAAACGAGGAATGACTCCTCTGCGAGGCATATTTCCACGTTCATCTACCAGATTTTTTGAAAATTTCTTGCATATGTCAAGAATTTTTTCCGAAATTTGCAGCCAAGTTGCGCATGATGAAGATATTTAGTTGTTAAACTTTGTTTATTAGGAAACTACAAAGTTACTAAAAATCAACGATATGTGCAACTTTTTTTGTTGCTTATTTTACATCAAAGAACACTTTTTTTAATTCCGCCAACAAGTTAATTAATTTTTAAACGTCCCGATTTTTAATGGGACACTAGTGATTTATTTCACTTTCTTCTTGCATAATTAAAAATAATGTTGTACCTTTGCGCCGCGAACTCGGAGTAAAAGAACAATATTGAACTACTCTAAACGATATGGAACAATATTGAACCGCCGCTCTGTGGTTTTGCGGACATATTATAAAATAGGCGTTTATTACGCTTTGTTCTGGTAAATAGAAATCTCGCAAATTTCGAATTGATATTCAGAACTTAGCAACGATAGTTCGTTCTACGGGGATATAAAACATCCTTATTGTCCTTGTATATGTTAAAGGACTCGCGCGTGTGTATATACGCACCGCGTTTTTATCGTTTTATATTCGGCGTGGGCTTCGCGTTGTTGGTTTTTATATCAAGGCAATGCGATAGCCTCTATTTACAGAACGGACAATGGAGGTTTCACGCTTTTATTTTTTGTGAAAAACATGTTTTGCTAACGAAAAGCACTAAACGAAAATTTGAAAAATAAATAATTAAATATACACGAATATGAAAAACAAAATCATGCTTTTATCTTTATTCTTCATGATGTTCGTAGTTTCGAATATGCGAGGAGCGGAAGTAGAGATGACATCGTTTGCAACCGTAGCTGCAACAATGGATGACTATATCTCTTATTCTACAGGAAAAGGTGGTGGAACATCCAATCCTGCAATCTATAGTGAACAAATACGTTTGTACCAGAATAGTAAAGGTACAGGCGGTGGCACGATTACTCTGGAAGCCAAGACGGGGGCAATTATTACCGAAGTAACTATCGGTTCGGCTATGGCTACGCAAATAAGGTGGCAAGTGGGGGAGAGTATGGATTCTGTAAGTCTTGATTTAGCCAAAAATGCAACAGCAACGCTATCTGGATTGTCTGCTAGTAGTGTTACTTGTCATTGCTGGGGAACAACAAGCAATACACGACTTTATGTGAATTACCTAAAAGTAGTTTATGAGATAGATGAAAATGCTACTCCCGATGAGGGTGGGGATACACCTGATGAGCCGCAGGATGAATATTGGGAATTAGTCACCGATGCTACATCTTTGCTATTGGACGACCAAGTGGTTATTGTGGCAAAGGATATCGCATGCGCATTGGGTCCCGATAAAGGAAATAATCGGGCGCAAGCGAGTGTGGTAAAAACGGATAATCGAATCACGCTTAGCGAAGATGTACAAATCCTGACGCTGGAGCCAGGAACAAAGGACGGCACCTTTGCCCTAAGTACGGATAGTGGCTATTTGTATGCTGCTTCTTCTATCTCCAATCAGTTGAAGACCAAGAAGGAAAAAGACGATGACGCCAGTTGGGCGATTACGATTGCCGATGACATTGCTACTATCAAGGCGCAAGGTGAAAACGAGCGTAATTGGTTGCGATTTAATTCCAGCGCAAGCGTATTCTCGTGCTATAGTTCTGGACAAGGAGATGTCTTGTTGTACAAACATATCGTACCCGGAGGCGTTGTATCCCGACCAGCCATTAGTGGGGACTCAATTGAATTTGTTCATTCAACCATGGTGACTATCGCTGCTGCGGATAGTTTGGATATTTATTATACCATTGATGGTAGTGACCCTATTGCAAAACAATCAATCAAATATACGGGTGCTTTTACACTCACTGAGGATGTTTTAGTAAAAGCAATCGCCTACAATGCAACAACGGATAAGTCCAGTAAGATGGTAAGCCAACAGTTTTATAAGATTCCTACCATCACATGTGCAGAAGCTTCTGCTATTGCTTTGGCGGTAAGCGGCGATGGGGTTTTGACGGAGCGCACATACCGAATTGTGGCTTATGTTACGGGCAATGTAGAACCTGTTTCATCAGGACAACAAGTGTTCGATGTCGCAGACACAGCCGAGGGAGAGAGCGTCTTTATGTCATACTATTGTCAGGTTCCTGAAGGTGGAGTAGAGATTGGCATGAAAGTGGAGATGATAGGTAAACTGACCAAATACAACGGTGTGGCAGAAATGAAATATGGTGTTGTTACCATTTTAGAAGGAGTACCAACGATGTTGTATTTTATTCCAAATAGCAATTGGAAGATGGCAGATGCTCGCTTTGCAGCTTATCTGTATGGCAGTACGAACACGGGGATATGGGTAGATATGCAATTGGTAGATGCTGAAGAAGGCGTATATTCCTTTGTCGTAGATAAATCACAATACGACCATGTGATATTTATGAGAATGAATCCCGCTACGAGTGAAAATATATGGGGCAATGACTGGAATAGATCCGCAGATATTGTCATTCCACAAGACTTGAACTGTGCTACCATGATGGAAGATAGTTGGGATGGAGAGGTTGTATGGTCTAACTATGGGGAGGACTATGTAGATGTATTGGAAATAGAGATAGCCAATTTAGCAACCGAAGAAGTAGAGGCAGATGGAGTGACCTATTTGCAATTGAGTGGTAGTGATGATGTGTTAGGTATGAATTGGTTGTTATTCCTCTCTAATTATACAGGAGAGAATAAGGAATATGCACTGGATTTAGAAAACTACTA
Organism: Paludibacteraceae bacterium; assembly: GCA_017384225.1. Lineage (GTDB taxonomy): Bacteria > Bacteroidota > Bacteroidia > Bacteroidales > Paludibacteraceae > Colicola. Next base: position 92,027 of record JAFNUD010000073.1, read on the forward strand.
TATAGGAACTGATGGCATTGAACTGACACTCTTGTCGGGTACGCTCACTAAATCTACGGATGTAGAGAAAGGCGATGTGTTTACTGGGCGTATTGTGGCGTCATATGATACAGAGATTTATGCTTTTGACCTTACTATGTACTCGACTTCTCCAATTCTTATTAAGATAGAAAATGCCAATGTAGCAATTGATGAATATAATATACTCAAGATGACTGGCAACTGGTTGAACGAGGCTGATGGTATTACTTACCCTGTGTTGGTAGAAGTGCTTGAGTACAATATGGGGGCAACCGAACCATACAATGTGCCAGTTACTATTACCGTTGGTGGCTTGGGTGATGAAGATCCATGGTGGGGCTTTGCAGAAGGTGAAGCAACTATCACTGTAGTAGATAGCGTTGTCACTCTTACTGGTGTCCTACATTCTTGGCTGGGGCTAACTTTTGATGTCACTATTTCTGGTTCATTAAAAGGAGAGAATGTGGAAGAACTTCAAACAGATACCATCTATTTTGTCAATATGCAATACTGGAATAGTGTCTATGTATATGCATGGAACGAAGAGATAGGTAGTGTGAATGCCGCTTGGCCAGGTGTTGCTGCCGCTAATGCTAATTATCAAGTGAATGGCTATGATGTTTATTATTTCGTGGCTAATCAAGGACAATACACTCATTGTATTTTCAATAACAGTAATGCGCAAACCGATAATTTACAATGGACTGCTGGAAAATACTACTATAATGGCAGTTGGTGGACATATGATGAGTTGATGAACAATGTAGTGCAAAGCACCTATACCGTGGCTGGTTCCTCTGGGCTACTCGGTTCTCACTGGGATGTGGCGGATACTACCAATAATATGACTTTGCTGGAAGATGGCATCTATCAACTCATAAAGACGGACTTATCACTTGTGGCTGGTACCTATGAATACAAGGTCGTAAGAGACCATTCGTGGGATTGGTGCCGTCCTTCTGGACCAAATCAAGTGCTTTCTATTGATAAGGATGGTATCTATACTGTTACCTTTACTTTAGATCTCTCCATAGAAACTATCTCCGCAACTGCGGAATTGCAACAAGAAGCGGTCGTGATACCTAAGGTGTTCCTCATCGGTACAATGAATGATTGGGATTATACGGCTACTGAACTGCAATTGGATTCCGATTCACTGACAGCATCTGTTTCTGTTACGCTCAACGCAAACACTACCTATGATTTCCAAATGGTTGTGGATGGCAACTGGTTCACCAGTTATGATGGCATGATGACCCGCGATAATAGCCAAAATTGGCAGTTTGAGCACATTGAGAGTTCTACCATATATGCCTCTATCTCTACAGACATAGCGGGTGAATATACATTTGTATGGAATTATGCCGACAATACCGTATCGGTGATATATCCTGACATCTGTTCAGCTGTAAAAGAATTGGATTGGTACAATGGCGTCAAAGTATCGCAATTGCAATCTTCTGTATGGCATAAAATAGATATAGCATCCATAACAGAGTATGCTACACTGACCCATATCGCTATTGAAAATGATTTGTGGGATCAAGTCAATGTATCGGTAGAGTATTACACCTCGTGTGATGGTTTCAAGATTATGCAAGGCGAAGCACGGTTCCCAGTAGGTGTCACCAATATGGAGTTAAATTTTGATGAAATAACGAAATACATAGTCTATATGCCAAATATAGATGGTATCTACTTAAAGGTATCTGTAGAAGAGGTAGGATATGCATTTGCTTGGTTTGAAGATTTTGTTTGCGATGGCTCAGTGTATGTGGATCCTATTACAGGTGAAGCGCATGTGATTATGTCTTCAGTGCCTTCTTCTCTATATTGGGAAGATGTAGTTCAAGTGCATTCCACATTGGATTCTATTTATACCTTCTATATCAATCCAATTGTAGCACCAAAAACACTGGATGAGTATGCGTTGAAGCAAATAGGCGCAATGCCACACTTGGTGGCAGGTCAGCCTGTAGATACTACTGGTACCGCAGAAGCAATTATGGCTTACTATCAGTCTATAGATAGGGAAACTGTCGCAGATGTGGTGCGTGTAGAGTGGGTAGAAGGAGCGAATGATATAGTGCCTTGTGATGCTGATTATTATTATATGACCTTACTGATAGAAACAGCTTGCGAGGAAAATATGATAATGAACTATGAGTTCCCTGTCGCATATGTAGATGTTGAAGAAATTATAGTAGAGGCGTGCGGTTCGTATGATTGGAATGGCGTCACTTATACAGAAAGTGGTGCGTACAATCTCAAAAACGAGGATGGTTGTGTAGTAGGAATCCTTAATTTAACCATTCTTCCTATAGATGATGAAATCACCATAGAGACCATTTGCTATGGTGAGACATTCCTTTGGGAGGCAAATGGCGAGGAATATACAGAAACGACATACCTCGAAATAGTAAAAGAAAATGAATATGGTTGTGCGGTAACTTATATTCTTGATCTTACAGTATCTACCGCTCCTGTAGTATATACTGATTCAGCTACTATCTGTTACGGTGATTATTATGCTTGGATAGACGGATACTACGATGAGACAGGTGTTTATGAGACCGTCATTTACAATGATTATTACTGCGATAGCATCATTGCCACTCTGCATTTGACTGTTCTACCAGAGGTGCCAGAAACAATAGAAGAGATAACAATCTATGATGGCGAAGAGTACATGTGGCACGATGAGATTTACACTGAGGAAGGAGAATATAGCATAACCTTGCAAGACATCAACGGTTGCGATAGCGTAGTAACACTGCACCTAACGGTCAAACCTATATACGAGGACGAATGGGCACTCTTGAAGGAAATTCGCGAAGACCTCATTACGAACAATGCATGGCAAACACCATGGGATGTATCAACCAGTGTGTCTTCATGGCGTGGGGTAGAACTATACAATGGACATGTCATTGAGATTGACCTAAGTTCGCAAGGCTTGATGGGTACTTTCCCAACCAAGATACTGCAATTGCCTCACTTGGAATATCTCTCATTAGCGGATAACCAACTAACGGGTGATGCCTTCGCTAAGATACAAACTGATATGACCACCTTTGTGGCTACCAATCCTACTTTCGTATCGGCTTTGACAGATTTGGATATTTCTTACAACCAATTTACAGGCAATGTGGGTATTATCACTGCGATGAGCAAACTTATGCCTAATTTATCTACCTTGCAGGCTAATAATAACCGCTTGAAAGATGTTGTACCGATGATACCTAAAAAGATACATGTAGATTTGTCAGAGCAAGATATCAATCACTATGTACATCTTGACTTGAGTAATCTAAATGTAGATCCAATGCAGTTGCCTACAATCCTGCTGTATGACCACCTAGGACAAACCTATTTCACATCACCTGTCGCAATTGACATTACCAACTACTCGCCTAATTATACCTATAAGCATGACGATCCTTGGGGAATCATGATTGACAAGACCAATGATTATCTAACATGTCTGAATGGCGAAGCATATCGTGGAAAGAACGGCGATACCTTGTATCTGTCATATCCTTATGCCGACGTATCACGTGATAGTTATTGCCGTATGACACTCTCTTTTGAAATGGGTGATGCTAACTTTGTAGATGGCGTGAATGTCGCTGACTTGCAAAGCACTATCTTGTATGCCTTTGGCGGATATAACAATTGTGCATTCAACTTAACCGCTGCGGATACTTATACTGATAACCGAATCAATGTACAAGATGTGATTCGCACAGTGGATATCTTGCTTGCTAAGGCAGACATCAATACCGACTCAGCAACCATGCGTCATATCGTTTCTCAAGCACGTGCTGTATCCTACGATGCTGAGATAGTAGTAGAGAATAATACTATCAAACTGATTACCAATCAACCTATTGCGGCATTGCAAATCAGTGCAATAGGCGACGTGCAATGGCTGCTAAATGGTATAGGTATGGAGCAAACTACAGCACATCAATCGGTGGTAGCATATTCTCTCGCTGGTAATTATATTCCTGCAGGAGAGGCTATCATTGGTTATTGCCAAGGAAATGTGGAAATAACCCAAGCTGAGTTGTCTGATGCAGAAGCTCGTATGGTGGCTGTATCTATCTCTGGCAAGCGCACGCCTACCGAGATGGAGAATATAGAACAAACTACCAGCGAACAGCTCATCTATGATGTCCTTGGACGTAAACATGATAGTATGCAACAACAAGGATTGTATATCATCAAATCCAATAATCAATATATCAAAGTGTATAATCATCAATAAAAAATAGGCAGTATGAATACGAAAAACATGATAACCGCATTAGTTATTTTTCTACTTAGTTCGTTGAGCATATTTGCTCAGAAGAACGAAATTTCTATTCCTGATGTATCTGTAGTAGCGGGCAAGTCAATCAATCTGCCTATCTATTTAGATAATACGGAAGATGTTGTGGCTGTTCAGTTCACGCTCGAATTGGCAGAAGGCTTTTCGCTGCAAACCGATGCCGCTACACTCACGGAACGCGCTTCTGCGCATTCACTCGTGATAAAAGAAATTGCGCACAACAAGTATATGGCTATGCTCTTTTCTGCCACCAACTCACCAGTTGTGGGCAGAACGGGCATATTGCTATATGTTCCGCTCTTTGCGGAAGCTACGATGAAGGATCAGGTGGCTTATCCAATGACCTTATCCGATGTAGTTATCGCTGGTAATACGGGTGATAATCTGATGACCAATTTCCATGTGGGTAACATCACGGTAGCCGCTTCTGCGGATTTTGAGGTGTCGAATGTATCAGTGAATACCAATTCTCTTACGCCTAACGGAAAGGTGGTAGTAAATTGGCAAGTGGCTAACGTAGGTGGATTGCCTGCACAAGCAGGATGGAAAGAGAATATCTATTTGGATGCACCTAACGGATACAGCAAATATATTGGTAGTGTTTATTACGAAGAGATACTGAATGTGAATGCTGTGGTAAGCCGTAGTGCAGAACTCGTTGTGCCTGCCGAATTGGGAGTAGAGGGCGAAGCCACTATTCGCGTAAAACTTGTGGCAAATAGCGATGCTGGAGAATATCCATGGTACGCATTCAACAACGAGGCGTCTACTGCCAATGTGCTGACTGTTCAAAAAACGCTATTGTTGCAACCTGCCACTGCTTACCTTGAAGAGAATGGGCAAACTCTCTACAGGTGGAAACTTATTCGTAGTGGCTACACCACGCAATCAGAGACATTTACGCTGACAGCCACTGAAGATTCGCGTATTGTATTACCCGAGTCAATCACAATCAAACAAGGACATGCCGGAGCATTTATAGATGTTTATCTGACAGCTAATGCAGCTTTGGATAATGATTCGATAGTAACTTTGTATGTGGCAGGAGACAACTACAATGAAATCACAGGACATATCGTCATTGCTGATGATACTTATCCTAGATTGACTGTAGAGACCAACACGCCTGCAATACAAGAGGGTAGTGAGTTGATAGTATCTTTGACCGCTCAACGCGCATCGAACCACGATGTGGAAATCAAAATTACATCCGATATTACAGGCGTATTTGATCTACCTACTTCTGTTACTCTTCCTGCTGGACAAACCAGCATGGAAATACGCATACCTACAGTAGATGATGATCAAGCGAATCCAGAGCGCGCATGCCAATTGATGCTCTCTGCTGCTAAATATCAATCAGCTTCGCTTGAGGTAAGTGTAATAGATAATGATATACCCGAACTACAACTCACCCTGACACCTAATGCCATCTCAGAGGCTGCTGGTCCGTTGTCTGTTGCTGCTAAAATCACCCGCAAAGATCATGTTGATAAGAAACTTACTGTGCGTCTGTACGATGATTCTAAGGGGGGTATTTATTATGGCAGAAACGAACTAGAAATGCCTGCTGGTGTTAGCGAAGTCAATGTGAATGTAGGTCCTATTGACAATGCTGTTGTGGACGGTGAACGTACATATAACATCACAGCTGCTATCTACTCTAAGTCGTGCTCATGCAATGCCACCAGCGGCGAATCAATGGGTATCGCTACCGCACCGCTTACTATCTATGATAACGATGGAGCTACCTTGGCGGGCGTTACATCGGGCTCGGTATTGCAAGAGGGTGGAGTAATCACAATCACCGTATCGCATAATACGCCTACAGACAAACCGATTACCGTAGCTATTAGTAGTGACCATTCTGCAGATTTAGAATATCCAGCAACCGTAGTTATTCCTGCTGGTCAATCTTCTGCTACATTCGATGTGAAATCCAAAGGCAATGCTACCACAAGCGATGATTATACGGCTATCCTAACCCTATCGGCAGAAGGATATGCTAAAACCAATGTTTGGTTTATGGTCAGCGATCAGACATTACCAGATGCGCAAATAGCCGATATTACCATATCCGATAGCGAAGTGCATCCTGGTGATACGATTAGTCTGAATGTAACAGTGGTAAATACTGGTAATTATGAATTGTTTGCTGGCACTAAAGTCAACTTCTATCTGAATACAGATATACTATCTTCTGTGGTCCTTTCAACAGCATTAGAAATAGGTGATTCTACTACCTTACTGGGAAGAGCGACTATCCCATCTGCAGTAGGCGGCTTTAAACTGTATGCTAAGGTGAATGAGGATAAGAAAGTAAAAGAGTTAAATTATAATAACAACACTTCAGATGTCCTCTCTATAGCAGTAGTATCGCCATATAGTTTTGATATCGCAACAGATAAAACGGTATATCAGCAAAATGATACAGTGCTTGTCTCTGGACAATTGTATGGTAATAAAATCGCCAACCAAGCCATAGAGTTGTATATCATTAACGATGGCTATCGTCATAAAATGCAACTTACAACTGATGACGCAGGCACATTCCAAACACGCTACACACCATCACGGGGACAAATGGGACGTTTTGTGGTAGGAGCTTGTTATCCTGGCGAGAATTTGCGCGATGAATTGGCAACGTTTGATATATATGGATTGAAGCGTAGTAATAATAGTTATATTACATGTGAAACTCATGTCAATGAACTTTACGACCGTACTTTTGGAATCCAGAATCCAAGCACGCTACCATTGACTGGCGTACAAGCGACAATCGTATCCAAACCCGAGCATTGTCAGGTGGAAATTACTTGCCCTGCTACGATAGAGGCGGGACAAACAGTTGAAGTAGAGTATAGCATCTTATCTGCCGAAATAACTCCAGGAAATGATTGGGAAAAGATAATTATAGAAATCACTACCAATGAAGGGGCAGTATTAACAACTACCTTATATCACTATTGTACGAATTATATCGCTACACTAAAAACTGATATTAGTGCAATTAATACTACTATGACTTTTGGTACATCTCGTGCTTATGCGTTCAATATCAAAAACGTTGGCAAAGGCGAAACGGGAAAAATAACTGTAGAATTACCATCATGGATGAGTTCGTATACTCCAAGAGAATTGCCTTCACTTGCTAGTGGTGACACTGCAACGATTATCTTGAAATTGCAACCTGCAGAAAATATGCAACTCAATGTGCCTGTCACAGGTACCATTGGTATAAATTGCGAGAATGGCAATGGACTTGCTTTGAGATATGTAGTAGAACCTGTTTCTGAAACTACAGGTACACTAATCGTGGATGTATGCGACGAGAATACATACTATACAGCTGAAGCTCCACACGTGCAAGGGGCTAAGGTGGTCATTTCACACCCAACACGCGGCAATACAATTGCAGAAGGATTTACAGATGCCAACGGACTATTCTCAGTAGAATTACCCGAAGGTTATTACGCGATATATGTTACTGCAGATAAGCATGAATCGTATAGAAACAACCTTCTCGTTGACCCAGGCGTAGAAAATAAACTAGTTGTAAATATTGGTATTGAAGCGATTACATATACTTGGACGGTCGAAGAAACAGAAGTGGAAGATGAATATGAGATAACTACCACGGTTGATTATGAAACTAATGTCCCTGTTCCTGTCGTAGTTCTGTCTATGCCAGATAGTCTCCCTGTAGAAGATATGGCAGTAGGTGAATCGCTCATATTTAATGCAATACTTACTAATAAGGGATTAATAACTGCTCAAGATGTACAGTTAGATTTGCCAAATGATAACCCACACATAAAATTAGAGCAATTAACACATTTTGCTCCGTTCGCGTTAGAGCCTAATCGTTCTGTCACTATACCTGTAAAATTAACGCTATTACCTGATCCTGAAGAGTCAGGAAATGGCAGTACTGGTGGTGGCGGATCCGTGAACCCTAATCCAAATGACCCCAATCCAGATCCAGAACTTCCAAGTCCAGAAACTCCAGATTCAGATGGTCCAAATTATGGAACTCCAGATCCAGATGATCCATCTTATAATGACCCAGATAAACCTAAAGACCCTACATTAGGTTCAGTTATTGTTATTCGTAAGAGGAAACTATGTGTACTATCTGTCAGTACCATATATTTCTCATATTGCGAAGGATGGCAACGAAAATATGTGGTCTGGAAGCATACACGTTTAGGTCGCTGTCCAAAAGGTAGCACACCAAGTGGCGGTTCTGGTGGCTCCGGCGGTTCTGGCGGTTCCGGCGGCGGTTTAGGTCGTCCTGGTGGTTCCGGTGGAGGCAGTGGCTATGGTGGAACAAGTAATTATGGTCCCGTTAATATTGATTTGAGTTGTTATCCTTGTATAACAGACTACTCGTTGAAACTAATAGAATGTGGTATTTCATTTATTCCAGGATTGGGATGCGCATATGGCGCATTTAAGTGCGGATGGGATCACGGTCGAGACCTAGTAGATGGTCAATACAACTGGCGGTCAACCGCGGGTTGTGTAGCTACTGCGATTAGCTGTTTTACACCATACGGGTGGATAGGAAATGCGCTAGGATGCTTAATATCGCTTACTGAACCATGTGAGGGAGAACCTTCATATTTTGTGGAATTTAGGCATTGGGTTAGACATGGCGTTGAAGAATTAAATGCGTCTAAAGAAGTGTTCGAAGTGTATTTTGGTGATTATAGTTGGGTAGAAAAGACACCTGCTGATCAAGTAGTCGTTTTCTTGCAAAAAATCGAATCTACCTCTTCAGATATGTTGGTTGCGGAAGACTTCTATGATTGTAAACCACAAAATATAACAAATCAACAATTGGCAACATTCATAGAGAGGATCAATAATACCAACAAAAAGAATAATAACCAAGCTATTGATAACAACAATTATATCGACAAACAAAAAATGGATAGTTTGTTGACAGTTATCAAGGATGCAGAGGAAGAGAGTGTTCGTTTAGGATATTCTTCTACTGAAGAGTTGGTAAGAGATAAGTATAATGAATTTAAGGATAAATTAAATGGAGCCTCCAACTCTGTTTGCTCCACCATTTCTCTCAAAATATCCCAACAAATGGTGATGACACGCCAAGCCTTCCGCGGTACACTTACTGTCTTCAACGGTAACGAAAGCACTCCAATGGAAAATGTTAAACTCACCTTGAATGTTACCGATGAAGCGGGCAAGCAAACGACTTCGCATGAGTTCCAAATCAATTTGGAAGACCTGAAAGGATTTACTGGTGAGAAGAATTTGGAGAATGGTTGGACCTTACAAGCACAAGAAGAAGGTGTCGCTACCATACTCTTTATCCCAACCAAGTACGCTGCACCAACAGTAGATAAGGTATATTCATTTGGCGGAACATTGTCGTATATTGATCCATTCACAGGTCTGGAAGTGACACGACCTCTACACCCAGTGAGTCTTACTGTAAAACCTTCACCAAACTTGGATCTTACCTATTTCATGCAACGCGATGTAATAGGCGATGATCCACTCACAGAAACTGTTGAACCATGTGAAGAAGCCGAGTTCTCGCTCCTTATCAACAATGTGGGCTATGGCGATGCTAAGAATGTGCGTATGACAACCAATCAACCAGAGATTATTGATAACGAAAAAGGTCTGTTGATTGATTTTGAAATCATGAGTTCACAATTGAATGGCCAAGACAAAGTGATGGCATTAGGAGGTAGTGTAGATACTGATTTTGGAAATATACCAGCTCACTCCACATCCTATGCACAATGGTGGCTCAAGAGCTCCTTGCTCGGACATTTTACAGAATACAATGTAGAAGCCACTCACGTAACAAGTTATGGCAATCCTGACCTTACTCTCCTTAATGAGGTGACTATTCATGAGTTGATTCGTAGCGTGGATGTAATACGCGCAGATCAAAAAATAGTCGGCTTTATGGCGAATGATGTAGTGGATGCAGAAGATTTGCCTGACATGATGTATCTCTCAAATGGATTAGTGGAGAAAGTAGCTGTTGCCCAATCAGCCTTCCTTTCTAAGCAATCTGCTACCGAATATACCTTGACGGTTAGTCCATCAAAACCAGGTTGGAACTATGGTAGTATATACGATCCTACATACGGATTATCCGAACTCAAGTCCATTACTCGCCAACGAGATGGAGAATCTATAAGCCTGCGCAATATATGGCAAACAGACCGTACCTTGCGCGATGGAAAAGATCCGCTTTATGAAAATCGTATCCATTTTGTGGATGATATGCCTACTATTGCTACAGAAAGTTACCTGTTAACCTTTGAACCAACTCCAGACTTGTTCCTTGAAATTTCTTCGTTCAATGGAGTACCTGCTGAAGGTGTTGTTCTCGATAAACCATTGAATAAACTCACGGTTACATTCAATAAAACCATTGACCCTACCACCTTCACCGCAGAAGACCTTACACTCACAGTCGAAGGTAAGCAAGTAGATATTAGCCAAGTTGTCTTGACAACCAAAGATAACCAAACCTTCACAATAGATTTGTCTAAAGTGGCAGGTAATGTTAAAAATGGCTACCATCTACTTTCGGTACAATCCAACACAATTTCTGATGCAGAGGGCTTTACTGGTCGCTATGGTAAATCTACCAATTGGCTGGCTTATAACACGGATGGTATTATGCTACATACATCGGTTTACCCAGAAAAAGCAGGTAGTATCAAGTGTAGTTATGTGGACGCAGATAATAATACCATAGTAAGTAATGTAGTAGATTATGGTACTATAGTCACACTCTCTGCTACCCCTGCTGAGGGTTATAGCTTTGTGAATTGGACCATCAATGGAGAGACTGTATCTACAACACCTACTATGGAATATATGGTGTTGAGCGATGATGTTCAAGTAGTAGCTAATTTTACAGAGAAGATGTATGCCATCACTATTGCTTCTGATATAGTTGGTGGTGCAATTGATGGTGTAGTATCTGGTATCTATCCATTTGGAACCGCATTCTCCATACAACCAGCACCAGATTACGGATATACTTTCAGTCATTGGCTCATCAATGGTGTCAATGTAGGCACAAACCCTACGATGGATATAGCTGTAAATCAACCAATGACTATCTCAGCACAATTTGTGCGCGAGATATACACCCAACGCTTAGTGGCTTATCAAGGTTGGAATTGGTTGTCAAGTTATCTTCAAGAACCTATCGCAGTGGAAGAATTTGCTAATTTCTCTGATCATATCGTATCGCAATTAGATGAAATAATCAAAGATCCTGTCTTTGGACTTGTTGGCGGTTTCGAGTCGTTGGAGGGTGGAGTAGCATATAAGGTACAATCATCAATGGCTTTTGCTCGTGTATTAGAAGGACATTTGTATGATGCATCTTCTAATCCAATCACATTGCACACGGGCTGGAATTGGATAGGCTATCCATACTACGAAGAGCAATCGCTAACGGCAATCCAAAATCCTACAGAAGGTGACTATATTACAGCCCAAGAAGGTTTCGCAGAATTTGCAGATGGCTATTGGCAAGGTACAATATCCTCCCTTATGCCAGGTGCTGGATATCTGTATAAGTCGGCTGATTCGAAACAACTCAGCTATCACTTCGCTGCAAATGCTACACCTGCTCGTTTGCCTAAGAAACCAATTGCTACAACTGATAATGAGCTGGAGGATGTGGATATACACCAATATCCTAACACGATGAATATTACTGCAAAATTGTATAATGGTAATCAGGAAATGACCGATGGTCTTTATACCATTTATGCTATGTGTGGTAATGACTGTCGTGGTATTGGATTGGCTGTTGGTGAGTACTACTATATCACCATCTATGGCGAAGAAACTGTAGATATCTCATTTGTAATAGAAAATCAAGTGACAGGAGAGATGTATGTGGCGAATGAGATGCTTATATTCAATGGCGATATTGTAGGTAGTCGAAAAGCACCATATATCATTGATGTAGCTGCTAAAGCACCTACAGGAGTACAAAATACCGAAAGCGGAAAACAAGTATTGACTATATATACCGTATTGGGTGTGCTGCTTAACGATAATGCTAATATAGTAGATTTGCAAGCATTACCACAAGGTCTATATATTGTAGGCGGACAAAAATACTATGTGAAATAATAATCTGGTCACTTCTATAAATACAAGTCTTATGAGAAAGAATATATTAATAAGTTTATTGACACTATTTCTGTTTAATGTCCAAATCTTGGCTTCTGGTGTTGATTGGAAAGTAAATGTATATGATTTCCAATATGATATGACAGCATATGTCGCTTTGCATTTGGAAGGTGAAAATGTTGCAGACTTATCATCATATACTGTTGCTGCATTTTGCGATGACGAATGTCGCGGTGTGATGGATGTGAGAAGTGTGGATAATAATGAATATGGCTACTTACGTATTCGTAGTAATCAGTCTAAAGGAGAAACGATAACCTTTAAGGTATATGATCCTATTTCTGATAGAATAGCTCTGTCCACCAATCAGATTGTATTTCAATCGCAACAAGTAATAGGCTATCCGAGTTCACCATTTGTAGTGGAGGCTGAATACCAAAATTGGGAACCAGAGTTTATTACCATATGCAATGGCGATAGCTTTGTGTGGGATAAAAGTGGAAAAACATATACTGAATCGGGTATATATACTACTATTTATAATAATAGACAGGCAACTCTCCACTTGACCGTTAATCCAATTGCTTATTCAGAGGTGCATATTACTGCCTGCGATCGTTATGATTGGAATGGCTTGACCTATACCCAAACTGGCGAATACATTTACACTACCGTTGCTGCCAATGGTTGCGATAGTATTATTACTCTCCACTTGACTATTAACAAGTCTGAGTATGAAGACTACACTGCCGTAGCTTGCGATGAGTATGTATGGCATGGCGTGACTTATACTGAGAGTGGTGACTATACTTACAACACGACTACCGCAGCAGGTTGTGAGCGCGTAGAGACCTTGCACTTGACGATCAACCAAACACAGTACGCAGAGGAAATAATAATTGCCTGCGATAGCTATAGTTGGAATGGTAAAACTTACACCCAAAGTGGCGAGTATGTTTACACCACCGTTGCTGCTAATGGCTGCGATAGTATTGTGACTTTGCACTTGACGATTAACCAAACACA
>JAFNUD010000005.1 GCA_017384225.1 Paludibacteraceae bacterium
GGACGGAATCATATAGACCGTCGCCATGGCGAAGGCAAGACCGATCTCACCGGCGTTGATCTGGGACAGGAACACCGACAGCGGCTGTGCATCCGCATCGGGGAGCAGGATGAGGGGCTGCTCGACCGATAGACTCTTTGCAACTCTCAATCTGACGTTTGATTGATTCAATCTGTCGGTCGTGTGAAGCTGCGTGGTCAATTTTTGACTTGCGATAATATGCCTTACTACTTGGCGAAGATGCACCTTTTACTAAAGCAGCATAACGCTCGTTGTCTTTTTTCTTTGCGTCTTTCTCTTTTTGCAATTTGGCGCGCAAATCTACCATTTGCTTTTTGTAATACTCCAAACTCATAATGATTAGTTTTTAAGGGTTAATGATTGATATTTGATTTTTCTTTTAATTCGTCAATAGACTTTTGTAGTTCATTGAGTTTGGTCATGACATCATCGTTGTTGTCTGCCACCATAGCATCCACAAAAATCGAGTTGATGAATGACATGCCAATAATACCGCCTAAGATAAGCAATGCGCAAAAATACAAGCGTACAAACTCAGCCGCAATAGATGAAGCACCATAATACTCTGCAACGGTATTAGGTATTTCGTACCAACCTTCTACTGTGCATATTTGGAAAACTGCATAAATAGAGCGCAGAGGCGTTTGGAAGTGTTCTGGATCTGCTTCGCCAAAAAGGCTACAATTGAGCAACCCAAAGATGACAATAATCACTGCAAAACTTAACAAGATAGCATATGATTGTCGCATGGCTTGTGTAAACGCCTTAATCAGTTTGCTAAAATTAGGGAAGAAATGCAGCACACGGAAGAAGCGTAACACACGCAATAGACGGAAAATCATCAGTATCGACAGACTGGCATAACCATTAGGGATAAACAACTCAATGATAGACGGAATAGACAGCAATGCCAATGTACCGTCTAGTCTGTTCCAACCTTCGCGCCAATAACCACGTACTCCAAAATGAATATGCTTGATTAGCATTTCAATCAAGAAGATGAGCGTACAGGTCACATCTATGACACTAATAGTTGTGCTTTGATAACCAGCTACCTGCATATAGATAATGCAGGAGTTTAGAAGAATAACACAGAGAATAAACTTGTCATTCAAGAAGATTTTGTTGAATAATTGTCTCATGCAGTATTTTGTTGATGTTATTTTTTATCTTTCACTTTACCGCGCTCATTCATCATATATTCGCGCCATATCTCATTGATAGCGGGATTGCCATCGATATTGAGCGGATAGGTGCCGTGCACAATGCATATCGCTTCGATGCACTCTACCAAGCTCTCTTCTTCCTTGTCAATAACCGCCCACTCGAAATAGCAGCCTTTAAGTATTTCATCAATCTGCGGTTCGTGAATGGGTTTATTATATTCCTCATCCGTCATCAGACTATGGATAGTTCTACGCAGGGTAGAGGTGTGAATATTGCCCGTACTATGCTGTATATAACGACGATAGCCTTTATTACTTTTGCCAAAATACAGCGCATAGTAGGTTTCTCCGTCAGGAAACTTCTTTGTCAATACCCCTTCAAGCAAGTTGGTTGGCTCCTTACTATCCTTGCTTTTCCACTCACGCAACAATTTCACTACCTCTGATTCGGAGTGAAACCACCAGCGATAGAGTATAGGTTCTTTGGGTACAGGTATCTTACCTGCCCCTACCCGATAGCGTTCCGTATTATCCAACACTTGACTCACAATCTCTGCACAATGTTGCAGGATTAAGTCTTTGTAAGTAGCCATACTTTAGATTAGTTATTTATGCGTTTTAGTTATTCTAATTAACAAATTCTATTGCAGTATTGCAGAGAAAAATCGTTGTTTTTTTGCCCAAATGCTTGTGTATGTGAAATAAATGTAGTACCTTCGGACACTGCCTTGCCGAGCAATTGTTTTCACAAAAGCTCAAACTATTACTCAGCAATTCCCCCGTAGCTACGTTCGCTCAATGCAGCCCATACTCCAGTCGCACTCGCCTGTTTTGAAAAATACGGCTTCGCCTTATGAATCTGCCCCTCTGCATACTCTTATGTAAGCAAGCTTCCAACGAGTAGCAGAGAAGCTGCTTCAATAGATAAAATCTATTATTTTTCAAAAAAAGGCTCGCTTTGCTTGCGTATGTGCATTTTTTGTTGTACCTTTGCAGCTGAAATGGTGGCTAAACAGCCACCTTAATGCAAACATTTGTCAAAAATAATATCTACTATGAGGTATTTAACTCTTGAAAAAGCCATAGAGGCATGGCGCAAACTGCAACCCTTGACTGAAAACGACCAACAGAAGTTGAGTCGTCGATTTACCATTGACTTTAACTACAATAGCAACCATATTGAAGGTAACACGCTGACCTATGGTCAAACAGAGATATTGTTGCTATTTGGAAAAGTAATAGGCGAAGCCAATGTAAAAGATATACAAGATATGACTGCGAGCAATGTCACGCTCAAAATGATGTCAGAAGAAGCACTTATTAAAGAGACACCACTAACGGTTAATTTTATTCGTACACTGCACCATACCTTATTACGGGAAGATTATACCGTATATAAACAATTACGCAATGGGCACCAAACAAGCTATGTGATTCATGCTGGACAGTACAAGACACGCCCTAATAGTGTGATTACTCGCTATGGCGATCGATTTGAGTATGCTTCTCCTGAAGAAACACCTGCATTAATGACAGACTTGGTGGATTGGTATAATCAGGCAGAACAGGAAGGCAAGTACTCACCCGTAGAGTTAGCAGCATTGTTTCACTACCGTTATATCCGCATCCACCCGTTTGAAGATGGTAATGGGCGTATAGCACGACTATTGGTTAACTATATTCTTACGCGACATGATTATCCAATGATAGTAGTGCGCAGCCGCAATAAGAGCGAGTATCTTGAGGCTCTACATGCAGCAGACTTGTTTGTTGGTAATATACCAAGTGACGGTGCTCATGCTTCGCTACAAGAGATTCGACCTTTCGTGCAGTATTTCAAGCGATTAGTGGCGTATGAGGTATATACGAATGTTTGTTTTTTGACTGAACATGATGAGAATCTATGGTGGTATGATGGCGAAAAAGTAGAATTCCGTTCCTCTAACTATAGCAAGATCTTAATGCTCATGATGACAGAGCCAGTCTTGACATTGGAACATATCCAGCAAGAATTAGGCATCAACATGTCAGCTGTAAAAAAGTTGGTTAACCAATTGCAAGACAAGCATTATATCGAGCGCGGTCATTCCGATGGCTCATGGCGAGTGTTTATCACGCCGTCCATGTAAGGATTGCGATTTGAGATTTTTCTCTACAATACATCAAAGAACACTTTTCCTCATTTTATCCCTCCCCTTTAAGGGGAGTTAGGAGGGGTCTGGTAAGCAGGTGGGCGGTCAAGCCCGCCTGCCTTGTTTATATCCCCATTCGGGGAAAAGGAGTTTACTTGAAGAAGTTTTTGATTCTGTCTATAAGACTGCCTTCTGCTTTGCGTACCTCAGGAGTAGGCTGAGATTTCGTTTGTTGTATCTCCTTTTCTACAGGCTTCGTAGGTTGCTGTTGCGCTTGCTTTTGTTGTGTCTCATGTATGCGAGCATCAAGCAGCATCTCAAACTCATCCACATCTCCGCCTGCCTCTTTCACTTTCTTGATGAGAATAGCGCGTTCTTTGTCTGTCACTACACCATCTATCAATGCCGCAGCCATCAGTTTCTCGAGATCAATGACTAAACCAGGATTGGTTGGAGTAGTTGCTTTTGGCGCTTCTGGTTTTGCTTGCGCAATTTCCTTTTCTGCAGGTTTCGCAGGCTGCTCTTTGGGCTTACCTACATAGGTGATTTTAGCTTTACCAGGGAATGCTTCCTTACCGATTGCTACTTTGCCCTCCTCATTTTCTATGGTCACAGAGGTGAGAGCATCGCACCAACAGAAAGCCTTCTCTCCAATGCTCCTTACGCTGTTAGGGATAGTAACAGAGGTGAGAGCATAGCACCAAGAGAAAGCACTATTTTCAATGCTCCTTACGCTGTTAGGGATGGTAACAGAGGTGAGAGCATCGCAATCATAGAAAGCAAACTTTCCAATGCTCGTTACGCTGTTAGGGATGGTAATAGAGGTGAGAGCATAGCAATTATAGAAAGCATGATCTCCAATGCTCGTTACGCTGTTAGGAATTATGTATGCGCCTTGTTTACTTCTTGGATATCTAATAAGCGTAGTTTGATTTTTATCAAACAATACTCCATCTATAGAACAATAATTAGGATTATTAACATCTACATTAATAGATCTCCCTCCTAAACATGCTCCTATAATATTATTCGCACTATTACCAATGGTCACAGAGGTTAATTTGTTGCATCCTTCAAAAGCACAATTTCCAATACTCGTTACGCTATTAGGAATAGTAATAGAGGTGAGAGCAGAGCAATCACAGAAAGCCCTCTCTTCAATGCTCGTTACGCTGTTAGGGATAGTAACAGAGGTGAGTTTGTTGCAACTCTTGAAAGCATAATTTGCAATGCTCGTTACGCTATCAGGAATAATGGTCGTTTGATCGCCTGCTATCAGGGTATTAGTCGTTTTATCGATGATACCATTACCATTTTGTATGCTCTTGTATCTTGGATTACCTTCTTCCACGACGATAGATGTAAGACATGGGCAGTGGGTAAATAGATGTCCGCTGTAATAATTGTCTCCTATCCATATCCCACCACAATCTATCTGAGTTACGGTCTTAGGGATAGTGATGGAGGTAAGACTGGAGCATTCAGCGAATGCTAATTTTCCTATTCTCACAATACCCTCTGGGATAGTGATAGAGGTAAGCGCGCTACATTTTCTGAAAGCGGTATCATCTATCTCTGTTACTCGGAAAGTCATTCCATTCTCCTCTACTTGAGTAGGGATAGTAAACTCACTTTGATACTGGAATCCTCTAACGATTCCTGTTACTTTTGCTGTTGCGGTACGCTTCAATACAGCGATACGCATTCCATTGACTTCTGCCATAATTTTGAGTATTGTATTAGTTGTTTATATTATCGTATTGTTATATTGTTCATATTAATTAGTTCTATTGCAGTATTGCAGAGAAAAATATCGTTTTTTTGCCCAAATGCTTGCGTATGTGCATTTTTTGTAGTACCTTCGGACACTGCCTTGCCGAGCAATAGTTTTCGCAGAAGCTCAAACTATTACTCAGCAATTCCCCCGTAGCTACGTTCGCTCAATGCAGCCCATACTCCAGCCGCACTCGCCTGTTTTGAAAAATACGGCTTCGCCTTATGAATCTGCCCCTCTGCATACTCTTATGTAAGCAAGCTTCCAACGAGTAGCAGAGAAGCTGCTTCAATAGATAAATCTATGATTTTTCAAAAAAAGGCTCGCTTTGCTTGCGTATGTGCATTTTTTGTAGTACCTTTGTGCGCTGAAAGTACAAATTATTTGCAGTTATAGCTCACAATGGATATTTTAAGTACAATATTATCAAACTCACGGACAGTCTTTACATCACAATGGTTGGCGTTAAAAGACGATACACGAGATAGAGAATCGCTATCTCGTTCACTCATGTATTATGCTAAAAAAGGAGTACTTCTTAATCCTCGCAAAGGCATCTATGCCAAGCCTAAATACAACGAACAGGAATTGGCTTGTACGCTACTTAGTCCGTCGTATATATCGTTGGAATACGTGCTTGCGCGCGCGGGCGTTACCTTTCAATATAGTTCCGAGATTACCTGTATCAGTTACCAAAACCGTACCATTGAGGTGGATGGACAAGCATATGTATTCCGTAAGATTAATCCCATGATATGGGCAAACATGTTAGGCATTGAGCAACGCGACAATATCGCTATTGCCACACCAGAGCGTGCGTTTTTGGATATGGTTTATCTTAGCGCAGGACAATGCTATTTTGACAATCTACATCCGCTGAACAAAGACTTGGTGCGTCAGATATTGCCAACATATAATTCAAAGATACTAACCAAACGCGTGGAAGCGTTACTGAAGGGCACTAATTTATAGAAGTGCCATCAAAGAATAATACTATGGATACTAACAAACATCGCTACTACATGATGCAAGTGCTACTTGCTATCTTTCGTCATCCACAACTCAGTCAATTGCTTGCCTTCAAAGGTGGCACCTCGCTGATTATATTTCATAATCTCTCGCGTTTTTCTACCGACTTGGATTTTAATCTGTTAGACGCTTCTAAAACGGAGTATGTCTATAACGAGTTGCACAACTTGCTGCTCAAATTTGGTACGATTGATGATGAGGCCATGAAGTTTTATGGTCCAATCTTGGTACTCAATTACGGCAAGGGCGAACGAATGTTGAAAGTGGAGGTGAGTAATCGTGAGTACCCTAATCATTATGAGGTGCGTTCATTGCTTGGCACGGATATTCGCGTGATGACACTATCGGATATGTTTGCACATAAATTGTGTGCATTAGGCGAACGCATTACACCTCGTGACATATACGATGTGTGGTTCTTTTTGCAAAATCGTACAGAGATTAATGCAGAGATTGTACATCTGCGTATAGGTATGTCGGTTAGCGAGTATGCGCAACAATGTGCAACTAAAGTGCGCTCGTATAGTTCACGCATGTTGATGCAGGGATTGGGTGAAGTGTTATTGGATAATCAATCCAAGAACTTTGCCCGTGAGCAACTTATTCCCGAAACAGCATCTGCGTTAGAACTATTTGCGCTTTGTCCGTTAATAGCAGAATAATCATAATCGCCATTTCGGAAATCTCCATTGCTATTTTCTCTACAATACGTCAAAGAACACTTTTCCTCATTTTATCCCTCCCCTTTGAAGGGGAGTTAGGAGGGGTCTGGTAAGCAGGTGGGCGGTCAAGCCCGCCTGCCTTGTTTGTGGCAGCGGTAGGATTACAACTTATATTCAGTGCTTATTCTGCGCCAAACACACTTGTTGATTCGGCGACTTTCCTTCTTATCCATTTCATAG
Source organism: Paludibacteraceae bacterium (assembly GCA_017384225.1). Classification (GTDB taxonomy): domain Bacteria; phylum Bacteroidota; class Bacteroidia; order Bacteroidales; family Paludibacteraceae; genus Colicola. The sequence goes on from JAFNUD010000005.1 coordinate 7,025, forward strand.
ACTCCCACAAAACGATAATAGTGTTGCCCAAAGATATTTTTCTTACGATAGAAGGTTATGCGGTGCTGATTGAGTGCTAAACAATTCTCTACATGTTGAGAACGTTTTTGCTCATCAGACTTATTGTACTCTTCAATCGTTTCGCCGTTATCTTTCATCTCATTAGCCCATATCGGATGCACGGCATTTGGCCACCACACTAAATCGCCATTGGGAAGTAGAACACCACCTGCTCGCAAGAAACCTCTTTTGGGTACTTTCGTTTCAAAGATGGTGCAAATATCATCCGTATTGGATAAGATAACCTTATCTTCTACTTTGAGAATCCCCATTGCCTTGTAACTGTCAGGGTTCAAAGCACCTACATGCCATGGCTTGAAATTTGCGGTTTGAGCTATGCGATTATTAATCTCTGCCACCACTTTATCGATTTGCTGGTGTACATCCTCAATTGGCTTTGAGCAATCAACAGCAACGATGGTAACGCCTGTTAAGATTTCCACCTCTTTTTTGCGCATTTTATCTTCCTCTGGTTGTGAAAGATGGTATGCCTCGTTGACTTCTACACCATAATTGATTTGTGGAAAATATAAATCCAACAGGGCGTAGCCATTTTCTCTTTCTACATATTGCTGGCTGACAATCTCAATGTCAAGATTATCCAACTTATTCCAAATGCGAGCAATAACATAGGTCTCAAAGCCTTTTCTGTCTATCTTCGAGAAGATATTACTCAAATATGTAAGTTTGTAATCAGTGAGCATCATATAAGTGTTAACATTTTGATTTTAAAAACTATATTATCCCAGCATTTCTAAGAGTTACAAGAATAGAGCCAATAACAATACAAGCACTCATACCACATGCCCACGATATCCACCCTTTTACTGATGGTTTTAAACCTACTTTAGGTTGTTTTTTATGAATTTGTTTGAATTGTGTTTCTACTTGTTGCTCATTATTAACTATAGCATGGAAGCTATCTTCATTTGCAAATAAAGTTCTTGCTTTGAAAAGTGCCTCTTGATATTTGGCATAATATGCAGCAGCCGAGTAAAACCCTGTAGTAGGGGACAAAAATGCAGTTTGAGCCATTAGCAACAAATCAAATAAGTCTGACTTTTCGCTTGGAATAGCAACAAATTTAATTACTTGCGCTAATGCTTGTTCTTTTTCTTTCTGGATTTGCCAAATCTTATCTTGCTCCTCAGTAGTCTCATTATTAAGTCCAACCCACTTCTCATCCCATTCTCTTGCAACTTGCTCTAATTTTTGTGGTAGATTCTGATAGGTCACATCAGAAAGAGTAATAGTTTCGTCTTTCTTAGTAGAGGTGGGGGCTTCTACTTTTGGTTCTACTTTCGATTCTACCTTTGGTTGGGGCTTTTCCACTGCATTTGGATTAAATTTTGAATCATCATCTCCTATCCATTCGTAAGAGATAATCGATTGCATGGGCCAATTCCCAGCAGGAATAACATCTCGTTGCATAAGTACAGTACTATTATATCGTATGGTAATGAAGTAGGACGAGTGTGAGATAGATAATGATTCATACCCATATTTATCGCCATATTCTTGGACTTGTTTAGATAATTTTACACTCAAGTGTCTTGCCCCACCACCAGTGGCATAATAGATTTTTAATTTTGTACAACTCATAATTGCTTTATTTTCAGTAGTTATGTTTGTTGCCCACAACTTTAGGACTATGGGCTATATCCTTTGTAAGCAGGTGGGCGGTCAAGCCCGCCTGCCTTGTTGTTTGGTCGCTTGGATTAAGCGCGACCAGCAGCAGCGATAGTGCCACCGTTGTCAGCCAAAGCGCTGTCGTCAGCAGTAGCTACTTGAACGCCAATACCGTACATCTCAGCGATCTTCTTCTCGAAGTTGCCTACTTGCATGTGACCAACGATCTTCAACTCGCCACCCTTAGCGCCCTCAGCGCGGATAGATGCGAGAGTAGCGTTGTCATCAGCGAAGCCACCTTTGCAAGATGCGCTTTTGTACACGCGAAGAGTTGCACCAAATGCCTCTTTGAAATCAGCCTTGAGGGATTTAACCTTCATGTTGCCAGTCAATTTAATTTCTGCCATAGTTGTAAAATATTTAATAATTGATCAATTATGCCCGCAACTTTAGGACTGCGAGCGTTGTCCTATTGTTTTCGGGTTGTACTTATGTAAATGAAATATACAGTGTCTTTTTGAAGTGTCATCTGAGGGGCGTACTCCTTAACCAGAAACCCTTTATCAGTCAGTTTCTTGATGAGTTTTTGGGCTGAAGGTTGCACATCTTTTTCCTCTAGAAAGACCATAAATTTGTAATAGTCCTTGATGGCTTTTTGCGTCAAATCAGACTTCTTTTTGCTATTAAATAGATGCTCCACATCATCCATGATACTACTCTCTTGAGCAGCACCAAAAGACTTTTCATTAACTGGAATATTACATTTTACTTCTGCTACAATCTTAACTTCTTTGTTATATTCGACATCAAAACCGTTTGTATTAGCATGGGTAGCTAAGAGTTGTTGTAACATCTCTGCCTCTTGCTGAGAAGAAATAACTCCATCATTTCTCAAAGTATGGATAAATCCCTCTGTTGCTAACATTGTGACAATATTATTGATGTTGGTAATAGCCTTTTTGAGCATAACAAACTCCTGTAAGGTTAACTTAGAATAAAAGTCTTCCTTGGAGTTTAAAGCCTTTTGCCAAAAATCATTGAAAGCTTTAGATAAGTCGTCTTTTCGATTGTAGGTGGACATAGCAATAATTTGATTTTTCTTGTAAGCATAGGAGCGATCAAACTCCTATGCCTGATGGGGAGATTATTGGAGAGCATCTACCAATTTGCTACCAAATTGGCGAGTGGTCCACTCTGTGTCATATACAAAGCCCACCTTCTCTGCTATCTCTCGTAATGCACCCTTAACATTGTCATAGGTACGATAGGTTTCTATGCCACCATCTTCTTTAACACGGATTACATAGTCGCCCACAGTAGCCGATGTTCCATCGCCATACTCTTTGCAAAGTTTTTTGCCAAATTGGCGTGTAGTCCACTCCTTGTCGTACTCAAAACCTTTGGCTTCTGCTACCTCACGGAGCGATGCTTTTACATTGTCAAAAATACGGAATACTACTACGCTACCATTATCTTCTACTTGGATAATGTACTCTCCAGAAATTGCAGATTTCTTTGCCATAATTCAATGTTTAATAATGTGGTAATTATTCTCCGCGGGCAGCTTGACCGATGGTGAGTTTGTTGTCCACGCAAGTTTTGCCTGCTGGGTCTTTGATTTGTACGGTCAGACCAAAAAGATCGTTGAAGAGTTTCTCTGCATCGCCAACTTTCATAGATGCTTTGAGTTTCAACTCTGCAGTAGCGTGGGTGTTCACATCTTTGCTAGTCTTTTGGTTGAGTTGGTTGAGCGTCAAGTCGCCATCAGCCAATTGTTTGCCTTTGTAGATTGCCAAAGTGCAGCCAAAAGCCTTCTTGAAGTCAGCACAAATAGTTTTTACCTTCTTGTTTGGTGCCACAGCGAACTCTGCGTTCGTGAAATGGTCTTTGATTGAATTTAAAAGTCCCATAATTTAATAAGTTAAAAGGTTATAATTATTCTAAAAGTTATCTTCTCTTTTTACCAGTAATGCCCTTGAGAATTGCGCCACCGATTTTGCGTTCTAATCCTTGTTTGGTGGTGGGGATACCTACTGCACGGGCTACTTTGGTCTTTAAGCCCGAGATACCTACTGCTCGCTTGAGCGAGAAACTGAGTCCTGGAATTTTTGCCATAATTGTATTGTGTAGTATTGTGTAGAGTTGTGTAGTATTGTGTAGAGTTTAATCTATTTGTTTCATGTATAGGAAGACTTGTTTTCCATCATCGTTTGTGAAGTTGGACAAGTGTTCCAGTTGATGGACATAGCCAATGCTGGTTTCTTTGATTTTTTCGATAGTTTCTGTATTGATATTACCTTCATCGTTTTCTCTGGTGGTGACTATCAAATCTTCGGATATATTCGATCCGTTGAGAAAACGGCTTACCTGCGATACCGCCTTTACACCTGCCACACGCAGCATTGTACTCTCATTTCCACCATACTTAGCAGGGTCAAGCACAACAGCTGACACCAGATAATGACGGTCGTAATCTTCCACTACCTTTACATCAAATGTGGCATGTTGATACATGCGTTTTAGGAAATTTGTCAATGCCGTTTTGTCAGCATTGATGCCCTGCGCAGAACCCCAAAGAGGCAGTAACACAAGAGCCAATGAAAATAGTATAAGTCTTATATTTTTCATTTACAAATACTTTCTATGAAACTGCGCAGCGTAGCTTCGTTGTAATCTTCTTCCTGAATATATTTTATAATTTTATCATTCTTGATGTATAGCACCTTGGGTACAGGGTTCAAGAAATACACCCAGTCGTAAGGCAGTTGTCCTTTGTTGTATTGGGCTATAAGAGATTTTGTACGCGTGGGCTCGAAAGTTATATTCCATTCCACTTTAAACTCCCCTTGCATATAGTAGTCCGCATCGCATATGATGGCGCGACCGTCATATTCATGTGCCATTTGTGAAAGTAGAAATCGTGTATCTTTTTCTGCCTCATCCGTATAGACTATCAGGGGCAGATTTTGGGCGCGCAATTTTTCTAACTGGCTCGGAGTCTCGATGGTGGTGATTGTTTTCAGCGGAATGAGTGTTCTGTCAAATAGGATATTACCTGGGCAGTAGTAATACTGTTTTGGAAGCGTTTTCAATTCGAATTTTGTGATTCGCTTCAAACGCTCTATATCCATGTTGAATAAAAGCCTAATACTATTGTCTGTCCGATCTGTTCTGGTTAAAGAACGATAGTATCTAACACCAAAACGACTGCCGAACTCTGATGTCTGAGATGGATCGAGCGGAATGATGCTAAAATAGTCGTCTAAATTATCCTGAATATAGTAGCAATATCTCGCAGCATGTTGAATCTTATTGATTTCATCTTCGGGAAATTCGCTATAAAAGCGATATTTAGTAGATTCAAATATGCATTCATAGTAATGGGCAGACATGCTACGCAGCTGTTGTACCTCGTTGTCGCTCATATTCAACGCTTGGCAAGTAGAAGTAATCATCTCTCGGAAAGCCCTCGTAGCATCTGTATCTATAAAATCCACTTGGAATATGATGTTGCCATTGATGTCTGGGTTGCCCACGGTGAGTTTCTTTTCGTATAGATAAGGGATAAATGCTTCCAATTGGCTGACGAGGTTCTGAAATGCCTTTTGGGTGTTTTGTTGGTTGAGTTCGAGCAGTTTAAGGTTCGCGCCAAAGACAGCCCCTGCAAACTCGCAACTCACACCCTTACTTTGTGCGTAAGCTGCTAACTTATGGGTAGAAACGACAGCTTGCAATGTAACCAAGTGTGTGCTATCTGGCAATAGCACAGCACTTAACTCCCGATAGGAATGCACATTGCCAGAAGTGACAGTAGCAATCTCTTCTACCACGAGTTCATCGTTGAGAATCTCCGTATTGGCAGAAACGAACACGCCATACGCTTGCTCCACAGCACTGCGTAACGCCATATGCGTAGCCTGTTCTTTGGTAGTACCTTCGCCCGAAACAACGAGTGTCACCTTATCTATCTCCTGCGCGTAAAGATTGATTCCTAAAAGGATAAATGAAATTATCAATAAATACTGTTTCATCGCTATATTTTTACTTGCTTGAAGAACCAAACTTGTATGCTTTTTCTTTCTTGTAACCAATTTCTATTTTACCAAATCGATTCGCAAGGGCGTTCCATCCTTCTTGTTTCTGGCGTTCGAGTTCCATCTTGTCCTCGTATTGCTTTAGTTTGAATTCCCATTGTGCTTTGGCTGCCGCCGCTTTGGCTGCTTCGATATTGCGTAGTTGTCTGTTGATGTCTGCAATGAGGGTTTTTACTTCGCTTTGGCATGGGGCATTCGGATTCACTTGTGCCAAAATATCCAACGCCTCTTCTGCACAATCGTAGTCGCGTCTTACAAGCCAAGCGCTGCGGGCCTTTTGAATGAGCAGTTTGCCCTCATTGTTAATCAGCAATGTATATACCTCTACGGCTTTGGTTTGACATGTAGTATAACATGCTTCGCAAGCTTTAGGCACTCCCACCAAGATAGCCAATGCCTCATTGTACTGCTGCATGCCCACCATGCGATCTGCATCTTGAAGCACCAAATGGCAATTGTCGGTGTAGTATGCCAAAATCTTGTCTTTTGCTGTATTTACTAAGTTCACCAATGCTTCGTTATTGGGTTTGATCGTTTGGAAAGCTTGGATGAGGCATTTGGTTTCGGTTGCACCTATTCCCATCGCATTGATGGTGGTTGTACCATAAATCTTCTCATCAATCACATCGCCAATGATGAATGTCATCTCCATGCGTTGCACGATCATACCTGCAGAATTAATCTCTCTTGTAAGGACATCCATACGGGCTGTCATAATAAAGCGATCGGTAGTGCTATTGGCTATGCCACAAGTGATGATGAGTCGCTGCATAGTAGTCTCCAACTTGTCGCGTGCTTCCTTTGGAATGTTTTCGTAGTCTGGTTGTACTGCACTGATAGAAACCAAACTGGCATCGCTTTGTGCTGCAATAGATAAACAGAAAATGCCAAGTAGGCAAGTAAGAATATACTTTTTCATGTAGATGTCCTCCTATTATTTTTCTCCTAAAATAAGCGTTGCATCGCCCAAACCTTTGTTCATAACTTTGCTATCCACACCTTGTGTCTTCAAATACTGACGGAGTTGATTGGCAAACATGCGTGCATCCATAGCGCGTCCTTTTGCGTTAAGCATAGGGATGCGGACTTGCTCGAATTTGGCTCTTGACTCGGTATTACTCGTCAAGTTGAAAGCTCCATCAACGGTGTTGTCCTCTATCCATGAACTGATCATATCAATCAATGCTACCCCCTCTGCATTTTCATCTTCAAGGGTGATACTACCTGAATCCCAAACTCGGATTTGTAGGGTGATTTCACGACCGTTATTAGTGAGGTCGGTAAAATGATTGTTTAATTGCTGTGTAAAACCGTCCATTTGTTTGTTGAGTGCATCTTCAATTAGTCGTGCAATAATCTTATCTGCAGTGTTGCATGTTCCGCTGGCAGCTGCCACTTGTTTGTTGGAATAGGTATCAATGGCAGCAATGTTGACGGATACGGAACGACCATTCTTCTCTTGATGAACCATCCAATCTACACGAAGCTCAATATCGTATTTCACACGACTGCGCAACATATCTAATGGAGTCTCTTCGATTATTGAGCCCATGCTGCTCATGGTTACTTCTTCTTCTGTCTGCTCATCCATTAGCGACTTATACTCCTGCATATAGTCTTTTACAGGATAACCATCTGCTGCCATAATCTCGCCAATCTTCACGGCTACGCTATACAATTCGGCATCCTCACGGAAGGCAGCTTCATAATCATTGATAGTAACCTTTTTACCTTGATTATCCATTGTTTTGGTAAAATACCTACTGGTACACCAATGATCACTAGGGATAACCATAATAGTGGGTTTCTTTGCTGTTTGGGCAAAGGTGATCATGCTACATAGGAGCAACATGGTTAAGCAAATTTTTGATTTCATCATGTGTGTTTTTTTATTTCGTTGTTTTTGCTTTGCAAAGGTAGTGCTTTTTTGTTGGGTGGGCAAGAAATGCGTTGGTTCTTGTTGGTTCTTTTGAGTGTCAAGCGTCTGCCAAAGGGTATTAGTGGCATGGTTTTCGTGCTGTGTTTGGCAGTTTGGCACACAAAAAAGGCATGAACGATTCCTTGTCCATACCTTGAGGTCCTGAGAAAACCCGTGCATCCAAACAACGAATCGCCCACGCCTACACGTGGGCATTCGCTCATTTATTCGGAATACACATACAAATATACCACCAATCGGCAACGATGATTCTACTCATTCGTGCTTCAACTGACGCTATACAAATTGAAATTTCTCAGGTTTCAAGGTATGTTAGCGAATAAATAGCAAACGCTACTATATCTATATCCGCAAAATCAGTTAATGGCTAATATTGTCCATAAGTCTGAGATTACAAGCGCAAAGGTACAAATAAATTTGTACATATGCAAGAAAAATCGCAAAAAATAGCACTTTTCTGTTTAGAGGAAGGTTTTGCACTAACATTTGAAAGGCAGATATAGACACAAAGAGTACAATGATTCCTATAGGGAAAGTTGCTGAATCACCTATAAATAACTAAGAATCACTAAAGATTTACAGGTGCATTTCAGGTGCAAAAAAGCAGAAAAAACGACAACTTTTTCTGTAGAATGCAAAGCAAAAGTGAGGATTTATTGATGTGGTTTGGTTTGCTTGATTTGAGAGTCAATTTGCATAAATTTCTCGCCAAAACTTTGCGCCCAGATTTCTATACACTGATGACGCAGGGCTGAATCATCGGTATATGTATAGGCCAATGAATCGCGAGTAATTGTTTGTTTTTGCCATACTCCCATATACAACGGATGTTGTGTAAATTCGAAATAGGTATTCACCGAATCTGCCGCTATTTGCAACGGTTCTAATTCTTTTGTCACATAAAAATGTACTTTCTCAATCATCTCCTGCTCGCGGTGTTTTTGCATCATATATTGCTTAGCAGCTGTTGCCATCTGCTCAGATTCTTGATAGATACGATAGGTGTGAATAGATAATAATACACTGAAAATCAATATGATAATTGCCACGAAATAGGGAATATATTTTTTTGTTCGCTCTTGGTGCTCGATAGAAGCGCGAAGCGCAGAGATATTGGCAAATTGATGCTTTTGGCAGCGTAGGCGAAGCCGTTGGTAACGTTTTGGAAAAATCAACGAAAGTACTTGAGCGAATTTATCAATATCCACTTGTACATCGTTTTGGAGATGCGCAGCGTCCGTTTGGCTTAATCCAAAGTCTATCAGCTTGACATTCTGCCCATTGCGGGTAATGAGGATATTACTGCTCTTAAGGTCGTGGTGCACCAGTTGGAGAGAATGGATATATTCCAGTGCATCAAGCAGTTGCATCATCACTCGTTGGCGTGCAGATGTAGAGGGATTGGTGCTCAGCCACTCTGCCAAAGTGGTGCCATCTACATACTCCATCACGATGCACCGACCACACCCCTCTATCTCCTCCAACGAATAAGTTTCTGCGATATGAGGATGGCTGAGCGAAACGCCAAAAGCAAACTCTTTCTCCTGTAGTAATAAGTGGTCAGTGAGCGTTTGGCTATCATCAGATAAACCCTTCAAAACGAAACACTTACCATAGCGTTTGGCATGGTAGAGCATGTTGTGGTTGCGTTGCTGAAAGAGTGCGATATCTGACCAATTGGTAGAGATGGTATGTGGAGCTATAAAGCCAGAGTCGGAGATGTCCATGGGAAGAGAATTTATAAAGATAATACAAACAACTTGCGCGGGAATCAACATCCTGCCGCGCTCATGGAGATTGATTGATTTTTAATTAGATTTACTGAAGTGAGTCCGTGACGTTTGCCTGCGACATAGGAAGAGCGAGAACCATCGGAGCAAAGGAGGTTGTCAAGATACATTGGATGCCCCACGATAAAAGTGGCAGCATTGAATAGGTCGCCTGTGTGTAGTTTGGCGTTTATTGTTTCTTCTACAATAAATTGATTATCACCCAAATAGCGAAATATGCACCTACGATTGGGCTGCCAACAAACTTCTATTTTATCGTTGGTTTGTAGCATTGCAGTAGAAATACCTTCTCCTTGAAAAATAGCACTTTCATTACCTCCTCGCTGCTCTAAAGCCACAAGATATTCATTCCAATCGGCATAGCCAACGAATTGGGAGAGTGTGTTTAGTGTAGAAAGGCGTGGGAGTCCATTTCCATCCACATATCCCCATAGACGCTTAATCGTTGAGAGAGATAGGATGGCGTGTTGCTGGTTCCAAATCTGCTGTATAAGCCTTTGAAAATCAGATGGCGAAAGCAGTGCTTGACCAATATGTTTTTCTATATCGCTGCGAAGCTGGATGATTTCTGGGGGAAATGGAGTGGGCATGGTATTTATTATTCTGGGAACTGCAAAGGTAATATAATTTTGTAAAGCGGAGTAAACTATACTATTTGTACAGCTATGCAAAAGACATTTTCACATCCTCTGCGATTTGGGATTTGAGTTCGTCAAGAGAAGCGAACTTCTTTTCTTCACGGAGGAAATGTAAGAAAGAGATTGTCAGCGATTGGCCGTACAAGTCACCCTGAAAATCCAATAGATGTACCTCCAACGACAGATGATCATTGCCTACAGTTGGATTAGTGCCGATATTCGCGACACCCTTGTAGGGAGTAGATCGGCGTGGAACGCCTTGAAGATCGCTACGCTCGAAGATCGCATTGCTCGAAGATTGCTGCGCTTGAAGATGTACTTCAACTGCATAGACACCGCTAGCAGGGAGTTGCTTGGCAGAATCAAGGCGGATATTCGCCGTGGGGAAACCGAGTTTTGCCCCTATGGCATTGCCATGTTCCACCCCACCCGAAACACTATAGGTATAGCCCAAAAGGCGATTGACTTGGTCAATCTGTGCCGCAGCCATAAGCTTACGGATACGTGATGAACTCACAGGCACTCCATCCACCAAACACTCATGCGCACGTTCAATATGCAAACCTACCTTGTGCGCAATCTTTTCATATTCGTGGAAGCCTTTTAAGCGATCCGATCCAAAATGATGGTCGTAGCCCATGAGTAAAGTCTCTACTCCTTCTTGCTCCTTGATGTAGCACATAAACTGCTCAGCAGTAAGCTGCTGCACCGCTGCAAAATCCAAGAAATGTACTTCGCCGTAGTTCTGAAGCAAGGCTTTTCGTTCGTCGTGCGTAGTCAGCATCGCAGGCGCTTGACCCGTCAATAGTTCCTTAGGATGGCGGTCAAAGGTATAGATAGTAGAAGTAAGCTGATGGTGCTTGGCATGCTCGTGCAATTGAGCGAACAGGAAACGGTGTCCGCGATGAACACCATCAAAAAATCCTATTGTTGCTATCTTGGACATAATCCTTGCCTTTAACCTCTAACCTGTAGCTCGCTCAGCGAGCGTCCTCTAAACTAAAGCTTGATGTAAATCTTCTTACGGTAGAGAAGGTATGCGATGCCCCAGAATACGAGAACAAGGCTCAAAGCGCATGCCAACGAGCCACCTTCGTTGCCAAAGAGCGGTTGCATACAAACCTTATACCAGAAGCTCCAGACATTATACATCTGCTCTTGATACTCAAAGCGAATGCTACGCATCACATACACCGCAATAGCACTCAAACAGAAGATAAACAATGGGTTGACGCCAAAACATTCGAAGAATTTATACCAGTTGTTTGCAACTTTCTTGGTTGCCACCCCGCACTTGGTAGTAGCCTCTTTCTCGTTGCGCTCTGGCAAACGGATATCCAGTACCCAAGTTAAGATAGCGAGCAGAGAGCTTGCCAAACCGCAGGTAACGAGTATATAGCTGGCAGACCACATGCTCTTGTTGATAGGATACGCATAATCGAGCAAGAAACCAACGAGCATCATCACCGCTCCTGCCAAGAGAAGGCGAGTGACTTTGCCCCAATTATCTTTAACGTTCATAATAAGGTGTCCCATCCATGCGCCAATCAACACATGCGCTACACAAGGAATAGTAGAAAGAACACCCTCTGGATCAAACGCAATGCGTTCGCCAGCCGCATTGGTCATGTGATAAATATGATTATCGCCAAGCAACTTGAGGTCCACAATAGACTCCATGTTGGCAGCGTTGAGTTCGAAACTATTGGTCACGCTCTGCATGATACAGTAGATGATCATCAATGCAGCAGACACCCAAGGGCAGTTTTTAGGTTTAGCAGCAAGCATGAGCAAACCACCTAAAATACTCACAATACCTAAACGTGGAAATACGCCGAGAATACGAATATGCTCAATTGGGTATGTCCAAACAGCTTGCAAGAGGGTCGTTCCCTCTTTGGTGATTTGTCCAAGAAACATTCCCAGCCAACTAAGTGCCCAACCGATAAGAACGATGAGCAGACCACGGGTGATCACCTTCTGAGCTACAGGCCAAGTGAGAGCGTGGCAGGTCTTCTTGTGCGAGATATACATAGCGATACCCATGCAGAAAACGAAGAATGGGAAGACAAGGTCAGTAGGTGTGCAACCATTCCAAGCCGCATGACGGAGAGGTGCATAGATATGCGACCAAGTACCAGGGTTATTGACCAAGATCATTCCTGCAATGGTGATACCACGCAACACGTCCAAAGATAGGAGACGTTTTTTAGGAGTTGGAGTGAGTGTTTGGGTCATAAGATTGAATAGAGAAAAGTTTCATGCGCCTCTGGCGCTTGTTTCAAAGTCTCATGGTAAAAAAGAAACAGCCCCCCGTTTGCGCGGAGGGCTGTCGTATCAACTTGATTACTCTTGGTTGAGGGTTACGCGCTTGAAGTCGATAACGTTTACGTTGTTCTTCTTCAAAACGTCTTTCACGAGCTCTTTGCTCTCGCTCATGATGTATTGTTGCTCTACCAATGTGCTCTCTTTCAAGAATTTGCCAAGACGACCTTGAGCAATCATCTCCACTTTCTTCATATTGATGTTAGCCTCAGCCTCAGCAGGAACAGTAGCGCGGATTTGACGTGCGGTCTCTGCTTGCTCTGGAGTCAACCAACCCTTAGCTGTGTTAGACTCGATGTGATCATCGCTATCCACGTGAGCTGGGTTGATACCTGCCTTGCGAACAGCTTGCTCAACAGCCTTGTTGATCTCGTCTTGTTTGGTTTTCTCGATAGCTACTGAAAGCTCACGATCTTTCACCTCTTGTGCTACGTGGTCAGCATCCAATGCAATTGGAGACATAGAAGCCACTTGCATAGAAATACCGTGAAGAACCTCTGCGTTAGCATCCTCAGCGTCAGCAGCAACGAGTGCGCTGAGCTTGTTACCAAGGTGGTTGTAAGCATCTACCTTAGGAGCTACGAGGAAAGCGTAGTCGCTGAGTTCCATTTTCTCACCAGTAACACCTGAACGCTCAGTAACAGCGTCTTGTACGGTAAAGTCACCCAACTTGCAAGCCTTAAGCGCCTCAAGGTCAGCTGGTTTCTCGGTCATAGCCACCTCAAGGATAGCCTTAACCATATTCACGTAATCTTCGTTCTTAGCCACGAAGTCGGTCTCGCACTTCACGCCGACGATTGCACCAAAACCATTCTCAGCCTTAGCCAATACGCAACCTTCAGAAGCCTCGCGCTCGCTACGCTTTGCAGCGATAGCTTGACCACGCTTACGGAGCAAGTCCTTAGCTACCTCGAAGTCGCCGTTAGCCTCCTCGAGAGCTTTCTTTACGTCCATCATACCTGCGCCAGTGATGTCGCGCAATTTTTTGATATCTGCTAATGTAACAGCCATTGTTGTAGTTAATAATTAACAATTAATAATTAATATTATTCCGCTGCAGCTTCAGCTACTTTCTCA
>JAFNUD010000074.1 GCA_017384225.1 Paludibacteraceae bacterium
GCGGGACTTGAGTGCAGTCTTGTTGTCTAGTCCCATATCCTTGAGGGCCTCTTTGGTCAGTTGGGTGAGCGCCACAGGGATGATCTGCACAGACTCGGGAAGGCCCAATTCGGTGAAAGGATTGTCGGTTTTATATAGTGCCTTTTCGAGGTCTTTGGCGGTGAGCGAATCGGTATCGATGAGGATGACCGCATCGCGTTTGAATTGCGAGTCAGCTTCGTTCCACTGTGCGCCAGGGACATTGAATTTAGCACCCAATGCTCCCACTTTGAGTGCGGCAGCGTTCATGGCTACTAGTACATCTGCTTTGTCGCCAGGGGTGTGTACGCCTGCACCAAGTTGGACTTGGAAACCGCTGACTCCGCCTAATGTGCCTTGAGGTGCACGAATCTCTGCGGGGAAATCGGGTAGGGTGCTGATTTCGTTGCCGAGGATGGCGCTGAGCGAAGAAAACATGGTGCCCGTGAGCTGCATGCCATCGCCAGAGTCGCCACAAAAACGTACTACAACATGTTGTTTGTGCATAAAACAATATAGTTAATAGTTAACAATTAATATTTAATAGTTAATAACTAATAGTTAATAATTAGGGAATATATGCGAGTTTATAGTAAATTTATTTTTAACGACAACTTAGACAACTTTCGCGCCAATCAACATCCTGGCGCGAAAAGGAATAAGTTGATAACAAAAATACGCTTCGCTACAAAAATAAATAAAAATCAAAGGTCAATATTTAAACGACGAACTATATTAAAAAATTAACAAAAAAAGTATATTTTTATGCAATAGATGATACAAAACCATCTACATATGGTTGATTTTTAGTAACCACAGCGAACGCTTGACGGATCAGTTTGTTAGCGACTGCAACAACTGCTGCTTTACCTGATTTACCGTTAGCTCGCAAACGTTCATAAGTTTCTTTACATGCCGCATTATACTTTGTGCAATTACATGCTACAAGATATAATTGACTACGTAGATAAGTATCTCCATTGCGATTAATGTGACCTTTGACATTTACTGATGTACCTGATTGTTGGTAGGTAGGGCAGAGCCCCAAATAGCGGGAAATCTGCTTAGCATTGCTAAAGTAAGTAAAGCCTCCAGTAGCCACAATAAGTGCTGATGCAAGAGTTTTTCCAATACCCTTAATGGATGTCAATAACTCCATCTGACGCTTATACTCTTTGTTAGACAGATGAGTAATCTCATCTTCTAACTCAGCAATTTGGCGCTCTAAAAACTTGATAGTTTTCTCTACAGCACGCTTGCTAGCGCCATCTTGTTTTGGTAAGACGGCAAGTGATTGCTGAAGATTTTTAGTAGCAACAAGATGCTTCTTTAGTTGGCGCAATACGGTGCGTTTTTGCTTTAGCAAAAGAATGCTCTCTGCTGGTATTTTGTATGGTTCTGGATTCATTTTCTCGCCATACAAAGCAATCAGCTTTGCATCAATCTCGTCAGTCTTGGTGACAGTCATCATAGCACGAGAGAAATGTTTAATCTTTTGTGGATTCTCCATGCTAGTTGGGATGCCTGCTTGCTGAAGGAGATAAAGCAATAACATGCTATAGTTACCTGTTGCTTCCATCACGCAATGGCAATCTTCTGGAAGTGAGGTGATAAAACTACGCACTCCTTTGGTGTCATTCTTGAAAGTCATGGTTGTGTAACCATTCTTTCCCGGATAAGCTGCTACGAACGAATCCTTACTTACGTCAATACCAATGTACATCATAATTGTTACAATTTGTTGATTAACTGCAATTGATAAACATCATATACATCTGAACACTATCGTTACAAATACGGGGTCATTGCCCAACGAACTATCCAGCTTTTGGATGTATAAAGTATGGGGAC
>JAFNUD010000006.1 GCA_017384225.1 Paludibacteraceae bacterium
TAATCGGACGGAAAAACAGAATCCTATTCGCGAACCAGATTTGTTAATGATTCTTACAGGCGGTAAATTTGCTACTCGTCGTGCAGACGGAGTGCATGTCGTGCCTATTGGCTGTCTGAGACCATAAAACGATATATACAACACGCGGGAAGTGTAGTGTTTACTAAGCTTCCCGCGTGAGTGTATTCTTTTTGAAAAAGTTTTCGAGTGCTGAAAGTAGATTACTTCAATTTCCACTCACGCCATGAAGCATCCAATGATGCAGATGGGGTTACGCATGGAGTTTGTGATTTGCCATTGAGCAGAATAGATTGTTGGCTGACATTCTTGGTTATATAGTCACCCAACTCTTGCAAGGTTACATCACCTTTGGTATCTTGTAGCTTTTTGAGTAAGAAGTAGGTAAACATACCATGTCTTTCTTCATTGTTGGGATATGCCGTTTCATCGCCTTGCGCAGCAGAGAAGACCACCATGTTTCCTTGAGGCATACCGCTGCGTGCCTTGATTGCGACACCACGCGCGGAAGCCAGCATACCTTGCTCACGCTTGCTGCCAGAGAAACATGCATCCATAAATACAGTCACATTATTTGCTGGAATATTTCCCAATGCAGCATACAAGTCGTCCAATTTGTAACCAGTTGTAACATCTGTACCTAAACCATCTACAGGCAATAGATATGCTGTACGACTACTTTCATCGGGAATACCATGTCCAGCATAGTAGAAGATGATTTGTGCATCCTCAAATGCTTTGCAAATTTCTTGTAGCCACTTCACTTGTGCTTTTATTTGGTTACCTGTTGCATTAGGTAGATATTTTACTTGTTTCTCAGGTATACCCAGTGTCTTTACGCAGTATTCTTGGAACATCTTACCATCGTTGATTGCGTAAGGTACTGAGGCTACGGATTGATAGTTCTCATTGGCAATAATTACTGCAAATGTATTACTATTTTTGATATTGGTTTCTGGTATATTCTCATCCACTTCAGATGTGAGTGATACACGTTCAATCTTTACATCTTGATCTTTGCGTTGTACATTCATAGCTATACTACTACCAATATGTTGACCAAATTCTAATGGAATGGTGGCATTCTC
The DNA here is from genome assembly GCA_017384225.1 of Paludibacteraceae bacterium. Taxonomy (GTDB): domain Bacteria; phylum Bacteroidota; class Bacteroidia; order Bacteroidales; family Paludibacteraceae; genus Colicola. Next base: position 1,107 of record JAFNUD010000006.1, read on the forward strand.
AGCATACTTACCTTGCTTTTCAGACAGAGCGATTTGGATGTTTAATTTCTCCAGAGCTTCTTGGTTGGCAATCAATTCGTATTCCAACATTTGACTTTCACCTGCTTTTAGACTACCGATATTTACATTTTCCGTCGCTCCGCCAATACGGGTAACATTAGCGGGGATCGATATTCCCACTTGAATGTTTTCTGCTGTCCCTTGATCAGTATTTTGTACTACCACTTGCAAGTTGAACGGTTTACGGCGCTCCAATGTTCCTGCAGAAGCACCAACCACCTTGTAACTCACGACATTGATAAATGGTGTATTCAATTTATGCGTTCCAATAGTTGATTTGATATGCTCCGTACCAAAGCCATTGGGTTCATCGACATAGACATCCAACGCCAATTCGCCCGTCTCGGTATAGGCTGTAGCCAAGATAGGTATCTCCACCGTGTATTTCTCACCTTGCGCAAGTTTGGGGAGATTGACATCTCTCGTCTGAACACCCTTGGTGCTTCCTGTCATATTGACACGCGCTACACAACCATGACCATCACCTCGACCGTCATTGGTAATAGTAAATCGAAACTTACATACCTCGTTAGCATCTATCACATTGTTGTTGTTGGCATCAATAAACTGTACCGAATTAGGTACAATATTCAACATCGGTGGAAGTTCTTCTTTCTTTATAAAGAAATCCATCGGTGCACTTTCATTAACTTGAGCAAATAAATTACTACACAGCAAGAGTAGCAATAATAAATGAATCTGTTTCATGACACAAAGATACTTTTATTGTTAATAAGCATTTTTTCCTTTATGGACACACAGGGCGTACGGGAAGACCACATCTTCTCAAGAATTCGTGTATACTATAACCGTACGCATATGCACGATGTGGGTAAGTATCGTTGTAGTTATATGGACAAACCGTACTTGACCAATAATAGCCATACGAGCCTAAGTCTTTGAGAGACCCTTGAGCTTTATAACCTGCTTTAGGTAAGAAAATACTATTTCCGTTCTGTCCTGTTACAAGGTAACCTGCCGTGCCGTTCTGCATTGTGCTTGTCCATGTACAACTACTATATAATTCGTCAAACTCAGATTTAAGAGGCATGCGCCAATTTCCTCCCCAATTCGCACGAGCAGCATCATCAGACAATTGTAGTACGTAAATCTTATCTACATAAGAAGAACTATAAGCGTAACCACTATTATCACAATATTTCGTTAGCTCATCATAGTCTCCTTTACACCATTTATAATTACTCCAATCGTAATAATCCTTGGGCTTTGTTTCGCCCCAAGCAAAGTAATCGCCTGGTGCTTCAGGTTTATTTGCACCCACATTGCAGGTTGCCCATTTTACGCTTAATCCCAAATCAACATATTGATAATCAGCTGTAAAGCTAATTTCTTCACTATATCCTATTCCTTTCGCATTAGTAACATAGGCACGAGCATAATAAGTAGTCTGCTTTTGCAAATTTGTGAGGTCGCAAGTAAATAATCCATCACTATCACAGTTATTGCTCTTTAGTTTTGTGTTTGCTATTGTCGGATTTTTTGAAGTGCTATATACTACACCATACTCCGTAATAGATGATCCACCATCGCTTATTATTTGTCCGTTAGCTGTCGCGGAGGTAATATAAATATCTTTAATAGAAATCGTAACTACAGGTGTAGTTGTTTGTAAGGTTTGAAATTCACTTACTTTATTTGCTACAGAAGAGGTATACAAACATGCATTTACCTCATAGCGGAAATAATACGTAGTGTTAGGTTGAAGCTTAGTTAACTTTACCGAATAGGACCCATTATCATCATAATAGTCGCTTTTTGGGATCATCTTGGTCACATTGTATTTTGCAAAATCTTCGGTAGTAGAATATTGTACTGAGGCATACTCTATGGTTGCATCGGTATGAAAAGAACATGTTATTTGACATGTAGAGTGGGAAGGTGTTACCTCTTCATCTATCACAGAAAGAACAGTTTCTGTAGGCACAATATCTTCGTCGCATGACACAAACAAAGCGCTTGTCAATACTGCGACACACATTACCATTACTGAATAAATCTTTTTCATTTGTCTTTATTTTATTAAATTGTTAAAACATTAAACCGATACCTGCTTCTACTTCCAAATATTCGAAGCCAATTGTACTTGCACCTGCATGCAATGTTACACCATATACACTAAAAAAAAGTCCTGCATTACCTCCTCCATTTTTAACCGAAGTAGGTCCATAAGCAACCCATGTACCATTGGCAAGTTCCAATTGTAGTTCGCGTCTGCCATAACCGCCACCCAAATAGATGCCAAATGTATTGAACTTGTTTTTTGAACTCCATTCCAAAAAGTTCATCATAAAGCCACCATAGACCGCCCAATGGGTTTTCTGGCTCTTCCCTGAGTAGAAAGGAGTTCCATTATTGTACCAAATACTAAGGTTACTATTACAGCTATGGTCAGCAGGTTCAAGAAAATTAAAATTAGATCGTCCGCTGACAAACCAGCCTATTCCTTTGTACATCTGTCCTATCATTCCACCATAACTCAATTGAGGCGCGAAGGAATTGCCGACTTGTCCCATAACAACTGTTTTGACTTTTGTTTTGGTGGCATAGTGTTCGTAATGGCTGATTGCTTCCACGCGGAATCGCACACCTTTTGCCACAAACTCGTCTTGCTCATCCAGAAGATTCCACACAATCTTTCTGTCTTTACCAGCATGTACTCTCCTGCCTACATCACCTGTAACAGCTTTCAATTCTCTATATTGAGGAGAATCATCCGAAGCCATTAGCAAGCGAACAATAGAGTTGCTCTTCAAATCGTAGGTGACAACAATGTTTTTTCCCTCTTGTCGTACACGAACATTGCTTGCATTCTCTGCAAACAAGGTTAATGCAGAGAAGATAAGAAATAATAAAATAATGTATTTACGCATAAGTATTAATGTTTTTTACTTTCGTATAGTGATTACTTCGCGACGGACTACCATATTTTCATCGCGTATTTGATTACGAGCGAGCCATTTCATTAGGTCTTCATAACTCAATAGGCGAGGCAACTGCTCGTCGCGCCAGTTTGTACCCGCTTGTTTATCAACTGCTTTTGTGAAAATATTGGGAGAGAATATCACATACAATGCATTTTGCTCGCTACTCTGCATCGTATTCAGTGTGTATTCATCAGCTGTAGGATCAGTAGCGGTTGAGAAGAATAGATATTCTTGATTGGCATCTATAGATTGATAACCCATGCCATTTGATTGATACGGTAGCAAACAATAGGCATTTTGCTCTGTATCTATTAAATATACACATAACGAACCATTCACAGGCGAAATAAATCGCAAGAAAATATCATCGCCATCATAATATTGGTCACGATTTTGTTTGTCATGTGTGTTATTGATAAAAGCATATTGTATCTCTGGTTTATCTGTAGAATGATTACGCGCACGACCTGCGAGATAGACTTTCACATGCCAGAAGCCTTTGTCAAAACTTTTCTCAAGAACTTTTTGTGAAGTTGTTTCTATCCACTCACCACGTACAGAAGTCTCACGCATTGAGAACACATCCGAAGTAGAAGAAACTTTTTGTCCCTCTTGGTGATTACGTTGCATAGTGCTGGTTATACCCACTACATCTAATCCAAAATGTTCCTCAAGAGCTTTTTGCTTGGCTATATGCAAGGCCGTTTGCTCTGCTTGTTCGGGCGTTTCGTTTGGATTGTCAGAGATATATTCATAAGTGATACTGATATGCTTAATGTCGCCAGCCAGCGACACCAAGCATATCAATAATGCACATATAATCAAAAAAACGTGTTTCATTAGAAACCGAGTACCTTATCTAATTGCTCGTGAAGTTTCTCACCTTTCTTCTCTAACTCTTGGCGAACTGCTTTCTTAGCAGCTTCTTTTGCCATATCACCATTGTATGCGATGCGCACCATTACCTCGCGGTTCTTATTGCCCAATACACGGTAGCATTCTACAACAGTTATTACGCGACCGATAGATTGACTAATTGTGTTCTTGCTTGCCATTACGGTCTCAGAAATACTTGCTGCATCCTCAGCTGCTAATTGTTTGTTAGCTACAGTATTCTCAATGAGAGCGGTTACCTCTGTTTGGATCTGACCTGCCAAGTTGGTAATTGCCAATGATGTAGCAGCTGTCTTAGCTGCGTCATAGTTTTCGCCTATAGATTGTGCATTAGCCATAATGTATTTAGGGAACAAGTTCTCATCGTACTCAAACTCCATCAAATAAGAACGCTCTAATTGTTTTGCCAATGGCAATGCACCAGGAGTAACTACCCAACCTTCTTTAGTAAGGCGTTTTGCCTCTTTCTTGGTAGTTTTGTCCACTTTTGCGCTGAGTTCTTTCTTTGCTAATTTAGCAGTTGCTTGACGTTCTTTCATAATTTCCTTTGCGTCTTGTGCAAAGCTTACACTACATGCTACGATAAGGCTCATAGCTACCATCATGATTTTCTTCATCGTGATTAATTTTTAATTGGTTGATATTTGTTGATTAATGTTACATATAGGCATACAAAAAACGTGGATTCCGACTGCTGTCGTTCCACATTCAGAGGCTCTCGCATTGCCCATCATCTTGAAACAACAACGCGAAGCCCACGCCGAATATAAACTATACTCTCGTGCCACATAGTTAAGGTACGCGTGTGCGCGTATGCATATACGCAAAAGGCGTACCAGAATAGGCACAAGAGGGATAATCCATATCCCGTAGGACATCTATCGTTGCTAAGTTCCGAAGATGATTAGAAATTTGCGAGATTTCTGAATATCAGAACGAAGCGCTAATAAACGCCTTTTAAATATGTCTGCTACCCCAGCCGATGACGTGCAGACATCCCCGGCGTGGAATTGCGGGTGCAAATATACAACATTTTTTTGACATGACCAAATAAAAATGCCATTTATGCGAATTTTTGCATAAATGGCAGGGAATTTATAACGCTATATTAAATATGTCGGGCAACGGTATCGTTGCGGATTAACTATAAACTATAAGTGATGAGTGAAAAGTAATTTAGGGGGTTAGTTGTCTTATACTGAAATAGGTTTACTCATAAAATGAACAAAAAGTATCAATAAAACGCACTTTTTGTAAATTCTCCACCAATTTCCAATATCAATACCCAATATCCATTATCCATTATCCATTATCCAATACCCGATACCCAATACCCAATACCCGAATCAGAGTACTACACTTGCGCCTTTCTGGGGGATGTGAATGTTTCTGAATCCTGCTTCATAGAGGTGGTCTTTCATTGCCTCTTGAGCACTGCTCTCGCCGTGGACAATAAAAGTCTTCTTTATGGCTTTCACATCTTGGCTTGCCGTGAAATACTGAATCATCTCGCTATAATCGCCATGACCCGAAAAGCCATCAATCTTAGTCACTTGTGCGCGGATACGGTGATCGTAACCAAAGATACTCACGAAACGCAACTTGGGGTCTTGAATACGCGCGCCCAATGAAGTAGGCGTACAATAGCCGACGATGAGAATCGTTGTCGTAGGGTCGTCAATATGGTTCGATACATGGTGCTTGATGCGCCCCGCCTCCAACATACCCGACGACGAAATGACAATACAAGGTTGCTCGCTGCGGTTGAGTGCTTTGGACTGCTGCACATCGGTGATATAGCGCAGCGTATTAAAGCCGAACGGGTCGGGATCGAAGCGCAAAGTATCGCGCACCTGCTCGTTGAGCGTATCTGCATAGCGGCGGAAAATCTCAGTAGCATTGGCACTCAGAGGCGAGTCCACATACACGGGTACGCGTTCGAGGCGTCCGTCGTTATACAACTGGTTGAGGACATACACAATCTCCTGCGTCCTGCCCACCGAAAAAGACGGAATGAGCAGCTTGCCCTTCTTATACATACAGGTCTCCTCCACCACGCCGAGCAGTTGTTCTTCGGATACGAGTTCGTCATCGTGCAGGCGGTCGCCATAGGTGGACTCGCAGATGAGGTAGTCGCATTGTGGGAAGGGGTGGGGTGTGCTCAATATATGGCTATGCAGTCGCCCGATGTCGCCCGTATAGGCAATGCGTTTGACCTCGTTGTGCTCTTGGATAGAGAGATGGATAAGAGCAGAGCCGAGCATATGACCCGAGTTGATGAACTGAAAACTAATCTCATTATCAATGCGATAAGTGGTGTTGTAGTCCACCGTGCGGAAGAGCTTCATCACCTGCTGCGCGTGGTGGGTGTCGAAGAGCGGTTTGATGGTGGGCTTGTGTTGGCGGTGCATCTTCTTGTTGTACCAACGCACATCCTGCTCCTGAATGAAAGCCGTGTCTTGCAGCATGAGTTCGCATAGGTCGCGCGTGGCGGGCGTGCAGAAGATCTTACCGCGAAAACCAAGACTATATATATAAGGTATAAGACCCGAGTGGTCGATATGCGCATGCGAGAGTAGCAGATAGTGAATATCTTTTGGGTCGAATCCCAGTTCGCGGTTGGCGGCATCGGTCTCCATACCTTTGCCTTGATACATACCACAATCGAGCAAAATAGTCTTGCCCGAATCGGTAGTGATGAGGTGTTTGCTGCCTGTCACCTCGCCTGCAGCGCCAAGAAATTGAATGAGCATATGGTATCGTTTTATAGGTATATAAAAATACTGCCGCAAATAGCGTGCCAATAATGCTCTAATCTCTTATCTTTGGATTGTTGAATACCTATATGGCGCGTAAATAGCGCCTATTAGTCAATTACAACCGCAGTACCTGATATGGAAATTAACAGCATTGATCCGTTAGGTCCTACTGTCTCATAGCCATACGATACGCCTACAATAGCGTTAGCACCTATTTGAGCAGCACGTTGTTCCATTTCGCGTTGTGCTGTCTCACGACTATCTATCATTGCCTTCTCATAGGTGTTGCTGCGGCCACCAATAAAATCGCGAACAGATGCAACAAAGTCTTTGACAATATTCATACCAAAAACCACTTCGCCAGAAACAATACCTTTGTATTCACGGATGGTATGACCTTGAATAGATTGTGTAGTAGTCACTATCATATATAAACGTAAAAATTAAATAAAATTATCTTTCAAATCTCTGAGAGCTTTGCCTGTGTGACTCTCGGTGCATTGCATAATTTCTTCAGGTGTTCCTTCTGCGACAATACGTCCGCCTTCATCTCCTCCTTCTGGTCCCAAGTCAATAATATGGTCAGCTGCAAGTATCACCGATGGATTATGCTCAATCACCAATACCGAATGACCACGACTAATGAGTGCATTCAGTGCCTTGAGTAACACTGTCACATCATGGTGGTGCAAACCTGTAGTGGGTTCATCAAAAATAAACAAGGTAGGTTGGGCATTCTCTTGTGCCAAGAAAGATGCTAGTTTCACGCGCTGACTCTCGCCGCCCGACAATGTACTGCCCGCCTGACCCAATTTCACATATCCTACACCCACATCCTGCAAGGGACGAAGACGCGAGACAATCTTTTTGCAAGCACTGTCTTCGGAGAAGAACTCTATGGCTTGGTTGACCGTCATCTCCAGTATATCGTAAATGCTTTTTTCTCGATAAAGCACATCCAACACATCTTGTTTGAATCGTTTACCTTTGCAATGTTCACACTCCAGAATCACGTTCGCCATGAATTGCATCTCAATCGTAATCTTACCTTCGCCTTGACATGCTTCACACCTGCCACCAGGTGTGTTAAACGAAAAATGTGAAGGCGTGAAGCCCATCTGCTTGCTCAACTGCTGGTCGGAATAAAGGCGACGAATCTCATCGTATGCTTTCAGGTAGGTGACGGGATTGGAGCGCGACGACTTAGTCAGCGGGTTCTGATCCACAAATTCTATATTCTGTACAAGATGCAGACTGCCTCTAAGGCTGCCAAAGTCGCCTGTTCGTTCTGCAATACCGCCATAGTGTTTTTTCAGAGCAGGATAGAGCACTTTGGTGATGAGCGATGATTTGCCACTACCGCTCACACCTGTCACTACTGTCATTACGTTGAGAGGGAAGCGCACATTGATATTCTTCAAATTGTTCTCTGTAGCACCAATAACCTCAATATAATTATTCCACGACCGACGATAGGACGGAATAGTGTAGGTGAATTTCTCTATTTTGGGTAATCCTGCATACACCACTTCACCGCCATGGCGTCCTGCTTTAGGACCAATCTCAATAGTGTAATCTGCTGCCTTCTGAATCTCATCATCATGCTCCACCACCACAATCGTATTGCCCAAATCGCGCAATTGTTTGAGTACGTGAATCAAGCGTTGTGTATCTCGTGGGTGCAGACCAATGCTGGGCTCGTCCAATACATACAACGAACCTACCAAACTGCTACCCAACGACTTTGCCAAATTGATACGCTGGCTCTCACCACCTGAGAGTGTACTGGACATGCGGCTCAAGGTGAGATAACCTAGACCTACGTCCTGCATAAATTGTAGTCGTGAACGAATCTCAGTGAGCAATGCTCCGAAGGTAGCTGCCCATTGCTCATTACTCATTACCAATTGCCTAAACCACTCCGCTAATTCCGTGATGGGCATTTGATTGAGTTCGACGATGGACTTACCATGAATCAGCACGTATTGTGCCTCTTTTCGTAAGCGTGTACCCAAACAGTCGGGACAGATGGCTTTACCGCGATAACGACTTAGCATCACGCGATACTGTATCTTAGCGTATTGTTTGCTTTCTAACTCATGGAAGAAATCGTTGAGTCCGTGGAAATAGGCATTGCCTATCCATAGCAATTGCTTTTGCTCTGCCGTCAATTCGTAGTATGGAGTATGTATAGGGAAATCAAATTTGTCTGCAGCATAGATGAGTGCTTCGTTCCATTGCCCCATCTTCTCTCCGCGCCAACAAGCAATAGCACCTTCGTATATAGTTTTTGTCTTATCTGGAACTACCAAATCAGGGTCTATACCAATCACATTGCCATAACCTCCGCAGGTGGGACATGCTCCTAATGGATTGTTGAAATCAAAGAGATGCTCCGTCGGCTCTATAAATGTAATACCATCTGCCTCAAAATGCTCAGAGAATACCTCTGTGTATAGACGATCTGTTTCTGGCAATTGCATGACTATTTTACATTCACCCTTACCTTCGAAAAATGCCGTCTGCACAGAATCTGCAAAGCGGTTGAGGGTGGCATCTTCTCCATCCGCCAGCAATCGATCAACTAATAGATATAGATCTTCTGACTCGACTTGGTCGTTGGCAGCACCTATACGTATCGTCTCACCAGTGCCATCTTCGTTGAGTTGATATAGGCGCGAAAAACCCTGCTGCTGCCAAATCTCCAACTGGGCAAGCCTATTCTCTGCCACGATAGGGGAGAGTAGAAAAACTCGTGTACCAATGGGTTGTTTGCGCAGGCATTCCACCACATCGTGTATGCTATGGCGCTTTACCTCCATGCCGCTTACAGGCGAGATAGTCTTGCCCGAACGAGCAAAAAGTAATTTGAGGTATTCATGAATCTCCGTCACAGTACCTACTGTACTGCGAGGATTGCGATTCGTGACCTTCTGCTCAATAGCGATAGCAGGTGGAATACCTTCGATGAAATCCACATCTGGCTTTTGCATACGCCCAAGGAATTGACGTGCATATGCACTCAGGCTCTCTACATAACGCCTTTGACCTTCGGCAAACAATGTGTCGAAGGCCAAAGATGATTTGCCGCTTCCGCTGACACCTGATATAACCACCAAATTGTTGCGTGGTATATCTACGGTGATGTTTTTTAGGTTATGCGTGCGCGCACCGTGAATATGAATCACATCTCCATTCAATAGCAGTTCTTAGTTTTGAATTGACAAGTATTCTGTAGCCAAACTATCAACTAATTGTCTTAATTCTGGATTGTAAAGATTTCTGTATTCCTCACTTAATTCAGGTATGCGAATCACTTGTCCAGCACGTACTTTAGCTGGGTGTTTGATGAGGTCTCGGTTGGCTTCGTAAATAAAAACCCAAAGGTCCTTTTGTGCGTAATACTTATACGCTATCCACGCCAAACGACTATCATTGCCTATGCGCTCAATACCAATAAAGTTGACATATTCACGAGGCTTATCTGCCAAGGATATTATCTCCTGCACCTCTTCTACCTCCATAACCATTTCAACTTCTTCTGCTGGTTGGCAATCTTGCATGCATTGCCACCATTGGATGAGTGTCTCACGGAAATATACGCCAGCACCTATTATCAGCACTAATAATATCGCTACTATTGCCCAACAGAGTCCGTTATACTTTTTCTTTGCTGCTACTGCTATCTCTGGCTCTACGGATACCTTTGACATCTCTGATACTTTAGGTGTGTCTGGCATCTTGGGTTCCTCAGGTGTTTCTGCTATTTCTGCTATTTCTGGTTGCGTAGGCGTTTCTTCTACAATAGGAGCTTCTTCTTGCACCTCTTGCTTATCTGCAATATTGGGTGCTTGACCTAAATCTGCCAGCAGATCTACAATCTCAGTAGCTTGTTCGCCCAGTTTTTTGATGGGGTCGTTATTCAGTTCTGCTACTACAGCTTCTGTTCTGGGGTGTTCTAATCGCTTCTCTACGCTTTCTTTGAGCATTGATTCTGCACTGAATGTCAGTTTGTTGTATCCCTCAATGACAAATTCTTCGCCAGTAGCAATATTCACGCTCTTGCGTGGAGCCACGGCTTTGAGACCAAAAGTACCAATACCTTTGATTTTTACTTGCTTGTCTTCCTTTAATCCGACGAGGGTAGCATCTACCAAGGCATTCAAAAACTGCTCTGACTCTTGTTCGGTGACTCCCGCCATTTGTGCTACAGCTTTGCGCAGTTCTGCCCATGTGAATTTCTCGTTAGTCATGTTTAGTCCTCCTTGTTATTTCTGTAGAATTGGTCTTTTACTGCCTGAGTAGGCTTGAATGTCAGTTGCATTTTCTCGGGTATTTCGGTACGTTCTCTGGTTTTAGGATGTACTACTACGCGTGCGCTTTTTCGTTGCATCTCCAGCAGACCAAAGTTGTGTAGTTGTACGCTTTTACCAGCCAATAATTCTTTTTGCAGCACAGCTACGGTGGCATTCAACATGTCCTCCGTATGTGTCTTAGTCATGGAGGTGGATGCTGCAATGTGCTGGATTAAATCTTTGGTTTTCATAATCTTGCATAGAGGTCAAAGTCCTCTGATTTTATGATGGTTACAGTATAATATTCTCCTATTTTCAATTCCCCAATCTCAGACACCTGATTGTCGATATCCGATTTTGCTATCAACACTTCACAGTCCACCTCTGGCGAGTCGTACTGTGTGCGTCCTACATAGTATTCCTTTTCCTCTCTATCAATTACTACGCGTTGTATAGTACCAATCATTTGGCTTAGCAATTCCGCCGAAATAGCTTGTTGTATTGCCATGATAGTATCCACGCGACGCTCTTTTTCCTCTTGTGGAATATCATCTTTGTAGTGCTTGGCTGCAAACGTACCTTCTTCTTCGCTGTACGCGAATGCGCCCAAGCGGTCAAATTTCATCGTTTTTACCCACTCGCAAAGTTCGTTGAAGTCTTCTTCTGTTTCGCCTGGGTGTCCCACTAATAGGGTAGTGCGAATACATATTCCAGGCACTTCTTTACGAATACGCGCTATTACAGCATCTTGCTCCTCACGAGTAATGTGTCGGTGCATCAGTTTGAGCATATTATCGGAGCAATGTTGCAGCGCAATGTCCATATATTTGCACACATTCTGATGCTTTGCCATTACTGGTAGTAGGTCGTATGGGAAATCTGTAGGGTAGGTATAATGTAGCCTTATCCACTCTACACCATCAATTTGTGCCATCTCATCTACCAATTGTGCCAAGCGATGTTCGCCGTAAAGGTCTAATCCATAGCTGGATAAATCTTGTGCAATCACGTTTAGTTCCTTCACGCCCTCGCTCACCAACCATTTTACTTCTGATAGAATCTCCTCCATAGGGCGAGATGTAAATTTTCCTGTAATCAGTGGAATAGCGCAATATGAGCAGTATCTGTTACATCCTTCAGCAATCTTCAAATACGCATAGTGCGTTGGTGTCGTGAGTGTCCGCTCATACTCCTTGCCTTTAAACTGTAAACTGTATTCCGCAGGGTGTTCACTAAACTGTGCGTTCACGCATGCTTTCACAATGCCCATATAATCAAACTTCCCAAACCATCCATCTACCTCAGGAATCTCAGTGGGCAACTCTTTGGCGTAGCGTTGCGAAAGACAACCCATTACGTATAGTTTGCGCAGTTTGCCTTTGGCTTTGCGTTCTGCAAATTGCAGAATCATATTGATACTTTCTTCTTTAGCGTCGCCGATAAATCCGCAGGTGTTGATGATAGCGATTTCACCTTTGGGCATTGCAGAATCATGTACACAGCGATAACCAGCCAATTCCAATTGACGCATCAATCGCTCTGCATCTACCAGGTTCTTCGAGCAACCCAATGTGATAATATCTATTTCGCCTTTTCTCACTAAACTCTAAACTAATTACCCAACTCGCTATGGAACTTAATTCTTACTAGTCGCACATTGATCTCATCGTAGTCGTCCTCGCCTAGCTCTTCCATGGCAAGACGGATGCTATCATTCTCGGCGTGACGGAAGTAGTCATATATATCATACTCCTCATCAGGATCCACTACTTCTTCGATAAAGTATTTGATATTCAGTTTGGTGCCAGAATATACGATAGCCTCAATCTCTTCCAACATTTCTTCCATTGACATGCCTAATCGCTCTGCCAAGTCGTCCAATGCTACGCGGCGGTCAATGGCTTGGATGATAGCAATCTTTCTTGCCGAGTTCTTAGCTACGGTACGCACACGCAGGTCTTCTGGACGAATAATATCGTTTTCTTCTACGTAGTCTTTGATGAGTTGTATAAATTCGTTACCATATCGTTTTGCTTTACCTGCGCCTACACCTGGGATATTTTGCAATTCTTCTAAGGTGATAGGATATGAGGTTGCCATCGCTTCGAGACTACCATCTTGGAATATAACGAATGGTGGCACATTCATTTTCTTGCTCAGTTTCTTGCGCAGGTCTTTTAATATGGAGAATAGCACATCATCTGCTGCGGCACAAGCACCCATGCTACCATCAATATCTGCACCGTCTTCATCGTTGTGCACTTCGATAGGTACTTCAAACTTGGTAGGGCGTTTCATAAACTTCTTGCCGTCAGCTGTCAGTTTTAGGTCGCCGTAAGATTCGATGTCTTTTTTGATGTATCCTTTTAGCAAGGCTTGACGAATGATAGCGTGCAATACAGCCTCGTCCTCATCTTCTCCAGAACCGAAGTTTTCCAATTCATTGTGCTTGTAGGAGATAACGGTTGATGTCTCATTGCCTCGTATGATATCCACTACGTGTCGTGAGCGGAATTTCTCGTTGAGTTGATGAATCGTTTCCAATATCAGACCGAGTAACTCGGTAGCATCCATCATGCGGTAGGTCTTGCGGCAATTGTCGCAACTGCCACATTTCTCTTGTGTGTATTCTTCGCCAAAATAATTGAGTAATAATTTTCTGCGGCATATTGGCGATTCGGCATAGGATTGCGTTTCAAAGAGTAGCAAGTTGCTAATCTCTTGTTCTGCTACAGGTTTGCCTTGTTGGAATTTGCGCAATCGCTCAATATCTTTGGGAGAATAGAAGCAAATACATTGTCCCTCGCCTCCGTCGCGACCTGCACGTCCAGTTTCTTGATAATATCCCTCTAATGATTTTGGGATATCATAGTGTATCACAAAGCGTACGTCAGGCTTGTCAATACCCATACCAAAAGCAATGGTAGCTACAATTACTTGCACTTTTTCCATCAAGAATGCATCTTGATTGGCGCTACGTGTAGCCGCATCCATACCCGCATGGTAGGGCAATGCAGGGATATTGTTTACGCTCAATGTTGCTGCCAACTCTTCGACAGTTTTGCGGCTTAAGCAATAGATGATACCTGATTTGCCGCTCATAGTACGGATATATTTCACGATATCTTTGTCCACATCATCGGTTTTCTCGCGTACTTCGTAGTATAGGTTAGGGCGGTTAAAGGATGATTTGAACACTGTGGCATGCAGCATATCTAAGTTTTTTTGTATATCGTGCTGCACTTTTGGGGTTGCAGTTGCTGTTAAGGCTATGATAGGAGCCTTACCTATACGTTCGACGATAGGGTGAATCCGACGATATTCAGGACGGAAATCATGACCCCATTCAGAGATACAGTGTGCCTCATCTACAGCATAGAATGAGATTTTCACTTCTCTTAGGAAGTCCACATTCTCGTCTTTTGTCAGCGATTCTGGAGCTACGTATAATAGTTTTGTCTTACCAGACAGAATATCTTCTTTTACGGCGTGTATCTCTGGACGAGATAATGATGAATTCAAAAAGTGTGCTATGCCATCTTCTTCGGAGAAACTGCGCATTGCATCCACTTGGTTTTTCATCAGTGCAATCAATGGAGAGATGATAATAGCTACTCCATCCATCAATAGTGATGGCAATTGGTAGCAAAGACTCTTACCTCCGCCAGTAGGCATCAGTACGAATGTGTCCTTGCCGTCCATGAGATTGTTGATAATGGCCTCTTGGTTTCCTTTGAAAGAGTCGAAACCAAAATGATGTTGTAGTGCCTCAATCAGTTGTTCGTGTCGTGTCATATAGTGTTTAAGTTCAAATATTCTTGAATTGAAATCTTCTGCAAAGATACAACCTTTTTTTTATATATGCAAATCTTTTTTTTAAAAAAATAGAGCACTATATAAAAATTGTAGTTTTTAGCCAATTCAAAGATGTGTAAAGCTTCGGTCGTGATAGATAAAATCTACTTTTTTTTATATAGTACATACTTTATTTGCATATTCGGATTTTTTGTTGTAACTTTGCAGGCGAATATGCTGTAGAAAAATGTATTATGAATAAGATCTGCTTTGTATTCTCCTTGCTGTTAGCTCTCGTAATGGGCAATAATCTCTGCGCGCAGACGCAGGAGGATATCTTTCTAACCATTAGCGATAAAGAGGTGCAAGGAAATGGCAAATATGGGTCAAGGGTACTGTGAGTGTTTCGAAGAAGAATGGCAAACTCTACTTCGAAGTAAATGCCGTTAACTCCTACGATGTATCAGTGTATATCATCTACGAAGCTTCTACATCTGCAGGTCTGAATGATGCTATTGTGTCTCGACCTGCGACTAAGTATATTAGAAATGGTCAACTCATCATCCAGCAGGATAATAGGGAGTATGACATACAAGGCTCTGTAATTAAATAACAAATAAATAATCATTAATTAAATTGGACGTATGAAAAAGATTTTTACTCTCATCCTCGTGGCATGTTTGTCTTTGGTTGCCTTTGCGCAATCCACGCTGAATAGCAAGCCACAAGCCTTGAAAACCCTCATGGCTAAAGAGCACTTGAGCAACACCCTGCAATCCAAGCACCAACCTACTCGCCAACAAGCAAAACTCGTAGCCGACAAACCTGCTACTTGGACTGCTACTACTTATGCAGCAGCTAAAGCTCCTGCTGCGCTTACGGGTCTCGACACTACTGAAGTGTATTTCAACTCTTTCTACGAAGACCCTTACTTCACTCCTGCAGACACAGTGATTGGTCGTAATAACCAAACCGTAATCACTCCAGCAGAGTGGTATTTTGTATTGCGTAACGAACGTTATCAATTCAACTTCGACATCATCAACAACGCTAAGCCTGAAACATTGGCTGGTACATACACGGAGAAAGACCTTGAGGAATGGTTCTCATGGTGTATGTTCCCAGAGGCAAATGGCGATACGCACTATTACAAGACTTGCGAATTGACTATTCAAGAAGATAAAGTCAGCGAAAACCTCATCAAATACACGGTGGACGCAGTCGTATTGGCTACCTGTGGTATTGGTGGCCCTGAGTATGGCTACTTCAAGATTCACGCTGAGCACAAGGTCATCAATGCAAAATCTAAGATGGACGTTGCGCTCTACAACTGCTCTATCACACCAGAAGAGGACCGCTGGAGCATCAAGGGTAAAGACAACGATATAGCAGTGGACTTGACTTTCTTCACGGAGACAGGTATCGATGGCTATTATACACACAAACTGTTGGATGACGAGAATAGCAAGATCGTTCATAACGGCAAAGAGAAAGGCATTATGGACCTCGAGGGTGTTATCTACGGAGCGGAGAATATCTATGGTGGTTTGACTTATATCTTTATGTTTGAGACATTGACCACCGACACTTGCTTCTACAACATCGCTATGGAAGCACCTGTACAAGCTAAAGATACTATCGAGATTACCTCTACCAACACCATCATCAACGATGCCTATGGTATGACCGACCAAACCATTCTCGTGGATGCTAGCACAGCCGAATACGAGATCAATGCCGCATACAATGCCTCTAGAATCACCACTCCAGCTGAGTATCCTACTGGCTCTTCCTACGTATATTTAACCGAACTCAAAACAGGACGAAAAATTGAGTCTATCATTTGCAACCTAAAAATCACTGGCAACAAACTACAAGGCTACCAAGTAGAAATCCGCATGTTGGGTACTGACTACCAATACTACATCATGCACCTCTCTTATGGCGTACCTGCGGTAAAAGAGACCAAGGTGCTTGACTTCAAGAATATCTCAAAGACCATGTACTATATAGATCCACTTGGTTTGAAAGAGTTGCAAATCGCAAACTTCGATGGCGAATACTCTGTTTCATTCGACATCCTCTACATCGACCAAGTGATGGGCGGCGAGTTCGACATGTCCAACATGTTTGCTGAGCAAACCTTCCTCATTCACCACATCAATGACAACGGCGAAGTCTTTGACTCACCTGTTAAACCTGCTGAGTTTGGCGGTAAGATCTGGCAAAAGAATGACACAACCTACCTCACAGCCTCTATCCTCGGCTTCGACTCTATCCAATACGAGATCTCTATGTTCTACACCATCCCAACTCCTATGGAGACTGTTACTTACACCTTCAACGGACTTGAGAACGAAGAGGCTGTATTGCTCACCAATGCCGTATCTTCATCTGGTATCTTTATCCTAGATGCTATGAGCGACGATGGTAACTTGATGGCAAAAGTGAATGTGGAGCGCATTACCAATAAGAGCATTGAGGGTACCTTCTACAACGATGGTAAATTCGACCACACCGACTTCTATCCAACAGACACTTGGGTCAAAGTTTTGAACACTGCAACCCGAGCATACGATGAATACTCCGTACAAAAGGGTACCATGACCGTGAAAGTTGAAAACGGTATTGTGACAGCTGTTGCTTCATTCATTTGCGACAACGCCGTACAATACGACCTCACCTTCATAACCAAATATACCCGCGAGCGTATTCCATTTGATAAAGAAGATGAGGCTGTTGACTTTACCTTTGGACATGATTCATACGTCAAAGTAACAGACTGGAGACCAGAGGAATATCGCATCATCGAATTGTTCATGGTGGATGCCGATGCGACTATAGCTGCAGATTTCTATTTCATTGTGGACTATGATGTAGAGGCTGATCCTGATATCGTTCTCCCTGCTGGTGTTTATCCTGTCAATGCTTCATGGCAATCAGGTACCACATTAGCTTGCTCTGGTGTTGCACCTGATGGTCCACTTCCTTCGTATGTTTGCTTTGTAGATGCAGAAGGCAACTTGGACCCATTGAACTTGTGGTGCATGGTAGATGGTACTGTAACCATTGAGAAAGTAGATGGCAAGATGAAGGTAGAGGTAGATGCACTCAACTCCTATGATATGTCTATCAAACTCCACTACAACGCTGCTTCAACAGCTGTAGAGGACATCAAAGTTGATAGCACCAATATCAGCAAGCGCCTCATCAATGGCCAACTTCTCATCAACCGTAATGGCAAAACCTACAATGCTACTGGTGCACTCGTTAAATAATTTTGAATTAAGAATTTAGAATTAAGATAATCAAAAATGGGCTCCCTCACATAAGGAAGCCCATTTTTTTATTTTGCCTTTAACCTTTAGACTATAGCCTATAACCCAAAACACTGTACCACTGTCCTTTATGCTCAATGAGCAATTGCCCATCTCTTAACACCTTCTGAACCTCTGAACTCCTGAGCCCCTCAACATCCTCCACTCCCGTCGCCGCAGGCGAGAAATCATACACCGCGGTGGCAGTCACACTCGTTCCATTATAGGTCGTAAAGTTCAGCAAGATATTGCCATTAGCATCTATTGTCATCTCCCCCGAAGACATACGCCATTGATGTATAGGCGTAATAATACCATTTTTCAAGTCGGCTGACACTGCATACAGCAATCTCGATCCCCCCAATCGCTCTTCTTCGTCCACACGATAGCCTGCTGTGATAGTACCTTCTGGGGCGGATATCGGGTATTGGGTATCGGATATCGGATATACACCTGGTTGCAACACACTATCCGTCGTATTCACATACACATACCCCACCTGCTTGCAAATACCGAAATAACTGGTCTTAATCGTCTTAGAGGAGGTCAACATCATCTCCAATTGACCATTGCCTAATTGCGTCACGCGTACGCTATCAAAGCTGATACTTGTATTAGGACCTTTGCCCTCGGTGATACCATATGGTCCATACTGCTCACCGCCCTCAGTACCAACTACTAACGGAGCTTGTTCAGCGTTAATTATTGGGCTTTTCTCCAGCGGAGTCAAATACGCCACCACACAGCAGTTCTCTGCAACCCATTCCTTATCAAGGATATAACTGGTCGAATAGTGATATGCCAGATTCTCCACCTTGACTGTGTCACCTAAAGTAGCGGTTACCAAGTCGCGCACCACACGAGGGTGCATATACTCTTGCCACTTGGCACCTTTCCACGAGCAATAGGCATCTTCTTGTTTTCCTACCAACCGATTTTCTTTAATCAGTATTGTGAGCAGATACTCTTTCCTATCTATGTTCGCTACCTGACCGCTGACTGTAATGTTTAAGCGGCGAGTTGCTGCATCAAACTGATGATCAATCACCACTGACGCTTCTGCCAGAGTATCATCTTTTACTACCAGGTTCTCAATATTCCATGCTCCTATGACCAGCAACCCATCTTGCTTGCTGCGATTAAACACTACGCTGGGTACACTATTCATACCCAAATAGTTCATGGCGATAGCATTACTCGCTGGGATCGTATATTCATCCGTGCCATATACCGCATGATGGCTCACCCAAATATAGGGAGTTGTCTGCTTCTCCAAATACTCCACGATATATTTCATGCCCATTGGACACTGGTTGCAATTGGCACTCGTAAAATGCTCCAAGAGGAACTTACGTGGAAAAAATGTCGGCGTTTCCGCCGACATTTTCACACCTGCTAATAGCAGTAGTATAATCAATTTTATTTTCATTACTTGCTAATCACACGACCTTGAATATCGTACTCTACGCCATCAATGCGGATGATGAATTGTCCTTCGCGCATGAGTTTCTCTACATGTGCTTGATCGAATACAATATTCTCTGTATCTGTAGTTTCTGGCAAGGTGCAAGTGATGCTAAAGTATTTGCCGTTGTACAAATTACCTGATGTGAGGAAGCCGCCCTTATTGTCCACCAAGAATTTTCCACTATTGATTCGCCAAATATGGCACAATTGCTCCATATCAGATGCCAAGTAGTATGCCAGGTGTGATCCAGAAAAGCTTTGGTTAACAAGATCTACCGTACCAGCAGAGAAAGTATTGAGTTCATTACCTTCTACAAATGCCAAAGTGTCAGTTGGAAGAACACTTTCAGTTGTGTTGAATTCAAGATAAGCAACGAGTTTTACTGGTCCATAGTAGTCAGAACGAGTAGAAGATTTAGCCACCAATTCGATTGCCAACTTGTCGTCTGCCACCTTCTTGAGCTCAAGCGCATCAAACTTGAGTTTGGTAGCATTGGTTGGTTCTTTATTTTCGGTGATACCAAATGGTTTATATTCAGCACCACCTGTCGTACTAGCCACCAATGGAGTCTCTTCTGCATTGATAACTGGCTTCTTATTCAATGGAGTGATATAGGCTACTACAAAGCAGTTCTCTGCTACCCATTGATCAGAAACAGCATAGGTGAATGTCATGCTATATGCTTGGTTCTCTACTTTCACAGTATCGCCCAATTGACTAACAGTGAGTAAATCACGCACTACGCATGGGTGCATAAACTCTTTGTAACCAGCCGTTTTCCAAGACCAGTAGTAGTCCGCTTGCTTGCCAATCAAACCATTCTCCTTGATGAGTACAGTTAGCAAGTACTCTGTCACCTCGGTGTTAGCTACTTGTCCGCTAACGGTTACATTGAGTTCGCGTGTCTCTGCGTTGTAGGTGTGCTCTATTACTACAGATGCCTCTGCTGTGGTTTCGCATTTGCTGGCGATAGTTTCTGGCATACCATCTTCTGTCAAATAGCCAGGGTGGAAAGCAATTGTGCTACCCATTACTTTGGTGCGGTTCATAGCCATATTTGGTGCACCATTTACACCGCTAGCAGAGGCGATCTTAGCACTCTCTGAGATGGTGTACTCATCGGTGTTAAAACCATAGTGGTGGCTTACCCAAATACATGGAGTGGTTGTGAGATCTGTGGTATAATCCACAATACTATACATACCATATGGGCAATAGCCACATTGATCGCCAGTAAAGTGCTCGATGAGGTACTTACGAGGGAAAGAACTTGGCACCTCTTGTGCTGATGCTACGAGTGTTACGCAAAGCAACACCAATACTGTAAAGATTTTTTTCATACCTTAAAAATTAGACAGTTAATATTATTGTTTGATATATTTCTTACCATTGGTGATATAGATACCCTTTGGCAATTCGCTGAGTTCGTTAGCTGACATCTTTTGACCGAGTAGGTTGTAGATTTTGCCGTTGTATTGTGGCGCAACCACATTATCAATAGCCGTAGTTTTGTAACTGTAGTTGATGGTCAATGTAATGGTAGGGTTTACACCATCGTTGAACTCGTAGCTGATAACCTCTTCGCCTGCTTCCATAGGCGTGTAGTGGGTATACCAACTCCGTTGGAAAGCGGCAGTACCTACCGTGAACTCACATACTTGGTTCAATTCGCCATTGCCAGGCACGCAGTTACCTGCTGCGCACAATTGGTCGATAATGCCTGTGCTTTGGCGGGTGATTGTTACGGTGATGTTCTCTGTCTCATCTGAGTACAACTGACCTTTTACCTCCATGAGGGCTTCTTCAAGGTCCTCGTCCCACTCGTACTCGGTTACGATGATGGTGGTGTTTTGGGTAACTTCTGTAACCACTTTCTCATCACCTTCCCATTTCTCGTAGTTCAAATGCAATGCTGCTTGCAAACTCAATGCTGCCAACAGCACAAAAAATGTAGTAAAAATCTTTTTCATTCTCTTATCTATTTATTATATTGTTTTCTATGTGATTTTCTTTACTCTATGATGATTCTTGTTTCTTTGGCCTGTACCACTTCGCCGTTTACGCTAACGATAGCCACGATATTGCAGTTTTCTTTTACGACCTTATCGGGTAGGGTATATTCGTACACTACTTGTTGCGTCATATGTGCTTCAATAGGTACGACATCACCCCAAATCGGTGTGATAGAAGCACGCATCAGGTGGTTGTGCGCATAATTCTTATCGGTACCTTCGGGTTTCTTTTGACTGCCCATCACAGAGTCTTCTGTTAGCCATACTTGTAGGGTAGCTTCGATAGCTTTAGTATCAAGGTTGGTGATATCTACCGCAATGTTTATATCCTTGCTATCTGCAGTTCCTGTTACCTCTTGTGATAGAAGTATCGGTTTGGGATTTTCGTATGCTTGACTAACCAGCGTAGCCCACTGAGCATAGTCTTGGAAATAGCCTTTGGTAGCATCCTTGACCATATTGATGTTACCCGTTGGGAATGGGGTCGTATTGGTACCTCCCATCATGAGATAGACGCTATCTGCCTCTGGACAGGTGTAGTTGAGTGCTGGTTTGTTATTGTGGCGGGTATTTGGATTGCTCTCAGGGTGCATGACCACCACTACTAGATTTTCACCATACAATTCTTTCAGGCGATGAGCCTCCTCTGCGGCTGTAGGGCAATTGACACATTGCCAACCTGAATATTCGATGAGCAGCGATGTTCGTTTGACTGCACTTGGGTCGGTGGGTGTGAAGATTACTTCTTCGCGTTGACCTGCGGGTATTACTTCGCAAGATGTCAGCAGCGAGCCAAGAAGCAAGAGCAAAGAACAAAAACTTATTTGTATATTCGATTTCATAAATTCTAACTAATTACCTTACCATGTGAAATTATAGGTGAGCGATATACCCTCTTGTTTTGGAACATAGCGGCATACGCCTCCTGAGCAGTTGAATCCTTCACGCGTTTTAGTATAGCCTGCCATTACGCGGTGTGAACCATGTGTATAGGTGGCTGCTACAGTATAGTAGTGCTCGTTGGTCGCTTCGTGTGCATAGCCGATGTTGTACATCCACTGTCCAGATAATACCAACTGACGCCATAAACTGATTTCGTACAATGCTGCTACCCATTGCCCTTCGTCTTGCTGGGTGTAGAGGTATTGCAGTTCGGCACGCATCTGCACATTCTTGGAGGTTGCATATTTGGCTTCTATGACACCAATACCTGAACGAATCAAGTCACCATGACCTTCTACCACTTGCTTGTTGTAGGTCTGGTACATAGCCATAGCACCGATATACCACTGCTTATTGATTTTCTTGTTGAGTTCGAGATTGACATCGGTATAATAAGGTGTCTCGCTCATGCCAAACCAAGTGTCTTTTGTTCCACGAATATGCGAAGCATTGAGTTTGAGGGTTGTGCCGTATTTTCCGCCCATAGCAGTACCGCGCTTCCATGTATAGCGAATCTCGCCTTGGAACGCCCATTCGTCAGCCGTCTTGTGGGTGCCATATGGATAGAGTGCTGACAGCATATAAGTATGCTGGGTAGCGAACGGTGGCATATGGTTGATGGTACCAGCCATGTTGTTGCTGGCACGATCCGAACGGAAAGACATATTGCTGGAGCGTTTGGCTTGTGCCATGATGGCCATACCCTTTTTAGAGTAACTCAGTGAGAGAAGCAATGCTTCACCATGCTTGTAACTATAGTCGTTGAGGATGGTAGGGTCGTTGGCTTTGTAGGCATATTCCACCAAGGCGTTCCAACCTTTCATTTGCAGTTGAGCGCGCACGCTACCTGCACCCACCCACGCAGGTAAGTTATAATAGTAGTCGTATTTGCCTTCGGGTTGGATAACCGTGTTAAAAATGATTGTATCTTCCTGTTGGTATTTGCTCACATAGCTTCCGCCGATAGTGAGGTTGGCACCAGCATCCTGTAATGTTTTTGACCACTCATGAATGCCCAATTCGAGATTCACTCCCAGTACCGCATCTTGCTTGTAGTTCCAGCCCCATGCACCATCGTCGTAGCAGTTCCAATAACGGCGTTGCTTACCGCCCAAAGCGGTGAAGTAAATACCTTTGTAGGGGTTAATTTCTACCTTTCCTCCGCGAAGCGCATTGTCCACTCCCAGAGCTCGATCTTCGTACAAACGGAGCACTATACCACTACCAAACTGACCATAGACGTCACCTACTGTAATCTTGCCCCAACTGAAGTTGGCACCCACATGCAAATGGCTGAGACCATATCCGCCAAAATCGGGATCATAGCCGAGCATAGGCCACTCGGTGAGTTCGGCACGCGTGATGAGTTCTAATCCTTGAAAGCCGATACCTGATACCCGATCCCCGTTATCCGATTGATGATCCCAACGCACGCCAAGATCCAGATAGGAGTTGCTTAGATAGTGCATTTTAGCCCACTCGGGCAGAGGGCGTCCTATATCAATTGTAGGGATAAGTCCTTCGTGCTGAACACCACCTACGACATAGACGGTATCGTTTGCCCACAAAAGGGTGGGGAGAAATATAAACAATATAATGTGTTTGATTTTCATTTGTCTGTTTAAAAATGTAGTCGCTGCTGCAATTTAGTGTTGCACGGATGTCGGACACAATTATACAAACCCGTCAAAAACCCGTAAAAAACCCGTAAACAGTGAGTGAAAAGTCGGATTACTGCAATGCCTCGTAGATGTCTTGCTCGCCACCGTCAGTATAGCCAGCATGGTTATAAACAATCTTACCCTTGCCGTCAAGAACGAACACGTGAGGTACGTTTTGCACGTTCATAGCACGTTTGAAGTCGCTATTAGGGTCGAGCAATACATCGTACTCCCAACCAAAACCGTCCACGAGTGGCTTAACGCGGTTGGCATCTTGCGCTTGGTCAATGCTGACAATAATCATCTTGACGCCAGTTTCGTCTTGCCAATCAGGATAAACCTCATGGATAGCCTTGAGTTCGCGCAGGCATGGTTTGCACCATGTAGCCCAAAAAGAGATGATAATCGGATTACCATCGTTGCTGATTTCACCTGTTTGAACAGTGTTGCCGTTGATGTCTTGCAGACGAACATTAGGAAGTTGTGCATGTACAAATGATGCTAGTATTCCAAATAAGATAATAAAAATGCTTTTTTTCATAAACGTATAGTGTGGTTTGTTTTTTTCGAAATTTTGCTCGCGCACGCGTTTTTGCGAAATAATTTGCAAAGGTACGCATTTTTTTTGATATATGCAAATAGTAAGTTATTTTTTTTGTATTTCACTTAAAAGGTACGAGATTGTGGCAAATGCTTGCATATTTGCAAAAAAAGTAATAACTTTGCACGACTTTTGTACATAAATGCTTGAAAATAGATATGCAAACACGTAAATGGATGAAAACATGCAGGTGCTGCCTGCTGTCGTTATTGGCGTTTCCCTTGATGTCATTCACGGTGGTGATTGATGCGGGTCATGGCGGACATGACGCTGGAGCGATAGGAAAAATGGGAGTGAAAGAAAAGGATTTGAATCTTGCTGTTGCCAAGCAACTGGGGAGTAAGATTTCAGCACAGTATCCCAATGTGAAAGTGGTGCTAACGCGCGAGACGGACGTATTTTTACCTCTCCAACAGCGTGCTGACATAGCAAATAAGAATCATGCTGATTTGTTTATTAGTATTCACACAAATGCGGCTGAAAATAGAAATGCGTGTGGTGCAGAGACTTTTATTTTAGGTACCGAACGTATGGAGGATAACTTGGATGTGGCTATGCGCGAGAATGCAGTGATGAAGTTGGAAGAAGATCAGACTGTATATCAGGGATTTGATCCTAATTCGGTAGAGAGTTATATTCTATTTGAACTGATGCAAAACCAGTATATGGATAATAGTCTGGTATTTGCAGAATTGGTTCAAGAACAGTTTGTGGGCACGTTGCAACGAGCTAATCGTGGAGTGCGTCAGGCTGCTTTTTGGGTGCTGCTTAAGTCTGCATGTCCGAGTGTATTAGTTGAGATGGGATTTATCAGCAATGCCGCAGAGGAAAAGTGGCTGGCAAGCACGGAAGGTAAGAAAGGAATAGTTAACGGCATCTTTGATGCATTTGAAAAATATTATAAGCGATGAAATACTCAAGAGAATTAAAAGTGGGTGTCCTCGCCATTGTGTGCATGGTCATCTTGTATTTTGGATTTAATTTCCTCAAGGGAATTAACATTTTTTCACCTACAAAAGTGTATGTTGGTCAGTTTGATCGTGCCAATGGTCTGACCGAACAAGCACCTGTATATATCAAGGGATATAAGGTTGGTTTGGTGGAGAGTGTTCGGTATGATTTTACGCAGTCTCCTGCCTTTACCGTTGATGTGTCTATAGACAAGTCTATTGAATTGCCTCGTGGTACGCAGATGGCGTTGGTGTCAGATGGTCTGTTGGGTGGTAGTGCAATAGAATTGCAGTTGCCTGCTCTTGCCAATCGTGCTATGCCATATCAGCATGGTGACACATTGCATACGCAGATTGTGCCAGGTCTGATAGATAATCTGCAAACAGGCTTGCTCGCTCAGTTGGATAGTTTGTTGATAGAAGCTAATAGTTTGTTGGCATCGTTGAATAATGAAGTAGATAGCGGAAGTCTGCATGCTGCTTTGCACAATGTGGAGCGTTTGACAAGTGATTTGGCTCACAGTGGAAGTGATATACGAAGTTTTACACATAGCCAATTGCCAATATTGATTACCCAAGTAGATTCTACCCTTATGGGAATACAAGATATCGTCGCTGATGTACAAGCAGCTGGTATTCAACATACGATTCTTTCGCTGGATACTACAATCAATGTGATTAATAGTGCGTTAAGCTCTACGACAGGTACGTTAGGTCTGCTTCTTAATGATAATACGCTACACAAAAACCTGAATGTTGCGTTGCAAAATATAGATAGTGCAGTGCTGAATATGGATACGATTTTGATGTCAATAAAAGCGCGTCCATTTATTCAAAAGAAATTACCGAAGAAATAGGAGTTTTTTGAACGTCTAATTTTGCAAAAACGTTAAAAAGTCCCTAATTATGTAACATTCACATAGTTAGGGATTTTTTGTGAAACATATATATGTGGAACAAATAGGTGTTTGAGTTATGAGTTTCAATAGGTTATGTGTTGAAAACGTCTGTAAGGTGAAGAAAATCAATAGTGTGTGGTTAAGTGACTGAATTCTTGTGTAATAGAAAAAAAACAAATTCTCCAAAATATTAGTCATTTGTTCAATTGAAAAAAATGTAGTACCTTTGCACTCGATTTCGAAAAGGAGTCGATTTTTTTTGCCCCTTTTTGTACGCTATTTATAATACTCCATGAAGCAAAATTTCAACATATTGTGGGCTGAATGCCAGCAGATTCTGCGCGACAATCTCTCGCAGAGTGCATACCAGACTTGGTTTGCGCCTGTGTGTGCGTTGCAGTATGACAACAATGTGTTGGTATTGCAGGTGAAGAGTCAATTCATCGTGGAGTATATTGAGGAAAATTATTTAGATTTGCTCTCGCGCGTGTTGAGAAAGGTGTTTGGACCATCCATTCAATTGGAATATCGTATTATGTTGGCTGGTAGTAGTATTGATGTACCCAGCGAGCCATTGCGTGAACCAGTTTCTGGTACAAGAAGGGAAGTATATACTCCAGCGCAAGAAAGTCAGAATACGTGGGATAGTCAGTTGAATGAGCAATATACTTTTGACAATTTTATCAAAGGTGAACCCAATAAGTTGGCTCGTGCTGCTGCGATAGAGATAGCAAAGAATCCAGGTAAGACTATTTTTAATCCTCTGTTCTTGTTTGGCGGTAGTGGAGTTGGTAAAACGCACTTGGCATATGCCATTGGTAATGAAGTGTGCCGTTTGAATCCGAATGCACGAGTATTGTATGTGGCTGCTAATACGTTTAAGTTGCAGTTTCAAGATGCTGTAAGTCGCAATCAGGTGCCAGACTTCTTAATGTTCTATCAATCGGTAGATGTGCTGATAGTGGATGATATACAGTATTTTGCAGAATTAAAAGGTACACAAGATACTTTCTTCCAAATATTCAACTATTTGCAGCAGAGTCACAAACAATTGATATTGACATCTGACCGCAGTCCGATGGAGTTGCATGGTATCCAAGACCGGTTGTTGTCGCGTTTCAAGTGGGGATTGGCAGCTGAAATTACTCGTCCTGACTATCCTCTACGTAGAGATATTTTGCAATATCATATCAAGCGTGATGGTATCAAGTTGGATGAAAATATCGTGGAATATATAGCATCTAATGTTTCGGAGAATGTACGCGATTTAGAAGGTGTATTAGCAAGTTTGTTGGCTTATTCTACGCTCACTGATAGCTCGATAGATATGGCGTTGGCGGAAAAAGTAGTAGGGCGCTTGGTGCAACTCCATCCTAAAACGTATTTGTCATCGGATATTGTTTCGGCAGTATGTCAATGTCTGAAGATTTCAGAAACGGTAATTACTGCACGCACACGCCAACGTGAAGCTGTAAAAGCCCGTAATATAGTGATGTATTTGGTGAAAAAATATACAGATAGTTCTTTGTCTGAAATAGGAAAATGCGTACATCGTGATCATGCTACTGTGGCACATTCGCTTAGTACAATGGAGGCTCAGTTGACATATGATGCAGTGCTTCGTCAGGAAGTAGCTACGGTAGAGCGCCATTTAGGACGATAATGATAATAGGAATGAATAGAGAAGCCTTTGCAACCTGCGAGGGCTTTTTCTTTTTGTGTCTGTGTCAAGTTTTTTGCTGATTTTTCTAAAAATATTTGTTCACTTGCGAAAAAATGTGTACCTTTGCAGCCTAATGTGCAAAACTATTATTGGTAAACTAAAAAACAATCAATATGAAACGATTTTTCACTTTCATTCTATCTGTGGTTCTTCTAACGAGCGTAACCATGTATGCTGCTATTCCTTCAGGATACTACACAGCGGCAAATAACAAGAAAAGTACTGCCTTGCTCTCTGCTTTGCATGGTTGTATTGATGGGCATACAACATTGTCGTATAGCAGTTTAAAGAATTATTATGATGATACCGATTTAACAGCAGATGGATATATATGGGATATGTATTCTACGTGCAAATTCACAATCAACGATGATGGTAGTTCGCAAAGTCGTATTTGCGATGTATGGAATAAGGAACACTCTGTGCCTCAATCGTGGTTTGGCGAATCTTCACCAATGAAGAGCGACCTTTTTCATGTATATCCTACCGATGCGCGTGTGAATAATTTCCGTGGTAATCTGCCTTACGGTGAAACGTCTAGTCGCTCATATATAGATAACAATTCCAAGGCATTAGGCTATATAGGTAGCAGTAACTTTTCGGGGTATTCAGGCAAAGTGTTTGAGCCAGTAGATCAATATAAAGGAGATTTTGCGCGTACATATTTCTATATGGTAGCGCGTTATTTGGATAAAAGTTTCAATAAAAGTGAAAATGGCAAAGTTGTATTCACCTATTCTAATAGCACAACTGGCTTAACTACTTATGCTGTAAATCTTTTCCTCAAATGGCATCGCCAAGACCCTGTATCTCAAAAAGAGATAGATCGTAACAATGCGGTATATAAACATCAGAAAAACCGTAACCCATTCATTGATTATCCCTATTTAGCTGAGTATATTTGGGGAGAAAAGAAAAATGAAACAATGATATTGGATGAATTGATGTCCTCCAGTGATCCAGATTTTATTCCTGGTGAGAGTGATGGTAGCCGCGAGGATGTGGTTCGTACACCTGTTTTGAATGTCAGTGTTACTACGGTGAATTTCCCAAGTGTGTTGGTGGATGAGGAATCTTCTTATAGTATCAAAGTGACAGGTATGAACTTGACAGCCGATGTCACCTTGACTATTTCGGGCGAGGATGCTGATATGTTTGAGAGTTCACGTTCTTCGCTCAGTATCGCTGAAGCAAACAACTCAATTACCCAAAATAATCTGATCCTGACTTACGTGCCTACAGAGGAAGGACAACATAGTGGAATCTTAAAAATCGCTTCTGAAGGTGCCGAAACTATCACTGTGAAGCTTTATGGTGCATGTAATGCCGCTTGCCAAGTGACTTGGAAGGTGAATGGCGAGGAATATACCGTAGGCAATCCTACCACTTCTCTCGCTGCTGGTAGCAAGGTAACAAAACTGCCTACCGCCCCTAAATCACCTTGTACGGAGAGCAACCAGTTCGTAGGTTGGAGCGAAGAGGTAATCACAACTCCTCAAGACGACATGCCTATTGACCTCTTCTCTGATGTCAAAGATGCACCTGCTGTTAGTCATGATGTGGTTTATAATGCAGTATTTGCACACCTATCCGAAACGGATTCTTCTGCTCCAGAGACATTAATCTTTGCTAAAGATCAAGAAACAGGATGGACTATTAGTGGAACTTCCTATACAAATAAGTATTGGATATTAAAGAAAAATGCGTACATAGAATCACCCGTTGTTAATTTGAGTAAGTTGCAATCTATGACACTCAATGTGCGTACATATGGTGGTACCTCTTACAATATTATTGATATTACGTGCAATGGACAGGTGTTAACCACTATTGATGCTGAGAATAGTACATTGAAAGATAAAACATGGAAACCAACTACTGCGCTTTCTGGCGAAGGAAAGATTCGTTTTAGCAGTACGGACAATACCGATGCAAATGGTCCTGCTATAGCTAAAGTAACTATTAACTTGGAAGGTGGAACTTCATATGTTTATACTAATTATATCACATATTGCGGTCCTACTACGGACCTCCAAGAGGTGCAACCATTGAAACCGCAGGGCAATAAACTGCTCCGCGATGGACAACTCGTTATTGAACATAACGGAGTATATTATAATACATTAGGTCAGAAAGTACAATAATGGATATTGTAGAACAAATACGTACTTTGTGCCAAGAGAAGAACGCCATTATCATGGCGCACTATTACCAACGCCCTGAGATTCAGGACATAGCTCACTTCGTTGGCGACTCCCTTGCTTTGGCACAAGTGGCAGCCAAGACAGATGCAGACATTATTGTAATGTGCGGTGTACACTTCATGGCAGAGACGGCTAAGATACTCTGTCCTGACAAGAAAGTGCTTATCCCTGCGCCAGAGGCAGGTTGCTCGTTGGCAGATAGTTGCAAGGCAACAGACCTTGCGGCATGGAAAGCGGCGCACCCCGATCATATGGTAGTGTCGTATGTTAATACCAGCGCTGCGGTTAAGGCGCTTACCGATGTGGTGGTGACCAGTAGCAATGCGCTGAAGATTGTGAAGCAATTGCCTAAAGAAAAACCTATTCTTTTTGGTCCAGACCAAAACCTTGGCGGCTATATCAACCGCATGACAGGTCGCAATATGGATCTCTGGAATGGCGGCTGCCATGTGCATGCTCGTTTCTCAGAGGAAGCATTGCTCCAACTCAAAGAGCAATATCCTAATGCCAAAGTTCTTGCTCACCCTGAGTGCAAACAGTCCATTTTGCAACATGCCAATGTCATTGGTTCAACGCAAGCGCTACTTGACTATGCTAAGCAATCCAATAGCCAATTGACCGTAGACAATAACCAATTCATTGTAGCTACCGAGAGCGGCATTCTCCACGAGATGCAAAAGGCCTGCCCTGAGGTACACTTTATTCCCGTCCCTGCTGAAGAAGACAATTCAAAATTGTCTTGCAATGAATGTGAATACATGCGCATGTGTACGCTTGAGAACCTATATGATTGTTTGCTCAACGAAAGCAATGAGATTGTAGTAGATGAAGCTATCGCTAAAGATGCTATTCGTCCTATCCAGCGCATGTTGGAGATGAGTTGATAATATCCTATACAAAAAGTGACTATCTTTTTCGGTATTGGTACTAATCTTGGCAATCGCGAGGATAATCTGTGCGAAGCTTTGCGTTTGTTGAACGATCGAGTGGGGGAGCAGTTGGCTTGTTCCTCCATTTATCGTAGTGCACCTTTGGGCTTTGAGTCGGATAACGAGTTTGCGAATATTGTAGTAGCATACCGTACAAACTATTCTGCAGAAGAATTGCTCCTCATTACGCAACAAATAGAGCGTGACATGGGGCGTACACATAAGTCTGTCAATGGTATTTATCATGATCGTGTGATTGATATAGATCTTTTACAAGCTATTGAATACTCAAAAATTGTAACTTACAACTCTCCTACGCTCACTCTTCCACATCCACGTATGCAGGAGCGTGATTTTGTGATGATACCATTGAAAGAGGTATGCCAAGTTCTTACCCTCTGAGTTTATATCGAACTCCTTTTGCAAATTTGAAAGAAAGTGCGGAACAATCTGCATTTTTTTTTGCATATATACATTTTTTTTTGTACCTTTGCGCGCCGATTGTATTTTGTACGCAATTTCGGATGAAATAGAACTATCTTGAACAGCGGCATAGCCGCATTGAACATAAATTTTGTGATGAAAAATTTTAAACTATGGAATGTGGTACTTGGTTGGGTGGTTTTTGCCATCGCTGCAACCACCTACCTATTAACAATGGAGCCTACAGCCTCATTTTGGGACTGTGGCGAGTTTATCGTAAGTGCACATAAGTTAGATGTAGGTCACCCACCCGGAGCACCATTCTTCATGCTATTGGGACACTTCTTCTCACTCTTTGCGAGCGATACTGCCCATGTAGCGATGTGCGTGAATGCCGTATCGGCATTGGCTTCGGCGTTCACCATACTGTTCCTGTTCTGGACCATCACCGCGTTGGGTAGGAAGTTGGCGATTGGGCGATTAGGCGATAGAGCACCCCAAAAATCAGCAGATTTTTCGGGGACCCCGCTGACGAAAGGCGAGAGGCGTGCGGCAATGAGTCTTACTCAGGGCATTGCTATCTTAGGCGCAGGCTTGGTAGGTTCGTTGGCATACACCTTCTCGGATACCTTCTGGTTCTCAGCTGTGGAAGGTGAGGTATATGCGCTGTCGTCCTTGTTTACGGCAGTCGTGTTCTGGCTTATACTGAAGTGGGACGAACAAGCAGATGAGGAGGGGTCGGATAAGTGGCTGATTCTCATAGCTTATCTAATGGGTCTGAGTATCGGTACCCACCTCTTGAACCTGCTGACCATACCCGCTATTGTGTTGGTATATTACTTCCGCCGTCATCAGTTCTCATGGAAAGGCGTATGCGCTGCGTTTGGCATATCGGTGGCTATACTGGCAGTGATATTGTATGGTATCATACCCGGCGTACCAACGATAGCAGGATGGTTTGAGTTGCTGTTTACTAATGGGTTGGGTTGTCCATTCAATACAGGTTTGGCTATTTACCTTATCTTGATGGCTGCGGCTCTCGTTTGGGCTATCTGGGAGAGCTACTGCGTGATAGATAAAGACGAGAAAATCAATACTCGCACGATTATCTCCTTCGTATTGGCGATGGCGTTGGCAGGTGTACCATTCATTAAGGAAAGTGCGGTGATAGGCATTGTGCTGATAGCGACGATGTTGGTGGTGCTCTTTGTGAAGAAAGATGTTATCCCTGCGCGTTGGCTGAATACGATAGCGATGATGGTGACTGTGGTGGTGATTGGCTATGCGAGCTATGCGGTGATAGTAATTCGCTCCAATGCGGACACCCCAATGGATCAGAACTCGCCTGACAATGTATTCTCGCTGAAGTACTACCTCAACCGCGAGCAATACGGCGACACTCCATTGTTCTACGGACAGACCTATAACGCACCAGTGAAACTGGAGGTGAAGGGTAATATGTGTATTCCTGTGGAGAAACAAGGACATGCACAATATGCACCCGCACCAAAAGAGGAAGGAGCGAAAGACCGCTATGTAGTAACAGGTTACAAGACCAACTACGAGTATATGGACGAGTTTAAGATGCTCTTCCCCCGTATGCACTCAGGACAATCGCACCATGTGGATGCGTATAAGTCATGGGCTGATGTGAAAGGCAAAAAGATTCGCTATGACTACTGCGGACAAACGAAAACGGAGTATTGCCCTACTTTTGGCGAGAACCTCAAATTCTTCTTCCGTTATCAGGTGAACTTCATGTACTGGCGCTATTTTATGTGGAACTTTGCTGGTCGTCAGAATGACTTGCAATCGCATGGCGAACTGACCAAGGGTAATTGGATTTCGGGTATTCCGTTTATTGATAATGCACTCTATGGCGACCAAAGCAAGTTGCCAAGCGAGCTGCGTGAGAATAAGGGACATAACGTGTATTACTTCTTACCACTTATCCTCGGATTGATAGGTCTCTGCTGGCAACTCAGCAAGCGCAACAACCAAGATAAGAACAAAGAGGGGTATCGCTCCTTCGCTATTGTCTTCCTGCTGTTTTTCTTGACGGGTCTGGCTATTGTGGTATATCTGAATCAGACACCTTATCAACCACGCGAGCGCGATTACGCGTACGCGGGATCATTCTATGCGTTCTGTATATGGATTGGTTTGGGCGTGATGGCTATCGTAGATATGTTTGATCAGGTAGTGAAGAACGAGAAAGCGCGTGTATTGGTGGCTGTAGCTACCGTAATAGAAACCTTGCTCGTGCCTGTACAGATGGCTTCGCAGAACTGGGACGACCACGACCGTTCGAATCGCTATGCCGCGCGTGACTTTGGTGCGAACTACCTGAAGAGCTGCGACGAGGAAGCGATAATCTTCTGCAACGGTGATAACGATACTTTCCCACTCTGGTACAACTTGGAGGTAGAGCAGGAGCGCGATGATGTGCGTGCATGTAACCTCTCGTACCTGCAAACGGATTGGTATATCAGCCAAATGAAACGACCATACTATAACTCACCTGGTCTGCCTATCTCATGGGATGAGAAGGACTATATGCCAGGCAAGAACGAAGTGGTATGGGTGGAGAACAGACTGAATGCACCATTAGAGGTGAAGAAAGCCTTCCAGTTCTTGCACTCGACTGACCCACGCACCAAACGCGATGGCGAGGGCTATATACCAAGCGACCAGTTGTATGTACTGTCTCCTGATAGTCAGAAAATTATGCTTAAGAAAGCAAAACGTTTCACTCGCTCAGAAATGATGGTGATGGAGATGCTTTCTACTAATGAATGGAAGCGTCCAATCTATTTTGCGGTGACTATTGGAGGCGACTATCATTTGGGTCTTGATCCATATTTGGAACTCACAGGTATGGCATATCGTATTACACCCGAGCGAAGCAGAAATGGAAAGCCACGTGTGAATACAGAGGAAATGTATGATAATATGCTGCATCATTTCAAGTACGGAAATATGAATATTCCTGGTATCTATATCGATGAAAATACCATGCGTATGTGCCGTACCCACCGTATGATGTTTGTAGAACTCGCAGAGGCACTCTATGACGAGGGTAAGCTTGATAAATGTCTTGAGGTATTGGACTACGCAGAGAAGATGTTGCCAGGCTATAATATTCCATATGACTATACTTCGGCTACGATGGCTGTTTGCTACTATCAGTTGGGCGAGGTAGAGAAGGCGAATGCTATTATGGAGAAGATAGCCAATACATGTGCGGAATATATGGTATGGGGAACATCGCTAAGCAAAGAGCAACGTGCTTCGGTACAAAATAGTACTCTCAGCCATCAAATGGCTGTGATGGGCTATGTGCTACAAAACTTGGAGCGTTTTGGGCAAAAAGAATTGTTCAACCAATATTACGATATTTACGTGCAGTATGCAAGTAGATAACATACCTATTTTGCTGCTGACGGGGTATTTGGGCAGTGGCAAGACAACTTTGCTGAATAGGATATTGACTAATCGCCGCGGCATACGTTTCGCGGTGATTGTCAATGATATAGGAGAGGTGAATATCGATGCGGAACTCATCCAAAAGGGTGGAGTGGTAGCGCAAAAGGATGATAGTCTCGTCGCCCTGCAAAATGGTTGTATCTGTTGTTCGCTTAAGATGGACCTGGTGGAGCAACTACGCGATTTGTGTACAGCGAATGCATTCGACTACATTGTGATAGAGGCATCGGGTATTTGCGAACCTGCACCTATTGCACAGACGATTTGCTCGTATAGACAGATGGTGCCAACAGTTGGAGTGAGTGGGACTTCTGTTCCTAAGCTAGACGCCGTGGTAACCGTAGTGGATGCGCTGAGAATGAGGGATGAGTTTGTGGAACGATTGACTGACAGGTCGGACGCGTCGGACATGTCGGACTTGTCGAAATTGGTGATAGAGCAGATAGAGTTCTGTAATCTTATATTATTAAATAAGGTGTCTATGGTAAGTGCAGAGGAGAGGGAGCATGTGCGTGCGATTATTCGTGCTATCCAGCCCAAAGCAAAGATTATAGACTGCGACTACTGCGATGTGCCATTTAGTGAGATACTGGATACGGAACTCTTTGATTTTGAGCAGGTGGCGACTTCGGCAACGTGGATACAGAAGGTGGAGGAAAGCCTACCCCCAACCCCTCCCTATAGGGAGGGGAGTGACGGGCATCACCATGAGCATGAGCACCATCATGACCATCACCATGAATGTGATGATCCGCATTGTCATTGTCATGAGCACCATCACGAATGCGATGACCCACATTGTCATTGCCATAACCATGGCGATGAGTATGGGATTAGCACGTTTGTATATTACAGACGTGAGCCAATGAGTTTGAATCGCTTTGATGAGTTTGTGGCACGCCACTGGGATAAGGGTGTTATTCGTTGCAAGGGTATGTGCTATTTTGAGGAAGAGTATGATATGTGCTATCTCTTTGAGCAAGCGGGCAAGCAGTTTGATCTCAAGCAGGCAGGTGCGTTCTATGCGACGATGCCAGAGGAGGAACTCATGCAAATGATGGCGCGAGACCCGATGTTGCAACGCGACTGGGACGAGCGGTATGGCGACCGCATGCAGAAACTGGTGTTCATCGGTCAGAATATGGATGAACATGCGATAGTGGAAGCACTGGATGCGTGCTTGGTATAATTTAGAATATGAAGAAGATTTTTATAATACTGATGGCTGTGGTAATGGGTTTGCCACAAGCGATAGCAGCATCACAAGTGACACCAATAGAAACCATAGAGGTGGTGTGTCACGACCTAAAATTGGACACGGATTTTATGGGACTGTTCGGTATGGCATACATCTTTGCCAACAACGAGGAATACAACCTTATGGGTGCTATTATAGCTGACTCTATCCCACCTGGCACCTATACCAACTGCGTGATGGACCTTAAGCACATTGCCACACAGAAGACTATTCCTGCTGTTTCCGTCACAATCACCTTGGCAGTGGATGCGAATCGCAACTGTGTCATCACAGGCCACATGATTGGCGAGGACAATATCTGCTACAACCTACACCTATCATGGACACCGCCTACGGCTACCGATACGGTGCATATCGCTTTTGACAACTCATCCAGCGTGGCCTACTATCCCGATTTGGCGCACGACTTCATGCTCACGAACAAGGACGAGAACTACGATATATCCTTGGATATAGTGGGTGTGCCTATGGGCGAAAGTTTCACCGAGCGCAACCTGAATATCGCCTACTGCATGATTACTAATCGTCAGACTCACGACACCGTCAGCATCGCTGCTGCTGAGGGAAAAGTATGGCAGTCGGGTGACACCACCTATCTGTCAGCGAATGTATTGGGTTTTGATGCAGTGGTGTATGACATCGATTTGTGGTATGCTGTGCCTGAGGTGACTGAAACCCAAGAAATCAGCATATACAACGCCACTTTCTACAACGAACTGGCGAAAGATGGCTATTTCGCGCTGGTGGGGACGACTGAGGATAAGTCCATTGAGTTCGCTATCTCGCTGCTGGGTAATACCGAAGAGGATGTGCCTGGTACCTATGTGAATGATGGCCTGTTTGGCGGGTTTACAGGTCAGAACTATGACTTTCTTCACTTTATTGGCGGTCGTTATTCCACCTATATCGCCAAATGGAACGCCGAGCGTGGGGACTATGATATTCTCTCCATTGAGAAAGGACATGCGACTGTGACGATGGACGAAGAGCAGGATGTGACCCTGGTGGGTGCGTTTGTGGCAGTGGACGGAGTTGAGTATCATATCACCATGACCTCTAAGGTTGACAAGCCACGTATTCAAGATGATGCTATGTCGGGAGCGGTGGAGCGTCTGTTTGTGGATGAGAGTCAAGTGACAATTTAGCAGCAAGAGGAAGATAAGGTGCTGCTGGAGATAATGACGGGTAGCGACTTGATGGCGCTGTGGTTCTATGTGGAGTATGTGGATGACGAGATTATTATCCCAGAGGGCGAATATGTGATAGATGACTATGGTGACTATTGGTCTGTCATCAAGGGAGATGGCAGTTTAGGTAAGTCGTTCTATGCAACGCACGATGGCGAGTACTTCACTTCGCTGTATTTCTTGGTGGACGGAACGGTCGTAGTAAGCAAGAAAGACGGCAAACTGTGCTTGGAGATGCATGCGGTGAACTCCTACGATGTGCCTGTACATGTGGTGTATGACCCCACAGCAAAGACGGGCGTGGAGAATACCCAATCACCCATTGCCAATACCCAAAAAGTACTGCGTCACGGTCAGTTGCTCATCGAGCGTGAGGGTAAGATATACAATGCGCAAGGATTGCGCATGAAGTAGTCCATAAATATCATTATTAACAGTTTAATTATTAGTTAGGTATGAAGAAAATTTCTACACTTCTCATGGCGACTCTGGTAACGCTATCTCTTATGGCGATTACCCCAGCAGAATTAGGAAAACATGATCCTACGGGACGTGCTACTGAGCTTGCTAACAAAGAACTCCAACACCACAAACAAGTGGCTAAAACTCTAGGCTTGGACAAGTTTGAGGGTAAAACGACTCCAATAACTGCTCCTAAAGCAAAAAAGGCATCAGCTAAGGCACAAAAAGAGATGATAACCCTCAATTATGATGCATTTGCATTCATAGAATATAATCCTGATCTTGGCGATTGGATGCTGGGTCTCAGTTGTGATGACATTACTCGTCCTGAGTATGGTCACAATCTGCAACTAAATTGGTATGCTCCCGCTGGTAATCCTTGCGGAACATTCACCAAAGAGGATTTTATATACGATTTGACTCACCTGCTCACTCCATTCAGCTATGGTTCTATCATGTTCTCCGAGATGAGCATGACACTCACCCATGAGGCTGTCAATGCCAATCTAGAGCGATATATTTTGGAGGCTACACTTGTTAGTGAAGATGGTGATACCTATCAGGTACACGCGAAGCACGAGAATATCGTGGCGAAAGGCAAAGTGGATATCTATATCGAAGATGCTACGCTGACTCAAGAGGGCTGGACCT
Organism: Paludibacteraceae bacterium; assembly: GCA_017384225.1. Lineage (GTDB taxonomy): Bacteria > Bacteroidota > Bacteroidia > Bacteroidales > Paludibacteraceae > Colicola. The sequence goes on from JAFNUD010000006.1 coordinate 40,028, forward strand.
TTACGGTAGAAGGTAAAAACGCAGATTTGGATCTCAAACTGGTGGTTGATAATTATGATATTATCGGTGCCTATGGCAAGAATATGATTCTTTGGGAGAGTTCCAAGATTGCTTACAAGGGTGCAACCCTTTCTCCTATCACTTTCAAGGCTGTTGTAAATCTAGCTTCTCACGTAGAAACGGGGGCTTTGGCATACGTAACCGAGATCAATATGTTGGCCAATGACACAATCGATTATCACTTTATTCTTGCTGCTCCACTACCTGCTCCTACTGACACTATCGAACTGACTGCTATTGACCTGACTGTAGATGACTCTTACGCGCTTTGGATGGGCATGGTGGACTTCTATGCTAATACTCCTGAGTTTGCTATCCGTGGTGGTTGGCAAGCAGAGAGCATAGAGGAGGGTACATACGATGCAGCCGTCTTTTTGGACAATGCAGACAGGAATACCATCACCAGCTTGAATGCCCAGATAAAAGTTATCCTGGATAAACAAAATAATTGGATCATCGAGGGTACAATGCTCGGTAATAACAATAAGGTATATAATTTGCACTTGAGCTGGAGCGTGCCAGAGCAAACGGATACTGTATTAGTGGCATTTGAGCACTCTGCGAAAGCAAAATACTATCCACACTTGGATAACGATATTCAAATCTACAATGAGAATGAGCTCTATAAAGCTTCTATCAACGTGGCAGGTGTAGGCTTGGGTGAGGAGTTTGATGCTGAATATATGAACTCCTACTTCAGCTATCTCGAGTTGAAAGACAGTAGTACTATCAGTATTGCTGAAGTCGTGAATGGTAAACTCTACCAAGTTGGCGATACTACTAAGATTGAGGCAGACTATGTGACCTTTGAGGGTATATTGTACCAAGTTCGTCTGTGGTATGTGGCTTCTACGCCTACCGATACCGTGCAACTGAATATCAAAGATGCAGAGATGATTATTAACTTTGACTATGGTCAAGTATATAACCTCGTGGGATATACCGAGGATCGACTCACAGCAGTAGTCTTCACCGTATATGCTACTGCGAAAGAGGAAATCCCTGGTACTTTCGTCAACGATGGCTTGTTCGGTAAGTTTGGCGAGGGCCAATACGATTTCGATGCCAGCAACAGTTATGTGGGCAAATGGAATGCCGACATGGAGAAGTACGAACTATACTATATGGAGAAAGGTCAATTCACCGTTACGCTCGACGAGGAAGATAATGTCACTCTCACGGCTTCTGTCGTGTGCGAAGATGCTGTCCAATACGATGTGACATTGACCTCTAAATACGAAGAACCACATATCGAGTTTGACTCTGAGGAAAATCCTGTAGAACGCATCTATGGTGCGGATGCAGAGGTGTTAATCAACGACCATTCCGCTGACTATGGACTAATATCTGTTCAAATCATTGATCCTGTGGTAGGTGATATTACTGCTCTGTATTTTTGTTATATGGAGTCTGATCCTGAGACCATTATTCCAGAGGGTACGCACGAAATCAATAGCACCTGGTTCGACGGTACCGTATTGGCTAGTACAGGTATGGACTGGGAGGGCAATGTCATGCCTTCTTACTACGCTGGTTATGCAGACGGTTGGGTAGTTGAACCATTCTATTTCTTCCAATCAGGTACTGTAGAGGTGACTAAAAACGCCAATGGTAAGCTAAACTTCGAAATCAACGCGCTTAACTCGTGCAATATTCCAGTTCATATTGTATATGACGCTGCCACTTCAGGCATTGAGAATACTCCAGCAACCCTTGAGAGCGTTCGCAAGCAAATCCGCAACGGACAACTGCTCATCATGCGCGAAGGCAAGACCTACAACGCATTGGGAACACCAGTGAAATAATCTTAAATGTTTGGTTTTATGAAAAAGATAACAATTCTTTTCTTATCATGCGTAGCAGCGATCATGCAGGTCGCTGCTGCTCCTACTAAGCTTGCGACTTTGTCGCCAGATAGTGATACGCAATTACATCCTCAAGCAGTGCGCATGCTGACCCATGACCTGAACAAACGCGCTGTGCCTGCTAACCAAGAAGTGGCGCGTAAGGCGCCTCAACATCGTCTTGCGCCTTGCGCTAAAGCTACCACAGAGACTATCAATCTCACTGGCGAGGGCTTCCTTGTAGGACCTGAGTATGAAGGGGCAACGGGCGAGTGGTATATTGCTTTGGAAGCGCAAGGTTATACTTTCCGCCTCTGCTGGTTTGGTGATGAGGATAATTATTGTGGTACCTATACGTTTGATAACATGAGCATGGAATACTCTTGGGGATGGTTCCAATCAGCAGATATGTTCTACGAGATTTATTTCCAAGATGTGACTATGACTATTTCTGAGAAAGTAGAGGGTAGTCTAAAGCAGATCGTCTTGGATGCTACTATTTTGGACACCAATGATCGTACCTACAAGGTACATTCTGTGCATAGTGCTTTTACTCCAAAGACAACCGTGGAGAATGTATTAAATAATAGCACGGTGACTATGGATTTTGGATATTATGTGCTGGAGGGTAGCAATGATGACATGTCTGTGAAGTTAGGTGTAATCTCTGATGTGATTGAGGGCGAATATACCAAAGCTAGTTTTGATATGAATCAGACCAAGATTGTCTATAAAGGTGTAGAACAAACTATGTTGCAAGCCAATATGATGATTGGTTTGAGCGAGTTGGAGAATGGCGCGTTGGGATATGAGGCAGCATTGCATTTTTACAACCAAGATACCGTATTGCACAAGGTGCAGATGACTGTGCCATTGCCTGCGGCAAAAGATACGATTAAGGTAGCGTGTCATAACCTCTCTGTAGATGAGTCCTTTGTGGATTATGGATTCGTGATGTTATTCGCATCTAATACGGATTACGATATTTTTGCCATGTATGAGGATTATTATGCGGAAGCGGGTGTATATGATGTGGCATTGACCGTAACCGACAAGAAAACTTGGTTGGATTGCTCTTCAATCCGTGGTACTTTGACTATGAAGGAAACGGAGAATGGTTGGGAGGCAAATATAGAGGCGTATTGCGACGACTATAATTGGTACTCTATTGATATGAATTTTGAAGTGCCAGTGCCTACCAAAAAGGTAAAGGTAGAGTTTGAAAATAGTGCGTTGGCTAGTTTCCGTGCAGATCAATTGAATATGATTCAACTCATTCAGTATGCAGATGATTATGAGGCTTCTATCACTATCTGTAATACGGGTTTGGGTGAATCATTTGACATGGAGAAAGTGTTGATGGATTATACCGAATTCTATGATTGGACCGTAGAGTCGAGTGTAGAGATTGCAGACATCAAGGGTGTGCTGAACCAACGCGGCGATACCACAGTCATCAATGCCAGCTATATTGGGTTTAACGCTATACAATACGATGTAGAGTTTTGGTACACTGTTCCTGAGCCAGTAGATACCGTAGAGATTGAGATGCCAGTTAAGTTTACAAATGCCTTGCAAGATGGCTATTATATTTTGTCATCTTATACACCAGATAATTCTATCTTTATCTCGCTCAGTCCAATGACCGATGGTGAGGTGGGTGGTACCTTTGTGAACGATGGTTTGTTTGGTAAGTTCGGCGCAGATGATGGTCGCTATGACTTCTATAGTGGCAACACGTTTATTTACGTAGAGTCAGAGTGGCAAAACTACACCATTGAGAAAGGCGAACTAGTGGTTGAGCACGCTGCGGATGGTACTATTACCGCGGAGGCTAAATTTATTGCTCGCAATGGAGTGTATTACCACGTGAAGATGACTTCAGAGTACAATGTGCATCTTGATTTCGATGAGCCAGAAGAGATTATTGACCGTACTTATACTACTGCAGATAATGTGACTATTGATGATCAAACTGCAAACAATGGTTATATCTATTTGGCTTTGACAGCTGCCGATGGTTCGGATATGGCTGCGTTCTTCTTCTTTGTAGAGGAGGCTGATGAGGATATTATTGTACCTGCGGGTGTGTATCCAATCGATGCTTCTGAGGAGTATGGTACAGTATATGCAAACCCAGGTGTACAAGGTGACGGCGTATGGCCATCCTTCTATGCACGAATGTTAGAGGATGGTTCACTCGTAACACCTTTGTGGTTGTTAGTGGATGGTACTATTGAGGTTACAAAGACCGAGGATGGTAATCCTTATCTTGAGGTGAATGCTGTGAACTCATACGGCGTGGAGGTGCATATCGTATATGATGGCACACCTATAGATACAGCCATTGATAACACTAATAGCCAATCGTCAATGGCCAATAGCCAAAAAATGCTCCGTAATGGTCAATTGTTGATTATTCGCAATGGTAAAAACTATGATGCGCTTGGTGTACAAGTAAAATAATCACTTGAAATCTGTACATATATAAGAGGGAAATTGTAGGATTTTCCTCTTTTTTTTGTCTATTCCAAAAAAAAGTGTTACCTTTGTGCGGTTTTACAATAATAGTCTGTTATGCGCAAGGTTTTTATCTTACTGATGCTGGTATTCTGTTGGCAGATGGTGTCTGCTGCAACGGATACAATTCGTTTGGAGTTTGATCATTTTGCACAAGGCCCCAAGTATTATAGTTCGGGTGATTGGTATGTCGTGCTGGAAAATGCGGAGGATTGGGAAGTGTATCTCAATTGGAAGGCTCCTAAAGATAATTATTGTGGAACTTTCCGTATCAATAAGTTTTTGGATGATTATTCCTATATCTTTACGCCTGATAATCGCGAGAATGGGGGTATTCACTTCAAGAATATCATCATGAAGATTGCTACCGAGGACGTGACACCCCTATTGCAGAAGATAGAACTCAACGCTACTATCACAGGTACCGATGGAAATATCTATATTGTGCATGCCACACACGAGGTGCTCAATGTCAAGGATGAGGTGGATGTCAGCATATTGGATGCCGAGATGGCGGTGGAAGATGATGCCTATACTATTACTGGTAAGAATGACGATTGGGATATCGCAATGAAGGTGAAAAGCGCAAACGTGATAGGTACGTATAATAGTATGGATTACTTCGACCTTGATGAGTCGCATTTCCTGTATCAGGGGCAGGCAATTACCCCGCTGCAACTGGAGGCGCAGGTGGGAGTAGGGTATATGGCAGATAGCGTATTGGCGTATATGGCGCAGTGTAATATGTTGGGCTTAGACACTGTGATATACCATATGCTACTGGCAGTGCCATTCGCTGACCCTGTGGACAGAGTGGACCTCGCATGCGCGAACATGCGCATAGACGACACGTATGCGCAGGCATATAATATGATGACTATCTCAGCATCTAATGACGATTATGAGGTGCAGATTATGTACAAGGACAATGCCCTGCGCGAACAAACCTACACCGAGGCACAAGCACAAGTGTATGTTACCGACAAGCAGGCAGGCACACAAGTGGAGTCGCTGACCTGCAAGATACACGTGGAGAAACAAGCTACAGGAGACTATCAAGTGCGCGGCGAGGCACGTTGCACCAACAATGTGGTCTATAACCTGCAATTGGCTTGGGTGATACCAGACAGAGCCGATACCGTGGCTCTGCGTTTTGAGCAGACTGCCCGTGCATCGTATTACCCACAGATGAATAACGACCTGTTGTTCATCAATAGCAATGACCGCTACACATTGAATCTGAATGTGGTGGGGGTAGAGATGGGTGGTGCATTTACCATGGAAAATGTGGGCGACTACTATACCTCGCTTTACGATAATGAACTTGAAAAGGATTTGGAATTGGCACAGGTAGAAGGCCGTATCTATCAATCAGGCGACACAACATGGATAGAGGCAGAGATGCTCGGTTTTAATGCCACTGTGTACGATGTGCAGATATGGTATGCTGTGCCTGAGCCTGAAGATACGGTGGAACTGGTGTTTGAGGAGGTGCCATTCACGAATCACTTGGAAGAGGGCTACTATCAGTTGATTGCCTATACGGATGACCAGATGCATATGGTGAGTTTCACACCAGCGAGCCATGAGGTAGAGGGCACATTTGTGAATGATGGACTGTTTGGTCGCTTTGGCAAGGGACGCTACGACTTCTTCAACGACTACACGTATATACAAGAGTGGAATCCTAAGACTAATCAATATGAAACCTACACGGTGGAGAAAGGCGAGATGGTGGTCAGCATGGCTGCGGACGGTCAAATAACCGCGCAGGCGGAGGTGATTTGCGAGGATGGCAAGTACTACCGCATCACGATGTATTCGCAATATGAGCGTCCGCACTTGGATTATGACACCGAAGATGGAGGCGTGGAGCGCGTATATGGGGTGGAGGATAATATTAAGATAGAAGACTTGACACAGAGCAAGGGATTCATCATCTTCCAAGCCACGGCACAAGACCAGTCGGATATGATGGTGCTCTACTTCTTTGCCAACGAAGCCGATGACGAGACAACTATTCCTGCTGGGGTGTATCCTATCAATCATTCGTTGATGGCAGGTAGCGTATTGGCAAGTACTGGTGCGAATGAGGATAATACCGTTTCTCCATCTATCTATGCCACATTGACGGATGGCTATATGGACCAATTATACTTCATGGTGGATGGTGTGGTGACTGTGGAGAAGAAAAATGGTCGATTGAAGTTGGAGGTGAATGCGGTCAATTCATACGGCATGCCTGTGCATGTGGTATATGATGGGACAGCAATTAATGCTGCTGTAGAAAATCTCCACAGTCCATCTCCAAATGACAATGCTCAAAAAATGCTGCGTAATGGACAATTGCTAATCCAATACCGCAGTGAATACTACACTGTTTTGGGCAAAAAAACAATAACAAAATGAGGTGTACCGCAGTTGTTTGACAAAAAAAAGAGTAAAAAAAGCATTTTTTTTTGAAAACGTTTGCATATTCAAAATATTTGTAGTACCTTTGTGGTCGTATTAGTCTATTCGGATATACCACAAAGGTATTTTTTATTATATTTATTAACATTTAATTATTAGTCTGTATGAAGAAATTTTTTACTCTTTTCATGGCGACTGTAGTGGCAATGAGCATGATGGCTGTGCCACAAGTAAAAAAAGTAGGTAAGAAAGTTAATCCTACAAGTAAAGAACAATTTGAGGCTAAGACTCCTGCTCAAGCAAAAGCTTTGGAGATGGCAAAAGATGCTAAGGTTCTCCGTAGTTTTGAGCGCGTAGAGAAGGAAGTGAAGAAAGTTCCTGCTAAGTCTCCATTGAAAGTAGCTGCAGCTCAAGCTGCGGATACGATCAAGTTGCACTTTGATGGTTTCTCAGTAGCACCTGAGTATTATGAGGAGTCTGGTGACTGGTATATGGCTTGCAGTCAAGGCTTGTGGATTGTTAAGTTTGATATTTTGAATGAGTCTTATGTAGGTAGTTTTACTGAGGCTGATTTGGATCTCTATTATTCTTATATTCTCACCGAAGATGATGAGTATGTAGATTATGAGAAGGTAGTGATGACTATTAGCGAGAGCAAAGTTAGTCAGTACTTGACTGTTATTGACTTGCACGCCGTTATTGATGGTTCTGATGGCAATGTGTATGTAATCACTTGTGAACATTCTGTTTTGAGTCCAAAAGATGAACTCTCACACGAGATTACAGGTGCTACTTTGACCTTCGATGAGTGGGAAGGCGTGGCTACAATTGCAGGTAAGAACGCTGATATGGATTTGACATTGGCTTATTTGGCAACTTGGCCAACTGGTCGTTACACCTCTGGCGATTTGGATATGGAGGCTACTCATGTGACCTACCAAGGCGTAGAGCAAACGTTGATGAATGTAGATATGGTGGTAGCTTCTGGTATGGTAGATGGCGTGTTGTCATATGCTGCAGAGGTTAACTACTACAACCAAGATACCGTATTAAACCATGTATCTGTTGTGGCTCCTGTAGCTGCTGCTACTGATACTGTGCATATTGAGGCATATAACTTAGATGTAGATGACTCATGGGCAAGCATCTTTGGTTGGACCTATCTCTATGGTTCTACCAGCGAGTGGAATATCGAAGGTGCGGTAGCATCTTTGCAAGCTGAGGAAGGCGAATGGGCTGGCGAAGATGAGGTTATGCTTTATCTTACTGATATGACTATTGGTGAGACCACCGAGGCTATCTATGCAACTGCAGAGGTAGTTATGGACGAGGAGAGTGGTTGGAAAGCACATCTCGAAGGTCTCTGCAAGGATGGCAAGTACTACGTAATTGATATGAAGTTTGAAGTGCCAGAGGCAACTGATACCGTTGTTTTGAGTTTCCCTAACTCAGCTTCTGCGGCATTCTACCCTGACTTAGGCAACGACCTCTATTTGGCTAACGAGAACGATGAGTATTTCGTGGCTTTGGATATCTATGGTGTACCAATGGGTGGCGAGTTTACCTATGAGCAAATGGATACCTACTATACCCAACTCGTTAAATATGGTGAGACCAAGGACGAATATACAATGATCCAGATTGCTGGTGTAAATGGTGTAGTATATCAAACAGGTGATACCACTTGGATGCAAGCTGAGGTAACTGGTTTTGATGCAGTACTCTATCAAGTAGAATTGTGGTATGTCGTGCCAACTCCAGAAGAGGAAGTAGAACTGACTGTTGACGCTGCTTTTGATAACCAACTTGAGGCTCAAGGTTACTACACACTGTCAGGTGTAGATGAGACTACAGGTTTGCTCGTAGCAATGTCTCCTATTTCCAACGAAGTGGCTGGTACATTCGTAAACGACGGTGTGTTTGGTCGCTTTGGTGAGGGTCAATATGACTTCTATTCAACTTATACCTATGTAGCTAAGTATCTTGGTGTGGACGAATGGGGTGATGCTCAATACGATATTTATACCATTGAGAAAGGTACTTTGACCGTTACTATGGATGAGGAGAATAACATCTTGGCTAAGGCTTCAGTTATCTGCTCTAACGGCGTACAATATGAGATTACACTCAACTCTGTATATGACATTCCTCACTTGGATTACGATGCTGAGATTCCAGTAGAGAAGGCTTATACTGCTGCTGATATACTCACCGCTGAGTATGATGAGGACTATGGTATGGCATTGGTTCAAGTAGGAGCTGCTGATGGTTCAGATGTTTGCGCTTTGTACTTCTTTATTGAGGAAACTGATGAAGATATCGTAATTCCTGCAGGTACTTACACCATCGATGACTCATGGGATTATGGTACCGTATTGGCAAGTGAGGGTTATGATGCATATTCTGGTTCTGTAAGTCCTTCACTCTATGCAAGCTGTAATGAGGAAGGAAAATTGCTATTGCCAATGTGGTTCATGGTAGGTGGTTCTGTAACCGTAGAGAAAGTGGATGGCAAAATGAAGATGGAAATCAATGCCGTTAACTCTTACAACCAACCAATCCACATCACATACGACGGTACAGCAACTGCTCTCGAGAATGTGAATGTAAATGTTGAGGTAGAGAAAACCTTCAAGAATGGTCAACTCTTGATCAACCGCAATGGTGAGACCTACAATGTAATGGGTGTGCAAGTGAAATAATCTATATAGAACGTCCTTGGGACGGTAGAAAAAAGAAGAGGAGGGTGTCCGTATGTTGACATACCCTCCTTTTCTTTTTAATTCCAGTTGCTTTGCAATGTGGGTAGTCGTCTGTTTTTAGTATAAAAAGATAGATAAATCAGCTTTTTTATGATTTTTTGATAGAAAAATTTGGTTGTTTGAAAAAATATAACTACCTTTGCCAATCTTTTAACTCTTTTTTGCACAAATACAATATTAGTCTGTTTTTGATGAAAAAGAAACACTAATAAATTATTATTACACATTATTAACTTTTAACACCAAATTTTTATGAAAAAGATTTACGCTTTGTTCATGACGTTGTGCTTAGTTATTAGCGCAACAGCTGCGCCACTTGCTGGTGTAGCCAAGAAGAGCTATCCTCTGTATCAACCAGAGGTGGTAAAAGCTGAATTGGCATTGGACGCTATGCAAAAAGCTCCAGCTGCTACCCAAGGTTTGCAGTACGATGCTGAGGCTGGTGAGTTGATCCGTTACTACAACGAGACTGACCAGATTGCTATCGATGCCAATTACCTATCTCAAGGCAACTTGTACGTGGACATCATGGCTGGTGACTACAGCGATTACCTCTCATTGTTGCTCTTCGTTGAAGACACCGTAGAGGGCGCTATTATCCCTGAGGGTACTTACCCTATCACTAGCGAGCCTGCTTACAACACCGCTCTTGCATCTCAAGGCTACAGCCAAACTCAAGGCGTTATTCCTTGCGCTTACTACCCTTTGGTAGAGCAAGGCGGTCAACTTTACATCTCTACCCCTATGTACTTCATGCAAAGTGGTAATGTCGTTGTAGAACACGTAAATGGTAATCCAAAAATTACCATCAACGCTGTTAACTCTAACAACGTACCTATGACCATCGTGTTCGAGGTAGGTGGCAAGAGCGAGAAGGTAGAGGTAAAAGCTCCTTTGCAATACGACGCTACTGCTGCTGACGGCGCACTCGACTACACTTACGGCGAGGACGCTGTTGTTGAAACTACAGACAAAGGCTTCTTTGGTACTTTTGACGTTGCTGATGCAACCAGCATGTTGGCACTCTTGTTCGTATATCCAGAAGGCGTAGCAGATGCTGAAACCACGATCCCTGCTGGTACTTACACCATCAGCGATAGCCAAGATCCTGGTACTGTATTGGCAAGCTCTGGCGTGAGCAGCACAGGTGGCGTGGGTTATTCTTTCTTCGCAAATGTTGACGCTGAGGGTTATCTCGAAATTCCTCTCTACTTCCTCGTAAGTGGTACCGTTGAAGTTACTAATGTAGACGGTCAACTCAGCGTTGAAGTAAACGGCCTCAACTCTAACGATGTTCCTGTTCATGTAGTTTACAGCACACCAGCTGAGCCTGAGTACGCTCTTGAGGAGACTATTGAGATTTCTAACTTGACTACTGAGATTTTGACCGTAGGTGATGCTACATATTTGCAACTCACTGGTCGCAACGATATGCTCGATTCTGACGTAATGCTCTTCCTTAACAACTATACTGGCGAGGACGATGATTACGAGGTGAATGCTGAGAATTCTCTCATGACCTTCGGTGGTATTGAATTGACCGTAATTGAGGGTGTCATCGCTCAAACTACTGACGACGCAAAAGGCAAAGTGTACACAGGTCGCGTGATCGCTTCTGCTGAAGAAGAGGGTGAAGTAATGCTTGTAGCTCTTGACTTGGTTATGTACGCTACTCCTGCAGTTGAAGTAGCAATCGAAGGCGCTACCGCACGCGTTGATGAGGAGACAGGTTCTCTTGTTCTCAATGCAGAGTGGACCAAAGATGGTGTTACTTACCCAGTATTGGTTCTCGTGGCAGGTTACGAGGAGGGTAAAGAAGTGTACGAGGGTGCTCAAATCAGTGAGCTCCAAATCGGTGATGATGACAACTGGCTTGATTTCGCAGTGGCTAATACTGTAACCGTTTCTCAAGATGGTCTATACATCGCTCTCGAGGGTGAATACACCAGCTGGGCTACAGGTGCTACATACGCTCTCAATATTTCTGGTAACTTGCCAGAGGTTGAGGAGCCAGGAATTGAGATGGTTGGTGTGGTTAAACGTGCTGTTCAAAACGGTGATGTAGTTATCGTTCTTACACACGAGGCTGACGGTACTGCTCACATCTACCAAGTGGTTGACGGCAAGCCTATCACTGAGGTATCTCAAGAAGGTGTTATCGCTGTTGATGCAGAGAACGCAGGTGACTACCTCGCAATCTCTGATATTGCTGTAACCGAGGATGGCAAGCTCGTGGCTACCAACTATATGCAAACTCAATCAGGTGACGACTATGTAGATGCAGGTTACAAACGTGGTGAGACCCGTATCTATATCTGGAACGACCTCCACGGTGATCCATCTATCTTGTTCACCTCTAAGATGTCTTCTAACTGGTTCCGCAGTAAACAAGGTTTGACCATGGCTGTTAAGGGTACTTCTGACAACATGGAAATCTTCATGACTGGTATCCACGCAACAAAGGCATGGGCACGCGCATCTTCTTATCGCGTAATCAATGGCGTTTATGTAGAGCCAGATGTGAACCACAATGATCACTACTACTTCTACGACATCAATGATGCTATCGCTCTTGAGACTACCGTAGGTACTCAATATGAGTTGAACGCTTCTCCTCTCGGCGAGATGAACTGGGTACTCGATGCTGAGCTCATCAACCCAACTGAGATCGTAGAGTCTGCTACTAACAACGTTGAGATCGCTACTTCTGTTGCTCTCACCGAAGACCTCGGTAAGAAATACAACGGTGCTTCTTACGTAGTTGTTGACGGTGCTGCATTGATGGCTGCTCCATTCGCTAACCCTGATGGTCAACTCGTAGGTGTTGAGATTCTCAATATCACCAACGGTTTCGACGCTCCTCAATATGTTGACATGGTTTACGTAGACGAGGCTGTTGCTGCTACTGCTGCTGCTACTGCCGTTGAGGTGGTTGAAGGTGGCTTGAACATCACGCTCGTGGCTGACGCTACTATCCACACATGGTTCGTTGAGATGAGCGAGGGTACTGAGTACGAAGTTTACGAGGATGAGATCACTAACCTTGTTATTGATCTTGATAACTTGATTCTCATCGGTGGTCCAAGTTCTGCATTCCAAGTAGATGTATTCTTGGGTCTTGGCGAGTACAACCGCAACGATGATACATACCAATTGCTCCCAGAGAGCTCTATCGCTGTGATGGGTTCTGACGCTACCTTCATTGAGGGTTATGCATATGAGATCGATGCATTTGCTCCATCTGCTAAGGCTGTTGTACGCTGCGAGTGGAATGGTATGAAGCTTGAGTTCCACCTCACTATGACAGCTGCTCCTATGGAGGCAACTGTAGTGGTTGTTGAGAACGCAGTAGTTGAGGTCGAGAAATACGTCATTTGGGGCGATATGTACGACTACGCTCTCAAGATGACTGGCGAATGGGTGAACGAGGAAGATGGTTTGACTTACCCAGTATTGGTAGAGGTACCAGTTTACTATCCAGACGCTACTGAGCCATCTGATATCATGTCAACCGTAACCGTTGGTGGTTGGGGTGATGAAGACCCATGGTTAGGCTTCGGCGAGGGTACATTGACCGTTACAACTGTTGACAATGTAGTTACCGCTACTGGTATCGTTCAAAACCCAATGGCTGGTGTAGCTATTGATATCACCATCTCTGGTTCTATCACTCCTACTGGTGTTGAAAATGCAACCGTAACAGTTAAACCTGTTAAGATGATTCAAAACGGTCAACTCATCATCAAGAAGGGCGATGCTCAATTTAATGTACAAGGTGCTCAAGTAAAATAATATAGTTGCTTTTTGCACACTATACATTCTTTATTGGGGCTGCTTCGGCAGTCCCAATTTTTCGTTTATAGATGTATTTTTATCGTACACGTATCTCCTATTGGTATTTTTTTGCTTTTTTTTTTACACTCTCTTGCATATATCAAAAAAAAGTCGTACCTTTGCAGCCGCTTTTGAAATACCAGAAAAATACATAGTTAAAATATACGTCATGACAGAAAAACGCAACTTGTCCTTTGGACAGCTTTTTAACCTCAGTTTTGGATTCTTTGGAGTCCAAATTGCTTATGCACTCCAGAGTGCGAATATCTCTCGTATTTTTGCCACTTTAGGTGCTGATCCTCACCAACTTTCATTCTTCTGGGTACTCCCTCCATTGATGGGTATGATTGTACAGCCATTGGTAGGTAAGTATTCCGACAAGACATGGAATCGCCTTGGTCGTCGCAAACCTTACCTTATCGTTGGTGCGCTTATTGCGGTGGCAGTAATGTTGCTCTTGCCTAATGCAGGTAACTTCACCTTTACACAATCCCTCTTCTTGGGTCTTAATGCAGCCATGTGGTTTGGATTGTTCTCGCTCATGTTCTTGGATACTTCGATCAATATTGCTATGCAACCATTCAAGATGATGGTCGGCGATATGGTGAACGAGGAGCAAAAAGGTCTCGCTTATTCTATCCAATCCTTCCTCTGCAACGCTGGTTCGTTGGCAGGTTACATCTTCCCAATCCTCTTTACTTGGGTAGGTATCGCTAACACCGCTCCAGAAGGCGTTATTCCAGACTCAGTGAAATGGAGTTTCTATATTGGCGCAGCTATTCTTATGCTTTGTGTTCTCTATACTTTCGTGACTGTCAAGGAGTTGAATCCAGAGGAGTATGCTAAGTTCCACGGACTTGACACTAAGAAAGACGAGAAGAAAGAAGATCCAAGCTTCATCAAACTGCTCATCAATGCACCTTCTACCTTCTGGACAGTTGGTTTGGTGCAATTCTTCTGCTGGGCAGCATTCCTCTTCATGTGGACTTATTCAAACGGTGCCATCGCTACCCAATGCTTCAGTTGGGACGGTGTTAGCACAGCTGCTGATGCTTTCCAGACTGCAGGTAACTGGGTAGGTGTTTGTTTCGCTATCCAAGCTGTTGGTTCTATGCTTTGGGCATTGATTATGCCAACTCTTGAGAAATACTTCCATAACAAGGGCGCATACGCTATCTCATTGATTGTAGGTGCGTTAGGCTTTATCTCTACCTTGTTTGTGACCAACCAATATGTGTTGCTCGTTTCTTACGCATTCATTGGCGCAGCATGGGCAGCTATGTTGGCGGTGCCATTCACTATCTTGACAAACTCGCTCAAGGGTGACAACATGGGTTACTATCTTGGTTTGTTCAACTGTACTATCTGCTTGCCTCAGATTGTGGCAGCTTTGATTGGTGGCGCAATCCTTAAGTATATATGCGCAGGCTCGCAAGTAGGCATGTTGGTGGCAGCAGGTGTGTTGCTTATCCTCGGTGCTGTCAGCGTAGTACTTATCAAAGAAGGAAAGAAGTAATAGTACCTGACTTAATTTGATAAAAAAGTAAATTATCAATAAAAAATAATAAATTAATCAATCAATTAAAAAAATGATGAAAAACAAACTTTTTATTCCGCTTTTCGTTCTAACGATGGGATTCGGTTTGGCAGCTTGTCAGCCGGATGTTGATGTCATGGGAACGAACATGGACATTGCACAAGAAACTTTAATAGGCAAAGATTCTGCCCGATCTGTTTCTTTTGTGTCCGGTACAACAATGCGAATTGTTGAGTACAAATTCTTACCTGGCGACAAAGCAACTCGTATAGAGTGTACTTTTGGAGACGGAGTATATGAGTCTAATTCTCAGAAACTTTCATATGTGATGGAGTTTGCCGAGAAGAATTATGGACTTAATCTTACATTTACACCAGAAGACATTGAAAAAGATCCGTTTGATGTTTATTTCGTGGGCAATGTGCTGATTGAGAAGAGTGGTGATACAATTACTGGTCTTGCCTCAACATGTAATAAGTTAGATAAAATTGTTAGTCAGTTGTCTAATAGTAAATGGATCCATGTCGATTCTGCTCTTTGGATTGATACCATTCCAGTTTTTGACTCTATAAAAATTGATACAGTAATAGACTCTAAAATCGTTGGTTTTAAGCCTGGAGTAGGACCTATCATTAAGCTAGATACTATTATTAAACAAGATTCTATTTTCAGAGATTCACTTGACATTATTGGTATCAAGCGTTATGAGCGTACAGAGATGTCTTTCAATCGTGATAAAAATACTTTTGCAAATACGGGACACTATTCTTATTCATATGAGGAATTTACCAAAGATTTAGTAAAAGTTGATTCTGTTGCAAAATATATGGATAAGGATTATCGTTGGGGACTCAGTGATATTTCAACAGAACGTCGTTTTGGTATTAGAACAGTCTCTGATGATGCTAATCAAGAAGTCGTAGATTTGGCCATTTCGTTGTTTATGGATCCAATAAGAGATAATGATAAGAATGTGATTGGCTATACCATGAAAGTGGATGGAACAACTGAATTTAAACTGAAAAAATAATAAAAACAATGAAAAATAATATTTTTAGCTATCTGCGCAAGACATTGTTAGTGGTTTTTCTCCTTTCCGCGACAATGGTGACTTATGCACAAAGTATGATTACAGGTGTTGTAATTGATGCTGCGAACAACGAACCTATTATTGGTGCCAATGTGATTCAAAAAGGTACAACCAATGGTACTATTACTGATTTTGATGGTAACTTTGTATTGTCAGTGCCAACTGGTGCTATTTTGGAGATTAGCTATATTGGTTACAAAACGATTGAACTTGCAGCGGCAGACGGTATGCAAGTACGTTTGGGTGAAGATACCGAGTTGCTTGATGAGGTAGTGGTGGTAGGTTATGGTGTAGTGAAGAAAAATGATGCTACAGGTTCTGTAACCGCTATCAAACCAGACGATATGAATAAAGGTCTTCAAACCAATGCACAAGATATGATTCAAGGTAAGATTGCTGGTGTGAACATTGCAACAGATGGTGGTAGTCCAGGTGGTGGTGCTGCTATTCGTATTCGTGGTGGATCATCGCTCAACGCTTCTAACGATCCTCTTATCGTTATTGACGGTCTTGCTATGGATAACAATGGTATTCAGGGTGTATCAAACCCTTTGTCATTGGTTAACCCTGCTGATATTGAGACCTTTACAGTCCTCAAAGACGCTTCTGCTACTGCTATTTATGGTTCGCGTGCATCCAATGGTGTCATCATCATTACTACAAAGAAAGGTAAAGCTGGACAGAAGATGAAAGTGACATACGATGCCAATGTTAGTTTTGGTAGCGTACTTAAGCATCTTGATGTGTTAACAGGCGATGAGTTGCGTGCATACGTGACTGCAGCGGGACAATCTGCTCAAGCTAACGCATATCTCATGAACGATAATGTAGATTGGTTCAATAAAATTTATCGTACAGCTATTTCTACTGACCACAATGTATCTTTGATGGGTGGTGTGAAAAACAAAGTGGTAGATATGCCTTATCGTGCATCTGTGGGTTATACGCTCAATAATGGTGCAGTCAAAGGATCACAAATGCAACGTGTTACAGCTTCGCTGAACCTTAATCCATCTTTCTTGGATAACCATCTGACATTCAATATCAATGCCAAGGGAATGTATATCTATAACGAGTATGAACCAGGTATTGCAGGAGCTTATTTGGATAAAGATCCAACGCAACCTATTTATTCCACAGGAGACCTCACAAACATATATGGAGAACAGATTCTTGCTGGTGTAACAAACGATAAAAATTATTATCTTACCAAAGAAGAACTGGATACTTATTGGGATGGATTCTTCCAACCATTAGGAACTTCTTCTAATAACAATGGTCCATATGATGATCCTAATTGGATGTATAGTTTGAAGTCAGGATCTAACCCATTGGCTCAGCTCAAACATCAGTCTAATACTTCCAATGCCACTCAGTTTGTAGGTAACCTTGAGGCAACCTATAAGGTACATGGCTTCGAAGATCTTTCACTCAATGCTCACTTTGGTGCAGACTATTCTCTTGGTAGAGGTACTCAAGTGAATAGTATGTATGGAACTGCTAATCACTATACAGGTTGGAATGGTGGACAACAAAAGATGAAATACAACCTCCAATTCAACTGCTATGCACAATATGGACATGATTGGGAGGAAACACAACAGCACTTTGATATTATGGCTGGTTATGAGTGGCAACACTTCTACAATGAGTACAAAAGCTGGGGAAATGGTTGGTATCCATTGACTTATCAAGGAAAAACTGGTGTTCCTGGTGGAGAAGCTTATGCAAGCAAATCTACGGGTATGGGTGAAAACTACCTCGTATCTTTCTTCGGTCGTGCTAACTACATTGGTTGGAACCAACTTATGTTGACTGCTACTCTTCGTGCTGATGGTTCTTCTCGTTTCGCTCCAGAGCATCGTTGGGGTCTCTTCCCTTCTGCAGCTCTTGGATGGAAGATTAAAGAAACTTTCCTTAAAGATGTGAATGCGATAGATGATTTGAAACTCCGTTTGGGTTATGGTATCACAGGTCAACAAGATGGTATTGGCGACTACTCGTATATGCCTACCTATTCACAAACTTCTGGTCACACTTCTTATTACCCAGTTGGTGGTGAGAACTATGCTACCGAGAATAACGATGCTGTAAATGTAGATAGAGTGGTGGATATCAACGGTAATGTACTGTATATCTCAGACCGTCCAAATGCTTATAACCTCCACTTAACATGGGAGAAAACTACTACCTACAACGCAGGTATTGATTTCGCTTTCCTCAATAACCGTATTTCAGGTTCTTTGGATTACTATTTCCGCAGTACAACGGACTTGCTCAACAATGTCAATGTGGCTATGGGTACCAATTTCCGCAAACGCGTGATGTCAAATGTGGGTTCTCTCCAAAACCAAGGTGTGGAGTTTGCTATCAATGCGTTGCATTGGATTATGGTAAGAAATTCAAATGGGATCTCGGATACAATGTGACATGGAATGAAAATAAGATTACCAAGATTAATGGCGAAGAAACAATGATTGATGGTTGGGGATACGCTGGTGATGGTTTGAGCGGTAAATCTATTACTAAATTTGCAATTGGTTATGCGACCAACACATTCTATCTCTACGAGGCGCAAAAAGGAACTCGTGAGGACGGTTCACAGTATTGGTACATCATTGATCAAAACAAAGATAGCAAAATTGACGAGCAAGATAAGGTGTTCAAACATAATCCTATAGCTCCTGTAACCATGGGCTTCCAAACGAAATTCCAATTCTATAACTTCGATCTTGGTATGTCATTCCGCGCTAACATTGGAAACTATGTATTCAACAATGTGATTGCTACTCGTCTTCAGAACGTACCTGTAGGAAACTTGGCACGCGATGGATATTATAAGAACCTTCCTGTAGATGTATTCAATACTTACTATGTGGATGGCTACAATACCACTATTTATGATGCACAAGGTAAGTATCTTATTGGAAATGCAGAATATAGTATAACAGATCGTTTCTTGGAGAATGCTTCGTTCCTCCGTTGTGATAACATCACACTTGGTTATTCTTTCTCTAAGAACAAAATCTCAGGTCGTGCATACTGTACCGTTTCTAATCCATTCGTAATTACAGGATACTCTGGATTGGATCCTGAAGTCGGAATGGGAGGTATAGACAACTCCATCTACCCACGTTCGATGACAACAGTATTGGGTATCAATCTGCAATTTTAATCAATAATAAAATTAACTAATAATAACAATAGATATGAATAAGTTCTTAAAAATAGTAGCACTTGTTATGCTCGTGGTAGGTATGACGGCTTGTGTTCATAACCTTAATACCAAACCTATCGATCCTAACTCCTCTACATCATTCAATCAAGATCGTATGTTCACAAAATGCTACGCTTGTTTGGCACTCATTGGACAATCGGATGCTGGTAGCGACTCTGATGTGGAAGATATGGATGCTGGTACATCAGGATTCTATCGTACTATCTGGTATTGCAATGAGTTAACTACAGATGAGGCTTGGTGGATATGGAATGATGCTGAGTCTAAAGAGATGAATATGACCAACTGGAGCGGTACCAATACGATGATTCGTGGTATCTACACTCGTTTGAACCTCAATATCAAGTATTGCAATCACTATTTGAACTATGCTTCTTCTGAAACAACCGAGGATCAAAATCGTCTGGCCGAGGTACGATTTATCCGTGCGTTGCACTACTTCTATCTTTTGGATATGTATCTCTATGCTCCACTTGTAACAGAAGAAACAAGCGACTTCCCACATTTTATTCCACGACACAAATTATACGAATGGTTGGTTGCGGAACTTAATGATGTGATAACTATGTTACCAGCTGAGCGAGTTTCTGATTATCGAGTAGGAAAAGCCGCAGCGCAATTGCTTTTGGCACGTGTATATCTCAATGCTGATGTATATAACAAATATAATAAATCTTGGACAAAAGGTGTAACTTGGGAGAAAGCGTATGAAGCAGCAACAACGGTTATTACAGATAACCCACAACACGCACTCGTAACAGAAAAAGTTGTTACAGATTCTAACTTCGTTTATTCTGCTTATCAACAACTCTTTATGGGTGATAACCATCGTAAGGAGATTATCAAGGAGTCGCTTTTCCAGATATATCAAGACGCGTTGTATGCACAAAGTTATGCTGGATCTATGATGCTTATTGGTGCACAACGTAATCCTGGTATGAATGCTTGGGGTCTTGAGGCAGAATGGCACTCTATGCGTACTTCACCAACTTTGATTGATAAGTTCCTCACACCAATGGGTATTGACAGAAATAAAGCAAATACTATGGTGTATGATGAATTCAATATGCCAGCGCAATTACATGACGACCGTGCAATCTTATGTTCAGATGGATTGAATACAGGATATCAGTTTACTTTGAACGGTGATATGGAAATTGGTGATACGAAATATCTATTTAATTCTTGGGCTGCGCTTAAGTTTACAGGTGTATATTCATCAGCAACACACCCTAACGACTTCCAAGGACAAAGTAAAAGTTGGCCAGATACCGATATTCCTTTGCTTCGTTTAGCTGAAGCATATATGATCCAAGCAGAAGCACTCTTCCGTCAAGGTAAAAATGCAGAAGCTTTGAATATTATCAATAATGTGATTCGCAAACGTGCCAATGCAGACCCACTTCCTTCTCTTGATGAGGCTACATTGCTTGATGAGTGGTGCCGTGAGTTCCACTATGAAGGACGTCGTCGCATTGATCTCGTACGCTTTGGACGATTCTTTGGTAAAGAAGCAGATATGAACCGCTACCACTGGGAAGGTCGTATGGGTAAAGCAGATGGTCAGCAATTCTTCGTATCTGGAACACCAGACCATATGAACTGGTTCCCTGTACCATCAGAGGATAAGCGCTCTAATCCTAACTACAAGACAGATGTAATAGGTGATCCTGATAATATCTTCGCTTCTGAAGGTGGTGACGGTTACCCATATGACAATAAATGAACTAACTATTCATTTTAATAAAATCAAATTTATTAACTAATTAATTATTACAATCATGAAAAAAATTTCTATGTTTTTTGCTGCTTTGGCAGTAGCAATTAGCAGTTTGGCAACTCCTCCAACTGCTTTCCCAAGCAAGGATGATTTGGCTGATTTCTATGAGCCAGGTCAATTGTGCGTTTGTGTTTACTTCGAGGAAGAGGTATGTAACGACGTAGTATTTATCGGTTCTTACAATGGTTGGGATTCTTCTGATCCTTCATCTATGGCTAAATTCTCGCCACTTGAGGGCTTTGATGGTTGGTACTATGTAACTGTTACTGATGCAACTGTAGATGCTGAAGGTAAGCCAGCTATCGAAGGTAAACCAGTACAATTGAAGCAAGATGGTAGCTTCTCTTGGGATTATCAAGGTGGTGATGCTCCTGCTTGGACTTTGATTTCAGGTAAAGTAGATATCGTAGATGGTTACTCTGGTGAGTGCGATCTTAAGAATTATTCTACTGAAGAGCCAGTAATCTTGACTTGTGCTTATTTCAAGAATCACAACAGCCCTTGCGTTGCTGAGATTTATCATGACTACACTATTCGTTTGCTCCCTCCTTTCTGCTCTGATCCTAATGGTGTTTGGTTCCAACCTGCTATCATTGGTTCGTTCAATGGCTGGTCTGATGGTGTTGCTGCATCTGACATTGATGTTAATACTTATGAGTATATCTTCAAGATCAACGATAAAGAAGGTGGTGAGTTCAAGTTCAGATCTCTTGAAATTGCTGATTGGACCAACCAAATTCAACTTCCAACTGAAGAAGGTGGCTGGATGGACAATGAAAACGTTAAGTTAGGTACTGAGACTACTATCTCTCTTGACTACTCTGCTGGTAAATATACCAAGTGCGGTGAAGCTAAAGATTTGGTAACTCTTACTTATAATGTAACCGTTCCAGAGGGAACTTATACTTGCTACCTTGTAGGTGAGATGAATGGTTGGGCATTTACTAACGAAATGACCAAAGTAGATGATACTCACTTTACTATTACTTTGGACGAGGTTCACGATGGTATGGGTTACAAGTATTGCTCTGGTCCAGATTGGGCATACGCGGAGAAGACAGCTGCTGGCGAAGACGTTAGCAACCGTACATACTCTGAGAATGACGTAGTAGAGGCATGGGCTGCAGTTTACGTTCCAACAGCTGTTGAGAACGTAGAGGTAAAAGCTTCTGCTGTTAAGACTATCAAAGATGGCCAAATGGTTATTGAAATGAACGGTAAATTCTTCAACATCCTTGGTGCTGAGGTAAAATAATTAGAATCAATAATTATTGAAATCATCGGGGCGTCCACTGAATGGACGCCCTTTTTTTGTCTAAAATTTGTGTATTTAGAAAAAAAAGTGTATCTTTGCAGCGAAAATAAAAAATAGATACCATGAAAAAGATTCTAACAACTTGTTTTTTTATTATGCCTATCATGATACTGGCACAGATGACTATGTATGTGTGGGCAGACAGCGTAGCTACGCTATTTCCTACGCATGATATTGATAGTATCACGTTCTCTGATTCTTTCCCAGATCCTGTTGTGGGAAGCTATGCCTATGGTGCGGACTGCTCTTGGATCACAGAGCAAGAGGCAGATGGAGTGCTCTTCTATGATACCTTAGGTCGTGCAGATGACGGCATGCGCGTGATGCGCGAGGCAGGTATGAATGCTGTGCGCCTGCGTGTATGGGTAAATCACACTACAGGTTGGTGCAATAAAGAGGATGTAATCGTCAAAGCCAAACGAGCTGCCGCACTCAAGTTGCGGGTAATGATAGATTTTCACTATTCCGATTTCTTCGCAGATCCAAGCCGTCAGAATATTCCTGTAGATTGGGCGAATTATGATCTTGCACAAATGAAACAAGCCGTAGCTAATCATACTGCCGATGTGCTCTCTGCGCTCAAAGCAGAGGGAGTTACCCCAGAATGGATTCAGGTAGGCAATGAAACACGCAATGGTATGCTATGGCCTATGGGACAGTTGTGGAATAACAATGGCGATCTGCCTAATGGTTGGAAAAATTATGCAGCACTTACTACTGCAGGATACGATGCATGCAAAGCAATCTTCCCAGAGGCCGTGGTGATCGTGCATATCGACAATGCCTATGAGAACAACAACTGGTTTTTCCGTAAACTGAAGCAAAATGGAGGTAAATTCGATATGATTGGCCTAAGCCACTATCCTATGATGAAAGAATGGTCTGGTAAGGATTGGGATGTAATGAATCAATTAGCAGCACAGCATATTACGCTCTTGTACAATGAATTTAAGTGTCCAATTATGGTGGTGGAGATAGGTACTAAAGCTTCTTCTGTGGCACAAGCAGCAGAGGTGATTGCTGATTTTCGCCAACGTGTAGATGCGTTGGATTATATGAAGGGAATCTTCTATTGGGAACCTCAAGTATATAATAATTGGCGTCCTCAAGAATATATATCATTAGGGTGGGGTGCTTATAATATGGGCGCATTTACTTCGAACGGACAACCAAATAATGCCCTAAAAGAACTCTGGAAAAGATAAGCAATGATAGCAGGTATTCTAAAAACCCGTTATGTACCCGTAAATACCCCGTAAGGGATCAATAACGATTAAATAAATTTTCAAATGAATATTATCATTTTAGCAATAACCTCTTTGCTAACCTCATGGCAATTTGCCATGGAGCAAGATAGCCTACAAATGCCAATCGCAGAAGATAAACACTGGCAGGAAGTAGCTATTCCGCACGATTGGGCAATCTACGGACCATTCGACCGCGCCAATGACCTGCAAAATGTGACTGTTTGGCAAAATGGTGAAACCTTCCCATCTATCAAAACAGGACGTACTGGCGGTCTGCCATATATGGGTAGTGCGTGGTACAAGACCATTGTTAATCTACCATCTACAAGCACAGTAGATCTACAGTGTAGCAATCTACCAGCCTCCAACTATTTTCTCCTCTTCGATGGAGCGATGAGCGAGGCAGAAGTCTATGTGAATGGCAAAAAAGTGTGCTTTTGGCCCTATGGCTACAATGCTTTTCATTGTGATATTACAGCTCAACTCAAAGAAGGAGCAAATGAAATAGCAGTTCGCTTGCAGAATCGCGAGCAGAGTAGCCGTTGGTATCCAGGAGCAGGATTATATCGCAATGTGCATTTAATAGAAAAGCCAAAAGTGTATGTGCCTATCTGGGGTACACATATTACCACACCTTATGTGACAGAACAATTGGCTTCTGTAAACATAAAGACGCGTGTAGAGAATGCTCTCAATAGGCAAATCCAATTGCATACTGCATTGGTGCTCAAGGCTACAGGCGAAGTGGTGGACTCATTGGTGAGCACGTATGATGTGAAGCATAATCTGCCTCTCGAGCAAAATATTACCATTCATCAGCCTGCATTGTGGTCACCAGAGACTCCTAATCTCTATATCGCTCGTACAAGCGTATATGCAGATGGTGAATACCAAGAAGATGTAGAGACCGTATTTGGTGTGCGTAGTGTGCAGATTGTACCTAATGTAGGTTTTATGCTTAATGGCAAAGTACGTAAGTTTCAGGGTGTATGTTTGCACCATGATTTAGGTCCTTTGGGTGCTGCTATTAGTCGTGATGCACTACGTCGTCAATTGTTGATTCTCAAGGAGATGGGTTGTGATGCTATTCGTACATCACACAATATGCCCGCCCCCGAGCAAATAGCCCTCTGCGATGAATTGGGACTCATGGTCATGTGCGAGCCATTTGATGAATGGGATTGGGCTAAGTGTAAGAATGGCTATAGCAGATTCTTCAACGAGTGGGCAGATCGCGATATGGTGAATATGCTACACCACTTCCGCAATAATCCAAGTATTGTGATGTGGTCCATCGGCAACGAAGTGCCTACACAGTGTGACCCACAGGGCTATAAAACAGCTAAAATGCTCCAAGATATTTGTGTGCGCGAGGATGGTACACGTCCTTGTACAGCGGGCATGGACCAAGTGACTTGTGTGCTGGAAAATGGTTTTGCAAGTGTATTGCAAATTGTAGGACTTAACTACCGTCCGCATCGCTATGTAGAATCCTATCATCGTACACCTCAACACCTGATTCTTGGTTCGGAGACCGCTTCTACAGTGTCATCGCGTGGAGTATATCAATTGCCCGCTATTCCTGATGATACGGATCATATTACAAATATGAATCATCCAGGTGGTAATAGCCAAACGAATCAATGCTCGAGCTATGATTTGCAATATTGCCCATGGTCTTGCTTGCCAGATCAAGACTTCCGCAATATGGATGATTATGCATGGACAATTGGTCAGTTTGTTTGGACAGGCTTCGACTACTTAGGCGAACCATCGCCATGGGATACCGATGCATGGCCAAGTCATTCGTCGTATTTTGGTATAATCGATCTTGCTGGTATTCCTAAAGATCGCTACTACCTGTATCGCTCTCAGTGGCGCAAGGATGTACATACCGTACATCTCCTTCCTCATTGGAATTGGCAAACTGGGGATACCCTGCCAGTTATGGCATATACCGATGCTGCTGAAGGCGAACTTTTTGTCAATGGTAAGAGTATGGGTAGGGTGCGCAAACTCACCCGCGATGAGTCCGAAGCTGCAATCTTGGCAGGCGACCCACTGGGTTTGCAACGCCGCTATCGACTGATTTGGGATAGTGTGCCATTCGAAGCGGGTGAGATTAAGGTTGTTACATCTGTAGGAGAGGCTATTCGCAAGACCGCGGGCGCACCACATCATATAGAGCTGTACGTGGAGGACCTTCCTGCTACGGATAACAAGCCATTGCACTTTGTACGTGTACGCGTTTGTGATAAGGATGGAAATCTCTGTCCTAATGCAGATCATTTGATTCATTTTTCTACCAAAGGTGCGGGCGCTTTTCGTGCTGCTGCTAATGGTGATGCGGCTAATCTGGACCTCTTCCACTTGCCTCAGCACCACGCTTTCTCTGGCGAGTTGACGGCTATTGTAGAAGGCAGTTGCACACTGACTGCTACTGCTAAAGGACTTAAAAAAGCAATAATAACAATACCATAAAAAATACTATGACAATCGAACAACTTACATCTGCTTACAAAGCAGCTTATCAAAAATCAGCAACCGATATCTTTTTCTCACCAGGGCGTGTGAATCTTATCGGCGAACATACCGACTATAATGGTGGATTTGTCTTTCCTTGTGCGTTGAGTTTTGGAACCTATCTCTTGATGGCACCCAATGATGAGCAGAAAATGAATTTCCGTTCGCTCAATATCGATGCTACATATTCCTTACCATTAACCCAATTAACCGAAGTTCTGCCCAATAAGGCATGGGCAAACTATCCTTTAGGGGTAATAGCACAATTCATCAAGCGAGGAGTGGCTCTCACGCACGGATACGATATCCTGTTTTGGGGAAATGTACCAGCAGGTGCTGGCTTGAGTAGTAGTGCTGCTATGGAGGTTGTGACTGCCTTTGCATTCAACGAACTGTTGGGTACGGGCTACGACCGCACCGAATTGGCTAAGATTGGGCAAAAAGCAGAACATGAGTTCGCTGGCGTGATGTGCGGAATCATGGATCAGTTCGCTTCTGCACAAGGTAAACAGGATCACGCTATTTATCTCAATTGTGATACGCTACATTTTGACCTTGTTCCTATTAAATTAGAGGGAATCAAGGTGGTTATAGCCAATACTCACTCGCCTCACCACTTAGATTCAGGTGCATACAATGACCGTGTACGCCAATGCCAATTGGCTGTTCAGCAGATTAGTGCCGTTCGCCCAATCAAGAATTTGGCAGAACTCTCGCAAGCAGATTTTCTGCAAGTGGAAACTGTAATCACAGATCCTGTTGCACATCGCCGTGCACGTCACGTTGTAGGAGAGGTACAACGCACAATGGATGCTGTACAAGCTTTGCAACAAGGTAATATAGAATTGTTTGGACAGCTTATGACCCAGAGCCATATCTCCTTGCGTGATGATTATGAGGTCACAGGTCCACAACTGGATGCATTGGCAGAAGCCGCTTGGAAAATAGATGGCGTACTCGGTAGTCGTATGACAGGAGGTGGATTCGGTGGATGCACCGTGTCACTTGTGAAAGATGAAGCCATTCCTACATTTATCGAAAGAGTAGGGAAGGAATATACCGAAAAAACAGGTCTCAAAGCCGACTTCTATATCGCAGAGATTGGCGATGGAGCCCATCGGGTACGATAACCCCAAATCTAATGATTGAATAGGGATAAATGAAAATCCCCTAAAAAAGAAAAAAGCCGTCTCTCGACGGCTATTTTTCCATAGTATTAGTCTGTTTGATTTTTTAAGGTACAAAAAAAGATTGTGTCACATCAATTCGACCGCAAAGGTACTGCTTTTTGTATATCCGTACAATAGGAAATTTATGTTGTGCAACATCTTTTTAATCTTTTTTTGTCTTAAATATGTTAAATAGCATATTTCCTTGCTTTTTGATTCCTACAAAACCCGCCATTTTTAATGATAGATTAGGGTTAATGCATATGCTTGGTGCTTATTTTCTCTCCAGTTCTATGACTTCCAGGTCTCGAATCTCTTTGCCATCAATCACAAATCGCAATAGTGTTTGCATCATTTGCCAGCCCTGTTTGCCAGCAGCGCCAGGATTCATAGTTAGCATTTGCCATGTACTATCGTATTGTACTTTCAAAATATGGCTATGCCCGCAGACAAAGAGTAGAGGTGTTTCTTTCTTAAACATTGGCAATAGCCATGGATTGTACTTGCCAGGATAGCCGCCAATATGTGTCATCAGCACATCTACGTCCTCTACGCGGAAACGATAAAACTCACTCAGCGAGTAACGAACATCGCCACTATCCATATTGCCATATACTGCGCGTGTGGGTTTGAATTCACGCAATGTTTGTAGCACTTCCATGCTGCCTATATCGCCTGCATGCCATATCTCATCTACATTGGCAAAATGCTCCAGCACACGTTTGTCTAAATACCCATGCGTATCACTCAGTAATCCAATCCGTGTCATCGGTTTCGTCTTTCTTATAAGTGTATGCTCATTTCTTTTCTACTTGATCCAAGACAACGATGCTCACCACTATCGCAACCATATCTACACTTAGGAAGAATACCACATCTCTCAAATCCACTACGCCGCGTGAGATGCTGCTATAGTGGTCTTGCAGCACCAACCAATATACTACAAAGCAACTTACTGTGCCCATGATAAAGGCTACTAATTGGCTTTTTGTCAACGTACTACACAACATACTAATGCCTAAAAATGAAGAACTGAGAAATACTAATCCCATCATGGAGCCTACAAACTGTCCCCCATCAATATTGCCCATTGGCTCTGCCATATAGAACAAGATAAAATAGTGAACAATACATGGCAACAATGCTATAACTATCAGTACAAAGGCAGCCAAATATTTACCAGCCACAATCTGCCAAAGCGGAATAGGCTGTGCACGTAGTAGTAACCATGTACCACTCTGCCTTTCTTCTGCAAACAACCGCATAGTCATTGCAGGACATACCAACATCAACAACCACGGAGCTATCTGAAATAAACCATCCACTTGAGCATATCCTGATTCAATGACATTCCATTGACCAGGAATCACCCATAAGAACAAACTGATTGTCAACAAAAACAATCCAACTACGATATAGGCTATCGGTGAGGAAAAATAATAAGATAATTCTTTTCTAAACATTCGATGAACGATTTTTTGGTTACCAACTATAATGTGATAGAGGCTATTGTATGATGCCTCCACCTATTACCAAGTCATCCTTATACATTACCAGCGACTGGCCTGGTGTAACTCCCCAAACGGGCTCTTTGAAAATAATCGTAGCCTCTGCGCCTATCGCTGTTTCGCTTCGTTGCTTAATAGTGGCTTCTACGGCAGGAGATTTGTATCGGATACGAGCCTGCAGTGCGGGAGATTCATCTAACCAATCCCAATCACGCAGACGAACCTCTTCTATTGTAGCTTCTTTCACAAGCAAATCGTTGCGATCACCCAGTGTGACGCGATTATGCGTGGGATCAATCTTGGTGACAAATTTAGGCGAGCCTAATGCTATACCTAATCCCTTGCGCTGACCTATTGTATAATGACAGAAACCTTGGTGCATACCCAACACCTTACCATCCGCATCAATATATTCGCCAGCAGGTATGGCAATACCTTGTTCGGCGAGGAATGTTCGATAGTCATTGTTGGGTATAAAACATATATCCTGGCTCTCCTCTTTCTTGCTCAATGCTTCAAATCCGTGTTCTAATGCTATCTGACGAACTTGCGATTTTGTTAGTCCTCCCAATGGGAATAGTGTGCTGCGTAAGTTTTCTTCTGTCAGCATCCATAGAAAATAGGTTTGGTCCTTCGCTTTATCAACTGCCGTTTTGAGGTAATAATGACCACGGTGCGTGGCTATCTGTGCATAATGCCCAGTAGCTATATAGTCGCATCCTAACTGATTGGCAGCCTCCATGAGGCTTCCCCATTTGATATGAGAGTTGCATCGTACACAGGGATTAGGCGTACGACCGCAAGCATACTCGCGGATGAAATTTCCCATTACATGTTCGCGGAAAGTCTGACGGAAATCCAAGATATGGTGCTCTATGCCCAGTAGCAACGACATATGCTGAGCATCAATAATACTCTGCTCTGCGGCACAGGATTTGCGCGATTGATGATTGATATTTGGCGCTTGACTATTAGCAACAGGAGGGTCAAACGAGCGAAATGTAGCCCCCACTACTTCATACCCCTGCTCTTGCAGTAAAATCGCTGCTACGGTGGAATCTATACCACCAGACATTCCTACGAGGACGCGCATATTGTTAATTTTCTATGAATTTTGTGCAAAAGTACAGAAAAATTTTGATATATGCAAAAAAAGTTGTAACTTTGTGCGCTAAATGTGGTATATCACAAAAATTAATTATTTATAAACATGAAAAAACTTTTCTTATTTTTCTTTGTAGTATGCACCACAGTTGTGTATGCTCAGGTGACAACAGTGCCAAGTATTATCCATAGAGGATATACTGGCGAAGTGACTGTGGTGTTTAATCCTAATGAGGGTAACGGAGGCATGGCAAACGCTACACAATGCTATGCTCATACTGGTGTTACCTATGATGGTACTTCTTGGCAACATGCCAATGCGAAGTGGCGTGATGGATTGGACAAGTACAAAATGACTAAGAATGCAGATGGCAATTGGGAATTGAAAATCACTCCTAATATCTGTGAGTGGTATGGCGCAATTAAAATCACCAGTTCAGTTCTACCAGGTCCTGATGGTAAACCAACTATTGTACGGGATACTACTTATGCTGATGTTACCCAACTCTGTTTTGTCTTCAATGATGGCCCTGGCGGTGAGTTAGAAGGTAAAGCTGCAGGTGGAGCGGATATCTTTGTAGATCTCGTAGAACCAGGATTAGCTGTGATATTCGAAAGCGAAATTCCTGAGATTGCACAGGTGAATGACAAACTGACTATTCTGGGTGCAGCTACTGAAGCAGAAACATTATCGCTCACGATAAACGGAACTGTAGTTGCATCTGTAGAATCAGCTGCACAATTGGCATATGAATATACAATCCCAGCTGAGGGTGATTATACTTTTGTGCTAACTGCTACCAAAGGCGAAGAGGTGAAAACAGTTTCTGCTTCTACATGTGTAATTAGCGCTCCAACCACAGCAGCACGTCCTGCAGGAATTGATATGGGTATCTATTATGACGAAAATGATGATACCAAAGTGACATTGGCCACCTATGCTGCAAGCAAAACTGAGGCTGCTAAACACGTCTTTGTAGTAGGCGATTTTAATGATTGGACACTCTCTAATCAATATCAGATGAAAAAGGATGGAAACTACTTCTGGTTGGAAATCAATGGCTTGACACCACAAAAGGAGTATGCTTTCCAATATGTAGTAGTTCGTGCAGATGGTGTGGTAAAGAAGATTTCAGATTTGTTCTCAGAGAAGGTACTACACAGTGATGATCAATGGGAGCCTATCAAAGTAAATCCTGATTTGATGCCATATCCAACAAAAGCAGATGGCTATGCTACTGTTATCCAAACAGCTAAACCAGAGTACCAATGGTCTGAGGCTACGCTCAACTTCAAACGTCCTAACAAGAATAATTTGGTTATTTATGAGGTATGGGTATATGACTATACGCCAGAGCGTTCTATCAATGGTTTGCTCAATCGATTGGATTATATCCAAGACTTGGGTGTGAATGCTATCGAATTGATGCCAGTGACAGAGTTTGATGGCAACGAAAACTGGGGTTATTCACCAAACCACTATTTCGCATTGGATAAAGCGTATGGTACACCAGAGCAGTTGAAACATTTTGTTGACGAGTGCCACAAACGTGGTATCGCAGTCATCCTTGATATGGTATTCAACCACGCAACAGGTCTCAACCCAATGAATAAGCTCTATCCTTACGGAACAGAGTTGGCACACAACCCATGGTTCAATGTCAATGCACCTCATAGTGACAATGTATATGAAGACTGGAACCACGACTTTGCGCCTACTAAAACAATGTTCACACGCGCGTTGCAATACTGGTTGACTGAGTATAAGGTAGATGGCTACCGTATGGACTTGAGCCATGGTCTCTGTGGTACAAAGAATAACGCGATGACCCATATTGCTGATTACTACAACAATGGCGTGAAAGCGGTTTCCGAAGATGCTTATTTTATTCTTGAGCACTGGGGCGCTAATATGGGCTCTGACCGCCCAAAATTGGTGAGCCAAGGTATGATGTGCTGGGAGAACTCTACTAATGCGTATTGTCAAACAACCATGGGTTGGCTTTCTGAGGATGCTTTCAACAATGCGAATAAGGATGGCTATGTCAGCTATTGTGAGAGCCACGATGAGGAGCGTATGCAATATAAGGCAAAGATGTGGGGAAATGGCGACTTGAAAACCAATGTAACTGCTCGATTGAACCGAGTACCTGTGAACGTGGCATTCAACGTGCTGCTCAATGGTCCTCACATGCTTTGGCAGTTTGAGGAGATCGGTTACGATTTCTCTATCAACTCCAGCTACGATGACCCTGATGGCACATCTGAGGGCAATCGTTGTGCCAAGAAACCTCGTCCAGAGGAGTTGGGCTATTTCGATGACCTTGTTCGCATGGAGCAATATACCAAGGTGGCACAAACGATCCACTTGCGCACGAAGTTATTGCCTAATGTATTTGAAGGTAATCCAACCCAAGCTAATATCAACGGCGGACGTGCTTTGCGTACCGTACAATGGGGCAAGGATGTGTTCATTGCTGGTAACTTCAGTGTTGTGGAGAACCAGACCGTAACTATTCCAGAAGGCACATGGTATAACTATTTCAAACAAGAGCAACTAACTGCCAACTCGCTCACCCTTGCTCCTGGCGAGTTGTTGATCTTGACAAGTACACAAGTGGAATTGCCAAAGGTAGGCTTGGATGCAACGACTGGTCTGGATGACATCATCAATAATGCCACTCAACCTGTACCACCATACAACGTGTACGTCTATAACATCAACGGACAGCTAATGAACCAACAAGTCAATGCTATGTCAGCAGACTTAACGGGCTTGAATAGTGGTTTGTATATCGTTCAATATGAGAAAAACGGACAACGCGTTGCGAAGAAAGTGATTCGCTAACGATTGACCGCTCTAACACGATAGCCAGCGGCTTTGAGTTGGGCAAGCAGCCCATCCTCGCCGCCAACATAGACAGCGTTGAGTGTGATAAACGCCTTACCTTCACGAAGGTAGGGCGTTAATCTTTTTACCCATACCAGATTGCGTTGGCTGTAAATTTTATAATCGGAAAAAGAAATAGAAGTGCTGTTATCTGGACCTTTGATTTGATATGCCATATCGGTCAGACGACCATGTAGATACATCTCACGCAGTGTTCGCTCTTGGCGTACTTCCTTGTCGGGATATTCAATCACTTTAAATAGCTCTTTGCATTGCCACTCAAAGGGTTCTCGATCAAAGAGCATGTACATGGTTTCGCCTATATCATCAAGCCCATATACGGGAATATCTGATTGTGATGCCACTTTCTCAAAGAATGTTTCCATGGAGCGATCTTCATCGTATTGGAGCCACTTTTTCATCAATTCGTCACGCATCATCTCTGTTAAGTAGGAGGGTTTCATTCTTCCCAATTTCTCCATGCCCATTCCAATGTGGACACGTAGGGCTTCGTCAATCTCGTGGTATTGCTCTTCGGTATAAAAATTACGCAATTGCACCGAGTCGGGTAGGAGAGCCGCTTGGCGAAGTGCTGCAATAGCTTCGTAATCCTGCATGGCAAATTCTGTAATGACCTTATTACATGCGCTATAGCATTTGAATACATTGGGAATAGTGTCCAGAAAAGTCATGTCCACCAGACGATTGGTGGCAAGGATATACGATGGCGCTGCCGCAGAATTGCCAGAGATACGATATAGCACTTGTGCGGAGAGTGAAAAACTGCAGATTGTAAGTTGAAAACTGAAAAGTAAGATGAGGGTACGCATAATTTCTTTCATTTTTTTTGAGGACAGCAGCGTGCCGTCGGTTGTTAGGCACTAAGCGTTTATTGGAATCGGGATATTAGATTGTAGGCTTGATATATTCCCAATTCGCCAGCCTTGCTCAAATCGGAAATACCTTTTTCTATTTCTTGAATATAGATATAGGTTAAGCCACGATTGAAATAGGCTTCTGCAAAGTCGGAGTCGGCAGCAATAGCCTGAGTATAATAAGAGATTGCAGCATGGAAGTCCTGCTGAATACAAAGCATGTTTGCTTTGTTGTAGTAAGCAAACGAAAAATCTGGCTGATGATGAATCACATAATCATAGTCACGCATCATAATCTCGAAATCAGCACTTTCGATTTTTTCACCCATTGCGCGTTTATATTCGAGCAATTTGTATCGCCAATTAGCACGACAGAAAAATGCAAAATATAATTTATCGTCCATGATTATTGCACGGGTTATATCATCAATAGCCGATGAATAGTCTTGTACCAACGAAAATTCGAATGCACGTGCGATAAGTAGATGAGGTAGTGAGGCGATGGGGGAATTTGCTGATGACGCCAGTTGGTCAATTTGGTTAGAAAGACGATTGATTTGCGCAAAATGCAAATTCACCATATCAGCTGTTAGGGTGATTTCTTGTGTGGTGAAATGTAATGCTGCTGGTAGATACCTGCTACGATTATAAATGTCAATTGCTACATGCGAATAATTGGTTTGGCGCAAAGATGTGGCATCGTCATTGCTGGTATAGTAGGATAGGGATATATTGGGTTCGTTCACCACATCTGCGTAGCGTTTTTGCACAGCACCACGTGTGTCACTTTCATATTTATTTTCTTCTTCATTGCTTTCTTGATTTTGTGCTGCGAGGGTAGAAAATTCGTTGCGCTTATCTCGCTTTTGTGGTTGTGAATCAGCGACTTGCATATTTGTTTGCAAGGATTGTATGCTATCTTTCTTTTGCTCCAAATCATATGCTTGTTGGCGCAATTCGAATGCTGCTTTGCCATTTCCCAATGAGGTTTCTGCTTGTGCTGCTAAATAGTACGCAGGTAGGAAGTAGGGATAGCGCTGTATGATGGTTTGGAAATCTTTTCGGGCATCTTCCCATTGGCGAAGTTGTAGCTGTACCATCCCACGTTGGTAGTATATTTCTACTTGTGAGGGGTCAATAGACAAGGCTTGTGAGAAGTCTTCTAATGCGCGGTTGTAGTCTCCTAATTCTTGACGGAGTACGCCCCGATTATAATAGCATTGCGCATTACGAGGAGATAGCGATACGGCTTTATCGTAGTCTGCCAATGCACCACGATAGTTATGCATGCGGTAGTAGATGATACCGCGATTGATATAATCGCCTGCCCATTTACTACCATGCTCAATAGATTGGTTGAGAGATTGTAGTGCTTCCGTTTCTTGATCAAGCATCAACTGTACCAATCCCAAAGCTGACCAGTTGGCAGGGTTTTGCGAATCATATGCAGTGGCATATTCAAAAGATTGCAGTGCACAGATCGTATCGGCACTTCGCAAGCAGATTGTTCCTTTCTCAAAGTGTAATGCGGCGGATTTTGGTTCGCGATTTAGCAGATGATTGATATCACTCAATGCCAATTCGTATAGCTTTTGCTCTGCTCTTACATCTGCTCGTTGAGCAATATAGGTCTTGTTTTCAGGAGCAAAAATTAGTGCTTCGCTGAAATCTTTTTCTGCCTTTTCCAGTTGGTTGGTTTGTCGATAAATAAATCCGCGTGTATAGTAAGCCCCAGGTTGAAAAGGATTGCGCTCAATAGCAGCATTGCAGTCTTGCTCCGCACCGGTATAATCGCCCAATTGAATCTTTGCTATAGCACGAAGCAGATAGGGCTCGCTTAGATAAGGCTTGAGTTTGATAACCTGATTAAAATATTGAATGCTCAATACATAATCATCGAAATATAGCGCATTTCTACCTATAGCTGTGATACGATCGGTGTTTAGCTGTGCATGGATACCACCAAAAGTAAGAATCCATGAGCAAAAACAGAATAGTATGCAGCGAAGTGAAATTTTCATTTCTAACATCTAACAACGCAGTGGTCTAATATCGCTATTTACTTGCATCCTGCTTCTGGGTCAAACCACTCGGGAACATCAAATTGCTCTTCGGGATGATACCCCAATGTGGTGTCTCCGTATACTTTTTGCATATATATAGCCCAAATAGGTAATGCCATGTTGGCTCCTTGTCCTGCATTCATGTTGTCAAAGTGAATGGATCTGTCTTCGCCTCCAACCCATACGCCGCTCACTAGCGATGGCGTAAAGCCCACAAACCAACCGTCGGAGTGGTTTTGCGAAGTTCCAGTCTTACCTCCCATTGGCATTTTCAGTCCGTAGCGGTAGCGGGCGCGTACTCCCGTACCTTGCTCCATGACATTGCACAGCATATGTATCATCTTGTAGGAAGTGGTCTCGCTGATGATTTCATATGTTTTAGGAGTGAAAGTGGCTAAGAGATTGCCACTATTATCTTCGATTCGAGTTACATAGAGAGGTTCTACTCGAATACCCTTGTTGGGGAAGGTGGTGTAGGCATCTACCATTTCTTTCACGCTCACCTCGCAAGGACCAAGGCACAAACTAACGACAGGATCCAATTGTCCCTCAATACCAAACGAACGCATCAGTCTTACCAATTGTTCTGGAGTAAACAGCGACATTAGATAGGCTGTAATCCAGTTGCTAGATTTTTCTAACCCCCAACTGAGAGTTACCATTTCGCCTTGGTTTTGGAAATGGTCATCTCTTGGTGTCCATGCTACGCCGTTCCCATCAATTAGCGTGATGGAATCATTGACCGTGCTATCGCATGGCCACATACCCTCGTCCATAGCCAAAGTGAAAAGATATGGCTTAATCGTAGAACCTACTTGACGACGACCTGTAGTTACCATATCGTATTGGAAATGCGTGAAGTTAGGACCGCCTACATATGCTTTCACTGCCCCCGAATGAGATTCCATGGACATGAATCCACAACGCAAGAAATGTTTGTTCCATCGGATAGAGTCCAACGGACTCATTAACGTGTCAATTAGTCCATCGTATGAGAAGACACGCATACTGACTGGAGTATTGAAGACGTTGCGAATCTCTGTTTCGCTCATTCCTTGTTTTTTCAGTGCACGATAGCGATCGGTTTGTCGCATAGAGCGATTCATAATACCATCAATCTCCTCTTGGCTGAGGTCTTGAGAGAATGGCGCATAACTCTTCTTGCTCTTCTCGCGGAAGAAACTCTTTTGCAAGGATTGTATATGTTCGTTCACAGCCTCCTCGGCGTATTGTTGCATACGTGAGTCAATTGTAGTATAAATGCGCAAACCATCGTGGTAGAGATCATATGGTGTGCCGTCAGGCTTGTGGTTTTTGTTGCAGAAACCGTAGAGCGGATTCTCATCCCATAGGCGTCTGTCAATATCGTATTGCACTTTGTTCCATTCTGGATAATTGCTGCGTTTAGGCTCTTTTGCTGTCAGTATTTGTCGTAGGTATTCTCGGAAATAGGGCGCCAATCCTTGCTTGTGGTCCACCGATTGGTATTTGAGTTCAATAGGCAATGTCTTCAGCGAATCACATACTTCTTGTGTAATGTAGTTGTACTTGCACATTTGGTCAAGTACCGTATTTCGACGGTTGAGTGCACGTTCTGGACGACGGCGAGGATTGTACATTGATGGATTTTTACACATACCTACCAGCATTGCAGCTTCTTCTTGCTTCAACTCTGCAGGCGTTGTGCTAAAATATACTTGTGCTGCAGATTTGATACCTACAGCGTTGTATAAGAAATCAAATTGGTTGAGATACATGGTTAGTATCTCTTCTTTGGAGTATAGCCGTTCTAATTTGGTGGCAATCACCCATTCAATAGGCTTTTGCAAGGCTCGCTCAAAGATGTTGTTTGCACGGGGCGACCACAATTGCTTTGCCAACTGCTGCGTGATGGTACTACCTCCACCCGCTCTACCGAGTTTCATCACAGCGCGCATCAATGATTTGAGATCTACGCCAGTGTGATCGTAGTAGCGTACATCTTCTGTAGCAATCAGAGCGTTTATCATGTTGGGCGAAATGTCGGTATAATTGACACCCACACGGTTCTCTTGCTTATAATAACGTCCCAAAAGTTGCATATCCGACGATATGACTTCGGTCGCGAACTTGTTTTTAGGGTTTTGTAATTCATCTAATGGAGGTAAATACCCAAGCCAACCTTGTGTGATCAACCAGAAGATAAGTACAATGCCTAAAACGCCTGCACTAAAAAGACTCCAAAAACAGATCAAAAATTGCTTTTTAAATCTCACTCTTGTGTCTTTATTCAATGTTTTATTCTCCATATTGTGATGTCTCAAGATGTTTCGTTTGTATTATGCAAATTATGCGTTGTTTGATTTTTCTATACTTATTGTACAGTTTTGCTGCAAAGGTACTACTTTTTTTTTATTAAAACAAGTATTCGCCTCTTTTTTTTATCTAATACAATATTCGACTGCTATCTTCAGGGTCTCTTCAGGGTATCTTCAAGGTAAAAAAATACAGCAAAATTGATGAAAATAAACTAAAAATACCTTAATAGTTTTTCTTTACTACACAAAAAAAGACTTGTATGTTTGTTTATATGAAAAAAAAGCAGTAATTTTGCGGGCTAAAAATAGTTGCAAAATAAAAGAACTGATATTTCATCGCTCCTAAGGGTAACATGTGAAAAACCGTTATGCGTCATAAACAACGAATAGCCATATCACGACTAATCTCCGATCTCATCAAGTCGGATGAAGTGATTTCTCGCGAAGAAATCGCTGCATACAACAAGATTATTCGTTCTTTCGACATCTCTCCAGAGGAGTTGTTCGAGGCACAGCAACTGACTTTTGAAGATGCAATACAGTTTCTTCACTATATGTCGCGAGAAGAACAGCAACGCCTATATGCCACGCTTTCTACAGCTGCAGCTGCAGGGTATGGTTGTGTAGCCAAAGAAGCCCTGTTGCTGTTGGCTATTTCTGCGTGCCTCAATGATAAGACCGACAAATATACGCTCCTGACTACAGAAACAAAAGGCTATCGCACGGATGACAAATACGTTATCTACATCGAAAGCGATTACATGCCAGTTATCAATGAAGAGATACAAGCGAACTATGATACCATTGCCAATCTGCTGCAATTGTGGAACTTCGAATTTATCTATATACCCAAACTCTCGCAAACATTTCGCGATATGGATAGAGCGTATCTATATGATATACTGCGCTATATGAATCCAAGGCTGTCTGAGGAGTTGCTGGATAGTCTATACGAACGACTCACACAATTCACTACCGAGAGTTATACACGAGACTATTTAGCCGCGACAAGCAAAAAAGACTATTTTTACGATATAGAACCCTCATTGCTAATGAATATAGGCGTCTCACTTCTTCCGCCTGCTACAGCATCTCAACGTGAACGTTTTTGCGTGAATATGCTTGCTATCCGATTGGAGAATGAGACCAATAGCGTGCTCAAGGAGATACATCGTATTATCGATAACTACGAGAACCTGATATCAGAACCAGAATATCATCGTCCCAAACGAATAAAAGGCTTGTTTCGCTATCACGGGTTCTATAAGCAATTGTTTGACTTTTTAGCACGTCATCATACCAATGGTGAGGAGAATAGCATACGCATAGATATTCCAGCTCGACGTATTTGGATGCACAACATGGAAATACCGATGAGTGCGACGCAATTAGCAACTTATGTATTTATTTTGCATCAAACGTTTTGTACGCATCACTGTGGGTTGATCAAGGCTGGGCAGAGTCGTCCTTTGACCGACAAAGAGGTGAAGCGGCTTGGAGAAACATACCGCGCGATATGTAATCTATTTCGTGATACTCCTATTGTTGGTGAACGTTCGTATATGGAGGAGGTGACCAATATACGTGGCTATATAGCGCGCGTGAGAACATTGATAGAGAATCTAATCAATGCAGATGACATCACCTACTATTATCCCAAAGATTCTTTAGATAAGAGTATGTATCATGTGACGATTGATCCCATGAAAATTCATATTCAAGATTTAGGCAAAGAGTACCTGTTTGCAGATTATCCGATTTGGAAAATAATAAACAATTAAAAATATACAATTATTATGTCTGTTCGTTTTTATAAGCCCGAGAACCAAGTACCCTTAGAGATGCACAAGGTACGTGTAGTACAAAAAATCAATTTGTTGCCCGTAGAAGATCGTTTGCGCGCTATTCAGAAAGCGGGAAATAATACTTTTTTGCTTCAAAACAAGGATATTTATTTGGATATGCTCACCGATTCAGGTGTGAATGCGATGTCTGACCGACAAACAGCAGCGATGCACACTGCTGATGATTCGTATGCAGGTAGCGAAACCTTCAATCGCCTGAAAGTGGCATTGAAAGAGGTGTTTGGTACTGACCAAGTACTACCCGCACATCAAGGTCGTGCGTGCGAGAATATTTTGGCAGAACGTTTCGTCAAACCAGGTATGGTGGCTCTAATGAATTTCCACTTTACTACAACCAAGGCACATGTGACCCGTTGTGGCGGTGAAGTGATCGAATTGATTCAGAAAAAAGGTCTTGTACCGCAAAGCGATGATCCATTTAAGGGTGATATTGACTTAAATGCTCTCAAAAATACGATTCGCGAATATGGTCCTGAAAAAGTGGCATTTGTGCGTATTGAGGCAGGTACTAACCTCATTGGCGGTCAACCAGTTAGTTTGGAGAATATGCTCGCCGTAGCTGATATCTGCCATGATTTTGGTGTGCCAAGTATCCTTGATGCTTCGCTCCTCCAAGACAATATCTACTTCATGAAAACACGCGAGGCACAATGCAAATACATGACTCCTAAAGAGATCTACCACCTGCTCGCAGGCAAGATGGATATCATCTATTTCTCTGCTCGTAAACTTGGTTTCGCTCGCGGTGGCGCTATCATTAGCCACAATACCGAACTCATCAAGAGTATGATGGAGTACATTCCGCTCTACGAGGGCTTCCTTACTTATGGAGGTATTGATGTGCGCTCTATTGAGGCTATGGCAGAAGGATTGTATGAATCGCTTGACATGGACTACTTAAGTCATGGACCTGAGTTTATCAATTATTTGGTAAATGAATTAGATGCTTATGGTGTACCTGTAATCAAACCTGCAGGTGGATTGGGTGCACACTTGGATTGTCAAGGATTTGTGCCAGATATGCCTCATGATCAATATCCTGCAGCGGCGGTTGCTACTGCACTTTATATTGCGGGTGGTATTCGTGGTATGGAGCGTGGTACATTGTCAGAGCAACGCGAACCTGATGGTACAGAACGTTTCTCGGAGCTGGAGTTGATGCGATTGGCAGTTCCGCGTCGTGTATATACACTTTCGCAAATAAAATACGTGGCAGATCGTGTAAAATGGGTGTGGGACAACCGACATTTGATAGGAGGATTAAAATGGGTAGAAGAGCCTAATGTGTTGCGTTTCTTCTTTGGACGATTGAAGGAAATAGGGCATTGGCAAGAAGAATTAGTGGCAAAATTCAAAGAAGATTTTGGCGATAGTTTGTAAGCATCTCCATTCGTCCACTAATTAGATACCTACTAGTTAGGGGGACATTATTTAGCAATATTGTTCTATATCTGGATTGCAATATCCTTTATTTAGCAACAATATTGCTATTTTTTTGTGCACCTTATGATTAGTGCTACCTTTGCACCGCTTTTTACAAGCTCGTGCCATTAAACCCAACTTAAACTATTTTTTAACGCGTATGTTGTATCATTATTCTGGGTTATCAACTCAACAAGTAATTGCAAATCGCCAACAATATGGTGAAAATCTTATCGATGGTAATCGTCTTTATTCTTTTGTCAAAAGATTTCGGCAGATTAGCGATTTCTGGTTACTACGTCTTTTGGAGATATTAGCAATCGGTACATCATTCGTGCTATTAATATTAGATATTGTATTGTATAATCTGCCGTTGGATGCAGGCTTGATTCTCTTGATTTTAATTGGGTTGATAGTATTGGTCTATTTGTTCTTTTTTATAGAAAGTTATAGGAATACATATCAATTGAAAAAGAGTCCGCATTTTTCTCATGTGATTCGTGATGGAGAAATTAGTATTATACCTATGAAAGAAATAGTTGTGGGAGATATTGTCTTATTACAAAAAGGTGATATCGTGCCTGCAGATTCCGAATTGCAAGAAGCCAATGGTTTGGTAGTCTATGAACCGTCATTGTTAGGAAGGAGAAAATGTCGCAAAGAAGTTCTTTTGTTAGAGGACGACAATACAACAGCTACACCCTGTAATCAGTTGTTAAAGGGAAGTCTGGTCATCGAAGGCGATGCTATCGCAGAGGTGTTTTCGGTGGGTAGTGCGCGTGGGTGAATTGTAGCTCTGTTGTCACTTTTTTTGTAGAAATATGCGAGTGAATTTGCACATTTGAAAAAAATGTTGTACCTTTGCGCTGAATATGCAATTTATAGGCATTATACCCGCACGATATGCCAGCACACGATTTCCTGGCAAACCATTGGCTGACCTCTGTGGTAAGCCAATGATTCAGCATGTCTATGAGCAAGCTTCTAAAGTGCTTGATACCGTGATTGTTGCTACAGATGATCAGCGTATCTATGACTGCGTTCGGAGCTTTGGTGGCGTGGTCTATATGACCTCGTCAGAGCATTGTTGTGGTACTGACCGTATCTGCGAAGCATACCAACAGTTCCGAGCATTATCACCCAATCGCCTCATTGCTTCATTGCCAGACAATGAGATTGTAGTGATTAATATCCAAGGCGACGAACCGTTTATCCAGCCAGAGCAAATCACGGCCGTGATGGATTGTTTTCCTACGGATATAGCGACTTTAGCTAAACCTTATACCGAGCAAGACGATTTGCAAGAACTGTTGAGTCCCAACGTAGTGAAGGTGGTATTTTCGCCGATCACCCGTGAAGCACTCTATTTTTCGCGCAGTGTGATTCCATATCTGCGTGGGGTAAACCAGTGTGAATGGCTTGGAAAGAGGCGGCATTTTAGCCATATAGGTTTATATGCCTATCGCGCTGATGTTTTGCTGCATATTACGCAATTGCCACCAGCAACTTTGGAGCTAGACGAATCATTGGAGCAACTGCGTTGGTTAGAGAATGGCTTGAAAATCAAAGTGGCTGTTTCTGATACCAAATCCATAGGGATTGATACTCCAGAGGATTTGCAACAAGCAATAGAGTTTTATCAAAATAATAACCTGTAGTCTTTGATTGTAATGACTTAATCGTCCTTATCATCCTTAAAGACCCATAAAAAATCATTTCTATGTCAAAGAACAACACACCAACCCCTCATATTGGGGCTCAATATGGCGAAATCGCCGAGACTGTCATCATGGCAGGTGATCCGTTGCGTGCGAAAGTGATGGCAGACAAATATTTGGAGAATCCAATTCAATTTAATAATGTTCGTGGTATGCTTGGCTTCACAGGCACCTACAAAGGTAAGCGTGTCAGTGTGATGGGGCACGGAATGGGTATTCCATCTATTGGTATCTATACCTACGAACTCTACAACTTCTATGATGTGAAGACCATTATTCGTGTAGGTAGCTCTGGTAGTATCCACAAGGATTTGCATGTGGGCGACTTGGTGATTGCTATGGGGGCTTGTACCAATAGCAATTATGCTGCACAATACGAATTGCCTGGAACCTATGCACCTATCGCAGACTTTGATTTATGTCGTCGTGCTGCAGAGGCTTGCGAACATTTTGGCTATCGCTACAAAGTGGGTAATGTGTTCTCTTCTGATACATTCTATACCGAGAATGCTCATAACGATAAATGGATGAATATGGGCGTATTGGCAGTAGAAATGGAAGCTCCTGCTTTGTATATGAATGCGGCTCGCTCGGGTAATAAGGCATTGGTGATTTGTACTGTGTCGGATAATATTCTGACAGGCGAAGCTACTACTGCTGAAGAGCGCCAAAATAGTTTTACCCACATGATGGATGTTGCATTTGAACTGATTTAATCCAAATATGCAGTAGGCTTACGCATAGTCTGTGACTAGTAACCTGGTTGCAAGACTTCTTCGGGAAAGTAACTGGCGTTTAGTAGGTAAGAAATATCGGCTGATTCCTTTTGGGAGTTAGCCGATATTGTAGTTATACTCATTGGAGAGTGTGAATGAAAAGGGAAAAAAACGAGCGGCGCAAAGTGTGCCGCTCGTTTTGTGATTGTGATATTTGTTATATGGGATTGCGATTCGTGGACTACTGTACCCATGATATTGTAGGTTTTGCCATCGCAATCGTGTTCGTCAATTGAGGCGCACCGACTAATGACAAGTCATTATTAAAGCACCCAATGCCTCCACTCTTTCTGGAAATTAGAAATTTTCGGAAAACTTTTGTCCCATAATGGTGTAAGTATTACCATTGTGGTAAATGTATATTTGACCGTTGTGGAGGAGTTTGTGGGTATTGGTTGTTGGCGATGAACTATGGGTGTTTTCGATGGCAGATTCTAAATCTTCGAAACATTGAATATCGGTAAATTTTTTCCATATTCTATCTGCTAAATAGGCGTCTAAAGATTCGCAGGGAACAAACAATTTCGCATTATAACATCTCCTAAAAGTTACCGAGCTAATTTCTAAAGGTGTTTTTATATGACAATAGATAGTATCCAGAGAAGAGCATTCCGCAAAGGCAGAATTTCCAATACTTGTCATATTTTCTGGGATATTGATAGAAGCAAGAGAGGAGCAACCACAGAAAGCATAATCATAAATACTATCTACGGTACAGGGGATTACTAAATCTTTTACTTCTTGATCGTTGATATAGAAGTTATGTGAATAAAAGATTGGATTGGCAGAAAGGTTGCGAAACTTAATATTACACCAGCTTGCTACATCACCCGTATAATTGATTTTAGTGAGAGAGGAGCAATCTTCGAAAGCACGCTCTCCGATACTCGTTACGCTATTGCCGAGAGTTATAGAAGTGAGCGAGGAACACCACCCGAAAGCATAATCTCCAATACTTGTCACACTATTGGGAATAGTGATAGAGGTCAATGAAGAGCAA
This sequence comes from Paludibacteraceae bacterium, assembly GCA_017384225.1. Taxonomy (GTDB): domain Bacteria; phylum Bacteroidota; class Bacteroidia; order Bacteroidales; family Paludibacteraceae; genus Colicola. Next base: position 84,877 of record JAFNUD010000006.1, read on the forward strand.
TTAGAGAAAGCGCTGCCTTCAATTCTTGTAATGCTGTTAGGGATAGTGACAGAGGTGAGGGAGGAGCAGCGATAGAACGCACTATTTCCAATACTCGTTACGCTTTCGGGAATAGTTGTGTTTTGGCAACCTGCGATGAGGGTGTTGGTGGCTGTTTGGATAATCGCATTGCAGTTATCGCGACTATCGTAAATCGGGTTACCACTTTCTACAACGATAGTAGCAAGGGATGAACAAGAGAGGAATGGATTACTTTGAATATTGGTAACTTGGTTGGGAATTGTGATAGAAGTAAGGGAGGAACAACCGTTGAAGGCATAATGTTCAATTCCAGTTACACTGTTGGGAATAGTGGTGTTTTGGCAACCTGTAATGAGGGAGTTGGTGGCTGTTTCTATAATCGCATTGCAATTATCACGACTATCATAAATAGGGTTTCCTTCTTCTACAACGATGGAAGTAAGTGCTGGGCAATATGCGAATACAGGTCCACGACTAGTCCCTCCCGATTGGGTTTTCCCGATATCTGTTACACTCTTAGGGATGGTGATGGATGTAAGCGAAGAACATCCCGCGAAAGCACCGTGTACAATGCTTGTTACGCTGTTAGGGATAGAAATGGAGGATAGAGAAGTACAACCATAGAATGCCCCATTTCCATAGCCTCCAGAGGCACCCTGTCCAATGCTTGTAACTGCATAAGTTATTCCATTATATTCTACAGAGGATGGAATGACAACAGATGTAAGTGTATAGGTTCCGTTGTTTGTGACTTCCACAGTAAATGGTTCGGAAGTGCTGGTGATACGGTAGTACAAATCACCCGATTGGAAACTTTGTGCCCAGAGGGTAGTGGTGGCCGCGAGGGCAATGAGAAGAGTAAATAATTTTGTTTTCATACGCAATTGTATTTAAAAATTAGTATTTTTTCAGTATGTAGTTTGCTGTGTTTTACAAATATAGATAAAGTGTGAACTTTCGTTTGCTTCAAGTTTGGCGTATAACGCTATGTCTAACATGTCATGATTGGCAACATTTTACCGAATCGAGTGCAAAGGTAGTGTTTTTTTAGCAATTGTGCAAGAAAAATCGCTAATTTGGGGGATTTTTTGGTGTTTACTCAGCGAGTGCGCCGAAGGCAGGATACAGGACACGCGAGACGGGGCGCCGTCGAGCATAGATGAGAGACACAAAGCGGGCTACCGCAAGAGTGATAAACAAAGATATATCTTGAAAATGAAAGTTCAATTTGGCAAAAATGAGATTTTTTGCATTTTTCTTTAGAAAAATTTGGAAATTCAGGGTTTTATGATTATCTTTGTAATGAATTTTGGAACGATTTATTTTAGAAACAAAAATATGCTTCGCTACAAAAATACTTAAGAATGAGATGTACTATATTTTGTTTTCGTTTACAAGAATGCAGTATGCTGCATGGGTAAGCAAAACAAAAATGATAAACCTAAAATCTCCTTAACGGACGACTTGCATAGATAAGAAACAGATGGGTACTATAATCGCCTCGAATTGTGTGGTTATTGTATGGTTATTGTGTGGTTATTGTGTGGTGCGAGCGAGATATTAGTCAAAACAAAATAATAACAACTTAAAAACCCAAATCGGTCATTAGATTTGGGTTAAATATATCAACAACCTTAATTTTTTTTATTATGTCTCAAGTAACCTATATGGCACCTGTGGATGAGGTGCGCGGAAAATTGTGTATGAATCGTGGGAACAGCTCACTGATTGTCACTCGTCGTAAATGCTTCGGTAAGACCAAGAACGGCACACCACGTCTTGGACCGAAAGAGATGTACACCTACCATTTGCATCAAGGCAGTTGGTCAAAAGCTGTAACAGATCATCGTGAGTTATTTAAGTTGGCACAAAAACAAGCTGTCACAGAAATGAATAACCCCGATCGTCTTGCACATTGGCAAACACTATTCGAAGAACAATTGGATAAGCCTCAAAAGGGGGAGAAACAGTACGTGAAAATGCAATGCTATATTGCTGCACAATTGTTGAAAAAGTTGAAAGCACAGTAATAAAACAATAATTTCTAATTATTATTTGTGTATATCAAAAATTTTTACTACTTTTGCACGGTTTTTTGGGGTGTTGCGAATAGAGGTGTAGAAAATGCCTCAAAAACACCTTGAAAAAGGCAAAAAGTAAGCGAATAATTAATAAAAAAGATATACAAAATGAATCTATCAGAATTGACCAACAAGCTCTACGCAGAGGGCGTGGAGAAAGGTAATGCCGAAGCTGCTGCAATCGTAGCAAAGGCACAAGAAGAAGCTGCTGCTATCGTAGCAAAAGCTGAAAAAGAGGCTGCTGAGAAAATCGCTGCAGCAGAGGCTAAATTGGCAGAGTTGGATAAGAACACTCGTGCTGAGTTGAAACTCTTTGCAGAACAAAGCGTAAGCGCACTCAAGACAGAGGTAACTAACCTCATTACTGAGCAAGTAGCGGCTGACAGCGTAAAGGCCGCTACTGCTGATGCGAAGTTTATGCAAGGCGTGATCGCTAAGCTCGCTGAGCAAATGGCGAAAGAGGGCAACGTGACCATCGAGGCTAAAGATGCAGAGGCGTTGCAGAAATACTTTGCCGCTAACGCAAAAGGTCTGCTCGAGAAAGGTGTGAAGATTAACGAAGTGAAGGGTATCAAGACCGACTTCGCTATCGTACCTGAGAAAGGTGGCTACAAGTTGAACTTCGGCGAGAAGGAGTTTGTAGAGTACTTCAAAGAGTTCTTGCGTCCACAACTTATCGATTTGTTATTCTAATAGTTTAGGAGTTCAGGAGTTCAGGAGTTCAGGAGTTTAGAAGTTTAGGAGTGTATCTGAACAAGCGCAAAGCGCGTCTGAACCTCTGAACAATATTAAACAAAGTATATATGGGATACGAATGTTTACTGGCTGGTTTGCCTGACTTGAAAGCAGGTGGGGAAAAAGCACCCCACGGAACCACGAGTTCCGTCGGGGACCCCGCTGCGCCTATGTCAATGGACGCTCTGCTGGAGCTTTTTGGTGAGACTCTCACTGAGAAGGATCTGCAACTGCTTTCAGTGTTGCGTATGCCATCTGATGCGCAGGAAGTGCTGGATAAGATTGCTGAGTATGACGAGACAATCTTGAATCAGCCAAGCTGGTGGGAAGATGCACGCGAAGTGCTATCCGAAACTGACTTGCGCACGCAGGTGCTGTACGAAATGGGCCTTGCAAGCAAAAACGCGTTCGTGCGCAAATGGTTTGCATTCAACCAAGACATGAACAATGTGTTGGCAGCAACTATTTGTCGTCGTCACGGTTTTGATGTGCGTAAGGCAATCGTTGGGCATAACCCTGTGGCTGAGATCTTGCGTAAGGACTTGCCACAAAAGGATTTTGGCTTGGCAGGCGTGATGGATAATCTGTCGGAAGTGATGGCGCTCGTGGAGATTGATAACCTCATGGAGCGTGAGAAACAGATGGACGCTATCCGCTTTGCATGGTTGGAAGAGAAGACACTGTTCGTGAACTTCTCCATTGAGAATGTATTGGCTTACTACTTGCAAGCAGAGATGCTCAATCGCTGGGCTCTCCTCACTGTTGAACAGGGAGAAAAAGTCTTTAGAGAATTAGTAAGTGATATGAAAAAAGGAATAAATTTACAATAAAGATATGACAACAGGAAAAGTAAAAGGTATCATCGCCAACCTGGTGACTGTGGTGGTAGATGGACCTGTATCACAAAACGAAATCTGCTACATCAAGCTTGGTGAGACCCGATTGATGGCAGAGGTCATCAAGGTGATTGGCGACAATGTCTATGTACAGGTGTTTGAGAGCACCCGTGGACTGAAAGTCGGCAATACCGTAGAGTTTACAGGACACATGCTCGAGGTAACATTGGGTCCTGGTCTTTTGAGCCGTAACTACGATGGTCTGCAAAATGACCTCGATAAGTTGACCGGCGTTTTCCTCCAACGTGGTGAGTACAACTTCCCACTCGACGAGGAGAAGCTATGGAAATTTGAGCCAATCGCTAAGGTAGGCGACAAGGTGGAAGCTGCTGCTTGGTTGGGTGAGGTAGATGAGAACTACCAACCACACAAGATCATGGTGCCATTTGTGTTTGAAGGCACATACACCGTGAAGAGCATCGTGGCAGCTGGTGAGTACAAGATTCACGACACTATCGCCGTATTGACCGACGCTGAGGGCAACGACCACAATGTGACCATGGTACAAAAGTGGCCAGTGAAGAAGCCAGTATTGGCATACAAGAGCAAACCACGTCCATTCAAATTGCTCGAAACGGGTGTGCGTACCATCGACACCGCTAACCCAATCTGCGAGGGTGGTACAGGATTTATCCCTGGTCCTTTCGGTACTGGTAAAACTGTACTCCAACACGCTATCTCTAAGCAAGCAGAGGCAGATATCGTGATTATCGCTGCCTGCGGTGAGCGTGCAAACGAGGTGGTGGAGACCTTTACCGAGTTCCCAGAGTTGGAAGACCCACATACAGGTCGTAAGTTGATGGAGCGTACCATCATCATCGCCAACACATCTAACATGCCAGTGGCATCTCGTGAGGCATCTGTATATACCTCAATGGCTATTGCAGAGTACTACCGTTCGATGGGATTGCGCGTATTGTTGATGGCTGACTCTACTTCTCGTTGGGCACAAGCGTTGCGTGAGATGTCTAACCGTTTGGAGGAGTTGCCAGGTCAAGATGCGTTCCCTATGGACTTGTCGGCTATCATCGGTGCGTTCTATGCGCGCGCGGGTTATGTGTACCTTAATAATGGTAAGACTGGTTCAGTAACCTTCCTCGGTACTGTATCTCCTGCGGGTGGTAACTTGAAGGAGCCTGTGACTGAGGGAACAAAGAAAGTGGCTCGCTGCTTCTACGCACTCGAGCAAGCGCGTGCAGACCGCAAGCGTTACCCTGCTGTGAACCCAATCGACTCTTATTCAAAATATATCGAGTATCCTGAGTTTGAGGAGTATATCACCAACCTCATCGATGGCGAGTGGCTTGGTAAGGTGAACGATATGAAGACTTACCTCCAACGCGGTAAGGAGATCCAAGAGCAAATCAACATTCTTGGTGACGACGGTGTACCAGTAAACTACCACGAGGAGTTCTGGAAAGCTGAGGTGATCGATTTCGTTGTTCTCCAACAAGATGCGTTCGATAAGATCGATGCTGTCTGCCCAATGGAGCGTCAACAATACATCCTCAACCTCGTGATGGATATCTGCAAGCACGATTACGACTTTGTGGACTTCAACGATGTAAGTACCTACTTCAAGCGCGTGATCAACCTCTGCAAGCAGATGAACTATGCTGAGTTCAAGAGCGAGGCATTCAACCAATATCAACAACAACTCAACGACCTTCTCGCTGAGAAACAAATCAAAGCATAACGACTATGGCAAAAGCATTTCAAAAGATTTATACACAAATCACAGCTATCACCAAGGCAA
>JAFNUD010000075.1 GCA_017384225.1 Paludibacteraceae bacterium
TTATTACCCGTCTTTCTGCGAAAGACACCAATGCGTCATGAAACAGGTGCACTGGGCTTCGCTATCTAATCTATCTTTCTTCTGATATTATCTTGTTATAAGACTGACACACTACAGAACACGTGGAGGTGAGTGGCGGGGCTGTATAGCGGCGACCTCGTATATTTATATGTTGTCGGTCATCCGTTAAGGCATCAATGAGTGGCGCATAACAGTAGCCCGTAAACTTATCTCTTCCGAAGTCGACTCGATCTCGCCGGATGACCAGTCACTGTCAGTTTTATAACTATAAATTTCAGGAGGTTATTTTATTGTCGTTTAAAATCTTAAAATTTAATTGCTGTGGACTCGATGTCCACAAAACATGGATCTTCGCCTGTATTGGTATTACTGATTCCAACAACCGCACTGAATATAAGCAAGCTCGCTTTTCTTCCTTCACTAAAGGGTTGAATGAGCTGTGTGATTGGCTTGCTAAATACAACTGTAGCGATGTTTGTATGGAATCTACCGGTAAGTATTGGATCCCTGTTTTCAATATCTTAGAGCAACACAACATTTGGGTTACTCTATCTCATCCCAAATACACAAAACCAATGAAGGGAAACAAAACTGATCGTAAAGATGCTAAATGGATTTGCGACCTTTACATGTGTGGTATGGTGAGTCCTTCATTCATTCCACCTGCTGACATTCGAGAACTTCGAGACCTTGTAAGATACCGATACAAACTCACTTGTATGATTACTGGTGAGAAGAATCGTGCACAGAATTGTCTTACTGTTTCAAATCTCAAACTTGATGAAGTCTTTTCTGATGTATTTGGTAAATCATCTCGTTCTATTGCAGAACATATATTGCAACACCCAGGAGAATCATTTGATGTAGCACCCTTTGTAGATGGTCGCTGTAAAACTCCAATTGAAGAGATACAGGCTGCAGTTGATGGTGCTATTTCTAAAGAACAAGCTGTTAAACTTAGACAGTGCTTAAACCACATCGATGAACTGAATAAACACATTTCAGAAGTAGAACAGGAAATCCTTCGTCTCAGTGATAAATATGAGACTGCTTTAAACTTAATAAGGACTGTTCCTGGATTCGATAAGAATCCACTGACTGCTATTCAAGTGCTTTCAGAGATTGGCGGTGACATGTCTGTCTTCCCCACAGCTAAACACCTCGTCTCTTGGGCAGGATGTTGTCCTCGTAATGATAAAAGCGATCGCAAAATCAAATCCACTCGGATTTCCCGTGCTGGTTCCTATTTTAAACCAGTTCTGGTGCAAGTTGCAAATGCTTTAATCAAATCGAAAAAGCATCCTGAATTCACCAACCGATACAAGCGTATAAAAGCACGCCGTGGTCACAAGAAAGCCATCATTGCTATCTGCCGTATGATCCTGACCGCTATCTGGCACATACTCTCAGATTTAAAGCCATATACACCAGATGGATTTCTTGAATCTCGTCCTGTAAAAGAAGAAAAGATTCTTTCTACATCACAGGCACTTAATCTTTTAAGACAACGTGGTTACGTCATCAAAGACGAGCCGATACAA
>JAFNUD010000076.1 GCA_017384225.1 Paludibacteraceae bacterium
AACAAAAGATTTATGCTTTGTATCCTTATTGCGAGGGGGCTACTGAAGATGGGAAAATAGCCATCAATGCCACAGAGCAGGCAGATTATCTGATAGCAAAACAGAATCTCATTGATGAAAATCCTATCCACCTCACTATGCGCCATGCTTTTGCCAAGTTGTCGCTCATGCCTACTTTTGGTACAGAGGCGGGTGGTCTAGAGATCGTTTCAATAGAGGTCAAGAATATGTATGCTTCGGGTACTTTGAACATTAAAGAAGACACTTGGACTTATCAGGGCGAAGCAACTGCCACATTGGCGATGACCAACCATGAGGTTCTCGTTATTCCTATGGAAGTATGCGAGTCATTTCCAATCGTGATTACAATGAATGACGGTCGCGTGTTCAAGGCTACTATCAGTCTTGCTGCTGTAGGTAACGAACTGAAATCTAATAGCCAATACAAAATCAGCCTCCAAATTGGTCAGGATAAGGTGACTGTAGGCAACATCACCGCTGCACCTTGGGTGGCTGAAAATGGTGGAAACCTTGAAACTGAGTAATAATCTTAGTGATAATTTTATTCGTATATAACAATGAAGATCTATAATAAATATATTGTCCTTGCAGCCATGGCATTGACATTCGCTGCTTGTACACAAGAAGACGACTTCACTCCACAGACTGACAACGACGCTGTGAAGATTAACGCTACCATTGGCAAGCTTCAGACACGTGTGGCATACGAAGACGATGGTGCTACCAATTTTATCAACGGCGACAAGATCTGCGTGCAGAACACTTTGCGTGATACCAAGAACATCGCTACCTATACCTTTGATGGAACCACTTGGACCACTACCGATGCTCTCGTATGGAATGGTTCTGCAAAGAATCAATTCAAGGCATGGTATCCTGCTGCTACGGCATCGTTCGACTCGTTTGATTTGCCTACGGATCAGAGTGCAGGCATCGATAAAGCCGACTGGATGACTGCCGAAACCGAAGAGATGACCAAACCAGGTAGTGGTGTACTTGACCTAAATTTCGTCCACAAGTTGACTAAGGTAACGGTGACTGTATCATTCAATTCACAATATCCCGCAGGTGACAACTACGTGTCAATGTTCCGTTTCTTCACCAACGAGGAGACTCCTGTTGAAGTTACGCCTTATGAGTCAAAGGACGGTTATACCGCCATCCTCCTTCCGGGTGTGTATGCCGAAGAAGCATCTTTCATCACTTTGGAAATGAATTTTGAAGATAACCTCACCGTACCGGTTAACAGCACGCTCATCGCAGGTCTTGAAGCAGGCAAGCACTACAACTTCCACCTCACCGTGGGTAAGGATGCTGTAGGCATCAGCTACGTCAGAGTGTTGGATTGGGATGAAGAAGAGATCGACGGCGGTATGGCGGAGGAGGTTCTCTTTGAAAAGGTATCTACAGCAGAAGAGTTTACTGCTGCCATTGAAGACGGCGGCAAAATCAAGTTGATGGATAATATCACTCTGGATGATTTTTTCGTATCTTCAGATGTTGTCTTGGATATGAATGGATATGACATCACCTCCAAATGGATGTTTAATGCCGAGGATTGTTCTATAATCATCAGCGGTGATGGCACGATCAAATCTAATGAAGAAGATCCTTATGTCAATCTAATAAATGCACATCTGAAATTGCAAGGTGGTACGATGAAATGTACGCTGGACGTGGATGATGGTAGTACTATCACTGTATCAGGAGGTAGTATTGATGAGGTGCAGATACGTGATGCAATAGCCACAATTTCTGGTGGAAATATTGATATGCTTCAAATTAGGAATAGTGGTAACGTCTATATTTCAGGCGGAAATGTGTCTACACTTGAATATCATGGTGGCACTCTTATTATCTCTGGTGGCACCTTCGGCTTTGACCCCACTTCATATCTTGCCGATGGTTACACCGCAACCGAGAACGAAGGCATCTGGACAGTTGCACCATCTAATAACTAATCTCCAAAATAGTTTAGGGCAGGATGGCTTGACCGCCTACCTGCTCACCAAGAGATCCACGGTCGGAGCCGGGGATGACAGAGTAGATGGCCGATCAGGTCGGTCATGACGGGAAATAATAAAAGAAATTAACGATATGAGAAACAGAAAATTTATCTATGCAGCCTTAGCCCT
>JAFNUD010000007.1 GCA_017384225.1 Paludibacteraceae bacterium
TGACATACTGCGCTCCAGCTCGAGGTTGATGAGCTCCTCGTCGGCTACAGGCCATTGGCTAAGGTGAACGGTCTCGCCTGTCAAGTCGCGGTAGAGGCGGTCGCCATAGAATGGTGCGTTAGGCGCCATGAGTTGGGCTACGGTCTTGAGGCAGGTGTAGAGGGTGTAGTAAGCCGCTTGCTTGTCGGCATCCATTTCGCCACCCCAGAAACGCTTGCGGTTGAGGCGCACATACCAGTTGCTCAGGTCGTCTTGCACGAAGTCCGAGATAGCGCGACCTGCTTTCGTTGGCTCGTATGCCTCGTAGGCTGCGGTCACCTCTTTGATGAGGGAGTTGAGGCGAGAGAGGACCCATTTGTCGATCTCGGTGAGATTCAGGAGTTCAGGGTTCAGAAGTTCAGGAGTCCAGCCGTCCACGTTGGCGTAGAGGGCGAAGAAGCCGTAGGTATTATACAGGGTTCCGAAGAACTTACGGCGAATCTCGTCCACACCTTCTGGGTCGAACTTCAGGTTCTCCCATGGGCTGGAGTTGGTGAGCATATACCAGCGTACTGCGTCTGCTCCGTACTTATCCAACGCACCGAATGGATCAACTGCGTTGCCGAGGCGTTTGGACATCTTATTGCCGTTCTTATCGAGTACGAGTCCGTTGCTGATGACATTCTTGTATGCCACGCTGCCCTCAATCATCGTGTGAATAGCGTGGAGGGTAAAGAACCAACCGCGTGTTTGGTCCACACCCTCAGATATGAAGTCCGCAGTGCGTGGAGCATCTTGGTTCTCGAATGGGTAGTGGTTTTGTGCGTAAGGCATAGCGCCTGAGTCAAACCATACGTCAATGAGGTCAAGCTCGCGCTTCATTGGTTTGCCGCTTGGTGAGCAGAGAATGATATTATCCACATACGGACGGTGGAGGTCAATGACAGCAGGGTCGTAGTTCTCTTTGGAGTAGTTGCCTACCTCGTGCTTTGGCCAAGGGTTCTCGGTCATGAAGCCCGCAGCGATGGACTTGTCGATCTCCTGCATGAGTTCGGCGATACTACCGATGCAGAGTTCCTCTTGTCCGTCCTCGGTGCGCCAGATTGGCAGCGGAGTACCCCAGTAGCGAGAGCGGGAGAGGTTCCAGTCGTTGAGGTTCTCCAGCCACTTACCGAAGCGACCTGTACCCGTACTCTCTGGTTGCCAGTTGATGGTGTTGTTGAGCGCCATCATCTCCTCGCGCGCTTGGGTCGAGCGAATAAACCATGAATCGAGTGGGTAGTAAAGCACAGGCTTGTCGGTACGCCAGCAGTGTGGGTAGTTGTGCACGTGCTTCTCAATGCGGAACGCCTTGTTCTCGCCTTTCAGCCAGATACAAATACTCACATCCAGAGTCTCGTCTTTGTCCGTCAAGTTTGCGTCATAGGCATTCTTCACATAGCGGCCAGCCCATGGCTCGTATGCCGCTACATTTACCTGATTCTTCACAAAATCCTCGTCTAAATCGGCAATATTGAAGAACTTACCCGTCATATCCACCATAGGGCGTTGCTCACCTTTCTTGGTAATGAACACCATACCAGGCACACCCGCCTTCTTCGCTACGAAAGCGTCATCCGCACCAAAAGTAGGCGCGATATGCACGATACCTGTACCATCTTCGGTGGTCACATAGTCGCCCAGGATAATCTTAAATGCGCCCTCTCCGGGATTAGCCCATGGAATGAGTTGCTCATATTGGATACCTTCGAGGTCAGTACCCTTGCCGCGCCAAAGGACTTCGGGTGCTTCGCCGAGCTCCTTGCTATAAGCAGCCAAACGTGCCTCTGCGAGGAGGTAATAAGCCTCAAGTTTGGTATATGGATTTTCGCCTTTAACGATTACATAGTCAATCTTTGGTCCTACGCAGAGTGCGGTGTTGCTTGGTAAGGTCCAAGGAGTAGTGGTCCAAGCGAGGGCATACAACGGAGCATCACCGATTCCTGATACCCGATTCCCGATACCCGAAATCTTAAACTGCGCGGTGCAGGTGGTGTCTTTCACATCGCGGTAGCAGCCTGGTTGGTTCAACTCATGGGATGAGAGACCTGTACCCGCAGCAGGCGAGTAAGGCTGGATAGTATAGCCCTTGTAGAGGTAACCTTTCTTGTAAAGCTCTTTGAGGAGCCACCACAGGGTCTCGATAAACTTATTATCGTAGGTGATATATGGATTATCAAGGTCCACCCAGTAGCCCATTTGTTTGGTGAGGTTGGTCCACTCTTGGGTATATTTCATCACCTCGCGGCGGCAGGCAGCGTTATACTCGTCCACGCTGATCTTCTTGCCAATATCCTCTTTGGTGATACCGAGCAGTTTCTCAACGCCGAGTTCCACAGGCAAACCGTGGGTGTCCCAACCCGCTTTGCGCTTCACTTGGTAGCCCTGCATGGTCTTGAAGCGGCAGAACGTATCTTTGATAGTACGAGCCATCACGTGGTGAATACCTGGCATACCGTTGGCTGAAGGAGGCCCCTCGAAGAAGAGGAACGAAGGATTGCCTTCGCGTGTTTCGATACTCTTGTGAAACAAGTCTTCCTTCTCCCATTGCTCAAGGATCTGCTTGCTCAACTCTGCCAAGTTCAGTTGTTTGTACTCGTTGAAGTGTTTCATTTTGTCGTTAAAGTTTTATTTTTCAATTGTTTATATCTCGTATTTTATCAATTATTCGCGCGCCACTCTCACGCATAGGCGCACGAAATACGCTGCAAAGGTACAAAAAAAAATGCGGTTGTGCAAGAAAAAATGCATTTTGGTGCAATTTTTCTCATGTGGGGTGTGAGCTGTAGGGTGTAAAGGCGGGGCATACTTGAATAGCATTCGAGAAAATGGATATAGATATTTCATGTTATACGTAAGTCTCCTTTCCTCCTGTTTTTTTTCTCTCACAAAGATCTTTGCAGTGGGGAATTCGCATGTCATTTGCGAAATAGAATATTCGTGGAATATATGTGAATTATGCAAGGAGTATATGTATCGGGTACGTGTGGAAGCATACGAGATGCGAAAGAGGAGGGGGTGGTAGAGGAGAATTGGTGAAAAAAAATTGTGTATGTTAGAAAAAAGTAGTACTTTTGCAGTCCGATTGGAAATTTTGAATTAAGAACTAAGATTAAAGAATTATGAAACGGATACTCTTTTTTTTGGTCTTTTTGATTATTTGCTCGTTGGGCGTAAATGCAGAGAAGACATGGGCTCAGCACGAACGTTATGCTGCGCAAAATGATTCGATAAATGCCGATGAAATCGGAGATAATTGCAAGAAAAAGAAACGTCCAACAGCTGTGCTGATAGGTAACTCTATTACCGACGGTTGGGCAAGCAAACACCCTGAGTTTTTTGCGGAAAATAACTTTGTTGGTCGCGGAATCAGCGGACAAGTGACAGCGCAAATGCTTAGTCGTTTTCAGGCGGATGTGGTGGCACTGAACCCAAAAATAGTGGTTATTATGGCAGGCACCAATGATATTGCGCAGAATAATGGTTATATCTCCCATGAACACATTATGCAAAACCTACAGTCAATGTGCGAACTGGCGAGGTTTCACAAGATTAAACCTGTGCTATGCTCCATACTGCCTGCGGTATGTTTCTATTGGCGCTCTAACTTGACCCCTGCGAAGGATATTAAGCGACTGAACGAGATGATTGAGGCATACGCTAAAGCCAATAAAATCAAGTATATAGACTATTATTCGGTATTGGTGGATGAGCATGGCGGTTTGCCTAAGAAATACGCCAAAGATGGTGTGCATCCTAATCTAGAGGCATACAAGATTATGGAGGCGATTTTGCTGGAGAGTTTGTAGGAGAAATGTTTATGTGCGGGCTACGCCCTCGCATTGAACGACACTGTAGTATCTTCGAGGACACCGACCTCGCTACGCTCGCCCACCTCGAAGCTGCGGTCGCTCAATGCAGCCCGTGAGCACTTTTTTTATCCAAAAATGCATTTTTTTCTAGAAAAATTTGCTCATGTGCATTTTTTGTTGTACCTTTGCACGCTTTTTCGCGCGTTTGCGCATGAATTATTGTGTGTAATCGTTGCAAAAGAGTGATAAATAACTAATTACTAACAATTTAATTAACTAATCAAACATTATGTTAAATCATTACGAAGCCGCTTTCGTGTTGACTCCCGTTTTGTCTGAACCACAGATGAAGGAAGCGGTTGACAAATTCGAGAAACTTCTCACCGAAAATGGCGGTTCCATTTTGAGTCGTGAGGAGTGGGGTTTGAAGAAATTGGCTTACCCTATCCAAGGCAAAACTACGGGATTCTACGCCTTGTTGCAATTTGATGTAGAACCTGAGATGATTGCTAAGCTCGAGACAGCTTTCCGTCGTGATGAGCGCGTGTTGCGCTTCCTCACCACACGTCTTGACAAGTACGCTTATGAGTACTCAGAGAAACGTCGCAATGTTAATCTTAAAAAAGAGGAGGCTTAATTATGGCACAGAATGACGAAATTCGCTACTTGACCCCAAAAACCAACGAGGCAAAAAAGAAAAAATATTGCCGTTTCAAAAAGAGTGGTATCAAGTACATTGACTACAAAGATCCAGAGTTCTTGAAAAAGTTCTTGAATGAGCAAGGTAAAATCCTTCCACGTCGTATCACTGGTACAAGCTTGAAGTTCCAACGCAAGGTGGCTCAAGCAGTGAAGAAAGCACGCCACTTGGCTCTTCTTCCATACGTAACTGATATGATGAAGTAATCGTTCGAGTTAAAAAGAAGTAATTAACTATTTAATTAGAAAGGAAACATCATGGAAGTAATTTTGATTCAAGATGTAGCTAACTTGGGCTACAAGAACGATATCGTTAAGGTAAAAGATGGCTTTGGTCGTAACTACCTCATCCCTAACAAGATGGCTGTTATCGCTAACGAGAGCAATCGTAAGCAATTGGCAGAGAACCTCAAACAACAAGCACACAAGATTGCTAAATTGTTGGCTGACGCTCAAGCTTTGGCTGAGAAATTGGCTAACACCGTAGTTACTGTGTCTGCTAAGGCTAACGAGGATGGCAAAATCTTTGGTACAATCACAACCGCTCAGGTGTCTGAGGCATTGGCTGCTCTTGGTATAGAGGTTGATAAGAAGATCATCACTATTGAAGAGGCTGTGAAGACTCTTGGTGAGGCTACAGCTACAGCTAAACTTCACCGCGAGGTTAAGGCTGAGATAAAGTTGAACGTTATTGCTGAGTAATCGGCTAAAGAAAGGAAACAAAAGTATGAAAAAAGGAATTCATCCAGAGAACTACCGCGTTGTAGTTTTCAAAGATATGTCCGATGGTACACAGTTCTTCAGTCGCTCTACAGCTAACACGAAGGACAGCATCGAGATTGATGGTACTACTTACCCATTGATCAAGTTGGAGATCTCCAACACCAGTCACCCATTCTACACTGGTAAGTCTAAACTCGTGGATACCGCAGGTCGCGTTGACAAGTTTATGTCTCGCTACGGTAACCGCAAGCGTAACTAATACGACAATAAAAAAGGCGAGCGCAATGCTCGCCTTTTTTTTATTTCTAGCCTTTACACTCTACACTCTACACCTTACACACTCCTATGAAACAGATTCTCTGGAAACAATTTGCAATGCATATACTATTCTCAATAGGTATCTTTTCTGCTTTGTTCCTTATATTGTATAGTATTGAGTGGCTGATTCCTGCCTTGAATGGCATGCTTCTCAAGTGGCACGAGTCTGCGTTTTTGGTAGGCATTCCTGCCAGTGTGATAGGTGTAGCATATGTGCTGACTATTCGTAATCCAAAAAACTATACTGGTTTTTGTGGTGGCATATTGATGGCATTGTTGCTATCAGTACAATTCTATTTACAAGGAAATATAGACTTGGTGTTCTTGCAGTTGTTAGTGTTTGTTCCGTTTATGCTATCTTCTCTGTTGCGATGGCGCAAACTGCTACTGCAACCTCAGAAGACAGACCAGCCTTTTGTGCCCGAATGGTTGCCTCGTCGGTTGCAATGGTTGTCGGTGCTTATTTTGCTGATTGTAGTGTTGGGAGATTATGCGTTGGCAACGTTAGTCATTCAGCAGGATGCGTGGGATGAAAACATACTAATCAAACTTATGGGAGGGGTGATGATAGCTTCTTCTACATTGGCAAACTTTATTCTTATTTACCAAAAAATAGACGCTTGGATATGGTGGGGACTATATGCTTTGTCAGGAATCGTATTGTATGTCTTGATTGGCAATCTCTTTTCTGTAGTGCTATTCGTGGTGTTCTTGGTGATTAATGGAAGTGCAGGTATTGCATGGTTTAGACTTAGAAAGCAACACACTTCATAATAGAGCAATTCTTCTAATCATTATACCAATATTTTCCCAACAGAATTAGCAACTTGTTTCAAAGAGACATACATGTTAGCGAATTGCTGGTGGTCGAGTTGTTGTGGTGCATCACTCAGTGCCAGATCAGGTTGAGGGTGAGTCTCAATAAGCAAACCATCTATCCCCATCGCTGTACAAGCACGTGCTAAATCGGCTATGCCATACGCATGTCCCATGGCATGACTTGGGTCAAGAATAATAGGCAAATTGCAATGTTGCTTTAACCAAGCCACACCACACAAATCAAGAGTAAAGCGCGTATTCGTCTCAAAACTGCGGATACCACGCTCACAAAGAATAACTTGATTATTGCCACAACTCATGATGAAATCGGCACAATTGACTAATTCTTGAAGCGTAGAACCAAAACCGCGTTTGAGAATGACAGGTTTGCCTGATTGACCCGCTGCCGTAAGCAAGCCATGGTCATACATAGCCTTAGCTCCCACTTGCACAATATCGGCATACTCAACCACTTTATCTGCATGCGTAGCATCGCGCATCTCAGTTGCAATCAATAATCCATACTTCTCGCGCATTTCCGCAAGGAGTTTGAGTCCATCTTCGCCCAAACCACGGAATGTATAAGGAGAGGTACGAGGCTTATAACACCCCGCACGCAACACACGAATACCCAGCTTTTTGAGCATCTGACACGACTGCTCTATCTGCTCACGGCTCTCAATGGCACAAGGACCTGCTATCATCAGCTGATTCTTCTGATCACCACCGATATACGTATCTGCAATCTGCACACGATAGGTGTCCGAATGATAGGTGCGAGAAGAAAGTTGCATATCCGAATTGAAGACCCAATGATTGAGCGCAAAGCTTGCAATAGACTCAGGCAACTGCTTGACGGTATGATTTGTAATAAGAACAAAGTATTCGGGTTGTTCCAAACACAATGCCCCAATACCCTCTACAAACTCTTTTACGTAGTCTTGCGATATATTTTTAGGTAGATGAATAATCATATCTTAGGATTGAAAATCAATGATATGGTGAATAGAAATGATTCCGATAATATCTTGGCTTTCTGCATCTTCTGTAACCGCTAGAGTAGTGATATTGTGTTTATCCATTGTTGCCAACGCATCGCTCAATAGGGCGTCCTTGGTAATATGCTTATAAGACGGTGTCATAATGTCTGCTGCCGTTATCTGCACATCGTTGTATTTAAGGATAGCACGACGTACATCACCGTCGGTGATGATACCCACACAGCACGTCTGATCATACACCATGGTCATGCCTAAATGCTTATCGGTTATCTCAGAAACAACATCTTTGAAAATGGAATCTACTTGTACACGAGGCACATCAGTAGTCATACACTTGCTTACTCTACCCAACAATTGTCTTCCCAATGCACCACCTGGGTGATAAAGGCCAAAATTCTCTGCCTTAAACTTATGCATCTCCATGAGGCAGATCATCAGCGCATCACCCATAAGCAGAGTAGCTGTGGTAGAAGTAGTAGGTGCAAGACCCAATGGACACGCCTCCGTATCCACATGAATAGAGAGTGCATGGTCAGCACGCTGCGCCAACGTGGATTCCAAATTACCGGTCATGGCCACAATAGTACAACCTAATCGGTGAAGTGGATCAATGATACTGAGTATCTCGTTGGTTGCGCCACTATTACTTACCAGTATAGCAACATCATTGGCATTGATCATACCTAAATCCCCATGGACAGCTTCCGCAGCGTTTACAAAAATAGATGGAGTTCCTGTAGAAGCAAAAGAGGCTGCCATCTTATGCGCAATAATACCTGTTTTGCCGATACCCATCATCACTACCTTACCTTGACAATGATAAAGAACTTCCACTACTTTATCAAACGTGGCATCAATACTGTTTCTGAGTTTTTCTAACTCATGAATTTCTGTATCAAATATCTCTTTTGCTCTTTTTGCGTACATAGAGACAACTCGGAATTATTAATTAAGAATTAATAGTAGATTCTATTCTTTGTGCTTGTCGCAGGATATGTTCCACATCGCTGAGTCGTAATTGATTAGCAGCATCAGAGATGGCTTTTTCTGGTTCTGGATGCACCTCCAAGAATAGGCCATCAATGCCCACTGCCACTGCAGCACGGATAAGATGAGGTACCATCTCACGATTACCACCCGTCACGCCTGCTTGGCTACTAGGCTGTTGTACCGAATGGGTGGCATCGAACACCACAGGATAGCCATACTCGCGCATTTTCACAAGCGATGTCATATCCACTATGATATTTCCATAACCAAAACTGCTTCCGCGCTCTGTGAGCCAAATACTTTTTGAGGCAATAAGACTATTGGGCGATAAGGCAAGTGGATGGTTAGTTTCGATCTTAGCTATTGCTCCGCGCATATCCCAAGGCGCCATAAATTGACCTTTCTTTACATTGACAACCTTGCCCGTTTGAGCTGCAGCCACCAACAAATCGGTTTGACGAGAGAGAAAAGCGGGAATTTGCAACACCTCTGCTACCTCTGCTACAGGTGCACATTGCCACGACTCATGTACATCGGTGAGAATAGGCAAAGAGAAAGTGGACTTTACTTCTTGCAAAATCTCCAACCCTTTCTCCATACCCACACCGCGCTCTGACAAGTTAGTGCGATTAGCTTTATCATAAGAGGATTTGAAATACAAAGTGATGCCCAATCGATCGCACACCTGCTTTAATGTTTCAGCGGTGTACATTACCATATCTCGACTCTCTATGGCACATGGCCCTGCAATCAAAAACATAATCTCTAAACTTTAAACTATTTCGTATAGATGCGTATCCAATCAATATCCATTTGACCTGTACCACCCTTCTGCTCTTGTGGCAAATAACTGCGTACCAACAAGTGAAGTGCTTTATCTGCCAATGGGTTCTGCGTGCGAGATACTTCTACATTGTTTACGTAGTTCACTACCTCCTGCTCGTTCCAAACAAGGGTGTAGATAGCCTCTTTAACCAAATGATTAGCAGGCAAGAGGTGTAATGACTTCTTAGCATTGATAGTCGTTAAACAGAAAACATGTTTTGCTTTGCCAATTGTGCGTACTTTGGCTTGAATAACACCCGATTTAGGGGCAATAGCCTCAGTCGTATGCCACACATCGCTTGTGTAAGCAAAATCGTGCATAATCATACCCTTGGTTGGATGCCATGCAGGGAAAGTTGTTTTCTCTTTTTTGGTAAAAATAGTCCACATACGATTAGTCACTAGGGTATTTCTACCTTTGGTGTATGCCTGTAGCTCACTCACATGCGAGTGGTCAGCCTTGAAATCCTTGTTCGGATAGAGAAAACCAGTTTGCCATACAGCAGACAATTTAGCCGTTTCGCACTCCTCCGTCCATACGGTAGAGTAACTCTCCAAGTCCGCTATTTCTTGTTCTGTATGTTGGAAGAAAAACACAATATCCGCATGCTTAACCAACTCATTGTAGCGTTTCTCTTGTTGGCTTTCAGGAGTAGTAAACCAGCGTTTTGGATTCTTCCAAAAAGCATTGGCTTGTTGGAACTCAGGAGTTTGGATTTGTTCAGATAGCGCCAAGTATTGAGCAATCTCAGGTTTCTCTTTCCATGCTTGTTTTTTGAGCAAGTTATAGAGAATAACTGATGTATTCCAACTCAATTGTTTGTACAAATTCATGGTGCTACCTTCTTGGGTGTCGGCATAGCGAGTTGTTGTGAGTTTTGTCTTTTTTGATTGGAAATCAGCCGATTCTACCACTTTTTTCAAAGTGTGATATTCTGCTAAGAGATCACTTTTTTCTATCTTACGATAGCGCACAGCAATCTGTGCTTGCTCTTGCAACCATTGCTCAAACTGCTTGGTACTAAGCATTTTTACTGTTTGCATAAGTATGTGTTTTTAAAGTTTAATTACTATTAGTTTGTCTATCAATTCTTCTATTGTGTCCACGAACTGAGGAGCATACTGTTCTTCTTGAGGCAGAAAGGATAGTTTGCGCATCTGATCTGTCAGCTGTTTTAGTCCTTCGTAAAACCCTTGGTAGTTCAATACAAAGCAAGGCTTACGATGTTCGTCTATCGTACCACTCGCCACTACGTCCATCATCTCATCAAGCGTACCATAACTACCGGGTAAGCAGACAAAACAGTCTGACAAGTCCTTCATTTTCTGTTTGCGCTCGCACATGTTGACCACTGTATATAGTACATCACAATTATCTGCCATACGTTTGGCTTGGATAATACGTTGGGGTATCACGCCTTCTACCGTGCCACCAGCAGCCTTTGCCGCATTGCTCACACGTGTCATCAGCCCACCCGTAGCACCGCCATACACCAAGGTGTGTCCTGCTTGGGCAATCCACTGACCTAGTACATCACCGAGTGCCAAATACTCTTCAGGTATTCTGTCTTTTGCACTACAATAAACAGCAATCCTCATCGCCCGTAAACTTTAACCTTTCGCTATGATTATGCATCAATCTTAGCGTAGGTAGCGTTCTTTTCAATAAACTCACGACGAGGTGCCACATCATCACCCATCAACATAGCGATTGTGCGATCAGCCTCTGCAGCATTCTCAATGGTCACTTGCTTCAAGAGACGACGAGCAGGGTCCATGGTTGTTTCCCATAATTGCTCATCAGTCATCTCACCGAGACCTTTATAGCGTTGTGTCTTTACTAATCGCTCATCACCATTGCAATACTTCATGATGAACTCCAAGCGTTGTTGGTCATTCCAGCAATACTCTTTGTAACTACCTCTAGAGCACAAATACAGCGGAGCCATAGCAATAAACAAGTGACCTTGCTCAATGACCTCTTTCATGTGACGGAAGAAGAGGGTCATAATCAGCGTAGCAATATGCGCACCATCAACGTCGGCATCGGCCATGATAATTACTTTGTTATAACGAAGTTTGCTGAGGTTCAATGCTTTAGGGTCTTCTTCTGTACCAAATGTAATACCCAATGCAGTAAAGATATTACGCACCTCTTCGCTCTCAAAGACTTTGTGCTCCATCGCTTTCTCTACATTGAGGATCTTACCACGTAATGGCAAGATTGCCTGAATCTTACGGTCGCGACCTGTCTTAGCCGTACCACCTGCAGAATCTCCCTCCACAAGGAAAATCTCGCACTCTGCAGGATCTTTGCTCTCGCAGTCGGCTAATTTACCTGGCAAACCACCACCGCCAAGAGGTGACTTGCGCAATACACTCTGACGAGCATTACGCGCAGCAATGCGCGCTTGGGCAGCTAAGATAACCTTTTCTACAATCTTCTTTGCATCTTCTGGATGTTCCTCTAGATAGTTGGTCAATGCTTCGCTCACAGCCGAAGAAACCATACCTGCTACCTCTGAGTTGCCTAACTTTGTCTTAGTCTGACCCTCAAACTGAGGCTCTGCCACCTTGACACTAATAATAGCTGTAAGACCCTCGCGGAAGTCGTTCGCATCGATATTGGCATTACCATCTTTGTCTTTCAGCTTAGCCTTCTCCAGCATCTTGCTCTCATCAGCGTATTTCTTCATCACGCGAGTCAAAGCTGCACGGAAACCAGCTACGTGAGTACCACCCTCAATAGTGTTGATGTTGTTCACGTAACTATGTACATTCTCGTTGAAATCGGTGTTATAAATAATCGCCACCTCTACTGGTGTACCATATTTTTCCGTGTTCAAGTGAATAACCTCAGAGATCAGTGGCGTGCGGTTGCCATCGATATAACGAACGAACTCGCTAAGACCCTCTTCTGAATAGAAGATCTCACCCTTGAAGCTACCGTCCTCATTTTTCTCACGCTTATCCGTTAAAGAAATGCGAACGCCTGCATTCAAGTATGCCAACTCGCGCATACGGTTAGCCAAAATGTCGTATTGATATACTGTTTCTGTAAAGATGCTACCATCGGGCCAGAACTGTACGCGAGTACCTGTACCTTCGCTCTCGCCGTATGTGCCAATCACACTTACTGGTGCTAATGGCTTGCCTTTCTCATAATCTTGTGCATGTACCTTACCATCGCGACGAACTTCCACGTGCAAGTGAGTAGAAAGTGCGTTCACACAACTCACACCTACACCGTGCAAACCACCAGATACCTTATAGCTATCCTTGTTGAATTTACCACCAGCGTGCAATACGGTCATTACCACCTCCAATGCACTCTTTTTCTCTTTTGGGTGCATATCTACTGGGATACCACGCCCGTTATCCTGAACGGTAATGGAGTTATCCTCGTTGATTGTCACCTCAATCATACTACAAAAACCAGCCAATGCCTCGTCAATGGAGTTATCCACCACCTCGTATACCAAATGGTGCAAACCTTTTTGCGAAATATCGCCGATATACATGGCAGGACGCTTACGCACTGCCTCTAGACCCTCAAGCACCTGAATGCTCGAACCATCGTACTTTTCTTGTTGTTCTACTTGTTGATTCAATTCTTCCATATTATGTATTTTTATTAAATTTCTAGCGATTCTAAATTGTGCTAATTGTGTTAGCAGTGCGCACTGCGCGAAAACAGTTGCAAAGTTACAACTTTTTTTTTACATACACAATATCTCTTTTGATATTTATTGAGAAGTGCGCTCAAATCAAAGAAAAATGCGTTTTTAAGTCAAATTGATATGACTCAAAACGCATTGTGCAAACTCAAAATAGCTTAAATCGAAGATTTTACAAAGCTATTCTACTTGCAAAACCAAGCCCTTTAGATATTCACCCTCGGGGTGGTAGATATTGATGGGGTGGTCGGCCGGTTGATGCAACTGGTGCAAGATACGCACCTTACGTCCTACTTGTGCTGCGGCAGAGAAGACTGCCAAACGGAACATATCCTTATCTATCGCCTGCGAACATGAGAATGTAAACAAGATACCACTAGGACGGATAGCCTGTATGCCCTTAGCGTTCAAACGTTGATAGCCACGCAGGGCATTCTTAACCGCATCGCGGTGTTTGGCAAAAGCAGGCGGATCCAATACGATGAGATCATACTTGCTTTGGTTCTTGGCTAAGAACTCAAAAGCCTCCTCTGCAAAAGCCTCGTGCGGTGCGTTTTCGCCAAAATTATGTGCTACATTACTACGCACCAAGTCGATTGCTTTTTGACTCACATCTACTGAGTGAACTAATTTTGCGCCACCACGCAACGCATAAACAGAGAATCCGCCCGTGTAGCAGAACATATTAAGCACCTCTTTACCTTGGGCGTAGTGCTCCAATAGTGAGCGATTATCACGTTGGTCAATGAAGAAGCCCGTCTTCTGTCCGCGGAGCCAGTCAATGCGAAAGTCCAATCCATTCTCTTTAGCCCAGAAATCGCTGTTGAAATCGGCTTTTTCTGCACCAATCAAGTAACCTACGCGTTCCCCTTGAATAGGCGCTTTATGAGGTAAAGTATCATCAGACTTATAATACACCTTATCCACTTGTGGCACTATCTGCACAATTGCCTCGGCAATCTCCATGCGATGGCAGTGCATACCGATGGAATGGGCCTGAATAACCGCCGTATCAGCATAAATATCCACAATTAATCCTGGCAGGAAGTCACCTTCGCCATGAATAAGACGATAGGTGTTGTTGGTGGTAGAGATTAATCCTAATGAGCAACGAACATTATAGGCTGCTTGGATACGCTCTGTCCAAAAGTTATGAGGCAGCTCACCAACGCCAAAAGCCAAGATGCGCACAGCAATAGAGCCAATCTGATAATGCCCAACGCCTAAGATTTTGCCGTTGGAATCAAGCACTTGTACCACTTCTCCTTCTTGTGGCTGTGCGTGCGGATAGTCTGCATCCAACTGAATACTACGAATAGCACCCGAGAAGACCCAAGGGTGAAAACGGAGAAGAGACTCTTCTTTGTGTGGTTTCAAATATACGGTTGTCATTTTAGGTGAGAGGTTAGAGGTGGGGTGTTTTCAGTACACTTTTTAGCCATGGCTTCTTGCTGACGGCGTATCTGTGCTTCTTTTTCGGCACGTTTGAGTGCATCAATAGCGCGCTTAGAGAGTGGTTTGACCTGTTGTAATGCCAGATAAATACTTAGTGTAGCCCAAGCATCGGTAGAAGCATAACGTGCTTGTTCGGCGGTTAGATACGAGTTTTCCCAATTGGTAAGCTGTTGTGCTTTGCTAATCTTTTTACCGAAGATAATAGCAAATATCTTTTGTAAGCCTAATTCCATAATACCATACTTGCATACCATTGCTTGTAAATCTATGCAGTTAGCAGGTTTGAAATCACGTCTTCTACGCAAGCCATTGATATCATCTTTGAAGGCTAATCCCACTTTGCATATCTCTGGATCTGCGAATATTTGTGCGATTTCAACGGGCAATCCCACATGTGTTAATCGGAATAGGTAACATCTTTCGAGAGTGGCTATCTGTACTAATGCGGTAGGATAATGCACACCACGCTTGAAGGATGGTCGTGCCTCGGTATCCACTCCCAAAATAGTGTGTTGGCGCAAATATGCAACAGCTTCTGCCACCATATCGGGTTTGTCCACTACAACGATATCGCCTTCGAAGAAAGTGACAGGTAGCGCTTGAATAGCAGTCTTATCAATGTGTGGCGCAAAGGTATTTGGCAAGAAACTACTCATATCATGATTACATGTCTTTTTCGTTGTTAGTAGCAAGGAGATGTAATGGACGCAGTACGTTAAGCAACTTTTGTCCCCAATGTTGCTCGAAAGCCTCCAAACAGTTAACCAACGCATCGTTCATAACCGATTCTTCACGTGTCTGGTAATTATATGCCATGTCCTTTATTTCTTGATAAATATCAGCTATGTTTTCCGATATAAAAGCTGTGATTGGTTCGTCAGAATAGCGCATATCTTCTACAAATACCTCAAGGTAGGCATCGTCAGAACCTAAATTTAGCGCGATAAATTGGCGTAAATCTTCGTATTCTTGCTCAGTGACGAAACGCTCTGGATATCCGTCTAACTCTTCTGTGTTTTTAGGTAGAAGGCGGGCTTTTAGATACAGAAGAGGCAAAAGACATAGCATTTTTTCGATAAAATCGGACTTTTCATGCTCGCTTATATGCTCTAAATAGAGACATATCTGCACTGCCACTGTCACAAATTCTATGACAGGTTCTTGATAAACATAATGTGTAGAAGATGTATTCATAATCAAAATTTGTACAAAGTAGTATATGCTACCTGTGCTTTATTGCCATATTCGTCTGCAAAATTACTACTTTTTTTTCACATATGCAAATTGTTAATAGAAATTGTAGAACAAATTGCCTGATTGAGTAAGCCAATAACTGCAATTTTTATCTTCATCTACCTCTGTTGGTTAAGAGATGTATGTGCATAAAAAGCTTATAGGAATACGCTAAATCTTGCAAAAAATGCTTAAATATTTGGTCAATTCACAAAAAAATAGTATTTTTGCAGCCTATTTAAATTCAAACTACCCATGAAAGTAATTCATCTATCAGAGCAACCATCGTTGCTTAATCAGTATCTTAAAGAAATGCGCAGTGTAGATGTGCAAAAGGATAGTATGCGTTTTCGCAGAAATATAGAGCGAATAGGCGAGATAATGGCCGTTGAAATCAGTAAACAATTGACCTATACGCTTGAGCAAGTACAAACACCATTGGCAATCGCTGAAATGCAAGTGTCTCAGGACCAAGTGGTGTTGGGCACTGTTTTGCGGGCGGGACTTCCTATGCATCAAGGTTTTTTAAATATGTTTGACCGTGCAGAGAATGCGTTTGTTAGTGCCTATCGTCGCGAGACAATAGGACGCAGAGGAGAAACTAATTTAGAAATCATTTCAGAGTATTTGGCAGCTCCAAGTATAGAAAATAAGACGTTGATATTGGTTGATCCTATGTTGGCTACAGGATTGTCAATGGAAGTAGCTTATAAAGCATTATTAAGTCATGGAATGCCAAAAAATGTTCATATTGCTTGTATATTTGCGACACCTCAATCTATTCAATATTTGCAGGATACTATGCCTGAAGATGCAATGTTATGGTGTGCAGTAATAGACCCAGAATTGAACGAAAAGAAATATATTGTTCCGGGATTGGGTGATGCAGGCGATTTGTGTTTTGGTGCAAAACTTTGATGTGTTCTTCCTTTTTGATGATACGAATTGCTGGATATTGGAAGACTGTTCTTATAGCCGCAGTTATTTTGTATTTTAGTTTATTGAGGGATCCTAGTTATTCTCTTCCGCCCGTTCGTTATGGTGATAAATGGGCTCACTTGTTGGCGTATGCTATTTTAGGAGCAATCGCTTTTTTGGATGCCAATACAGCTAATAAAATGAGATGGGGCATATTGTTTATAGCTTTCATTTGTCCAATGCTATATGGAGGTGCGATAGAAATAGTACAAGAGTATTTTTTTTATCCTCGTACGGGTAGTTTTGGGGATTGGTTGGTAGATTGCATTGGTGTTGCCATTGGTTGTGGTATTATTGCCGCATACTTAAAAATCAGAAAAAGTAAACAATGACACAAGAATGGCTTAATAGAATCGCTTTGATTTGGGCGTTGCGTAATCGGCAAAAATATGCTCGCGCTTTGTTAGATAAATTTGGTTGCGCGACTGAAGTTATTGTGCATAACCCTGATATTGTAAACAAGGAAGCTTTTTTGCGCGCAGAACAAGAAGTGCGGTTTGTAGAACAACACAAGATAAATACTTATTTTTACCAAGATTCTACATATCCATATCGTTTAGCTCAGTGTGTAGATGCTCCATTATTGCTCTATAGTAAAGGGAATGTGGAAGTCAATCCAAAACATGCAGTCAGTATAGTCGGCACACGAATGCCTTCTGAGCGTGGGAAAGAGTGGTGTAGAAATTTTGTATTGGACATAGCATCAAAAATACCCAATACTACTATCATTAGCGGATTGGCTTATGGAATAGATATAACTGCTCACAAAGCTGCATTAGAGGCGGGATTATCTACAATTATCATTCCTGCACATGGCTTAGATCGTATTTATCCTTCCGTACACCGCAATGTGGCTATTGCAGCATTGGAAAAAGGAGGGATCTTAACGGAATATATGCATGGTACAGAACCAGAGCGATTCCAATTTGTAGCACGCAATCGTATCATAGCTGGCATGGCGGATGCTGTAATAGTTGTGGAATCTAAATTAAAAGGAGGATCGCTTATTACAGCACAGATGGCGCAAGATTATAGTCGGGATGTGTTTGCTCTACCAGGTAGGTATAATGACTCTCTTTCGGAAGGATGTAATCGACTCATTCAATCCAATCGAGCACAATTAATTGCTCACGCAGAAGATTTGATTGCTGCTATGCAATGGCAAATAGATAAAAAGCAACCCTTACAAACTATAATGCTCGATGTGATGCATGATTTAACCGATCGTCAACAACATCTCTTTAATAAACTACAAGAACAGGAAGATGGGTGGCATGTCAATCAGTTGGTCATAGAAACGCAGCTCTCCTATAGTGACATTGTTGCCGAACTAATGGTGCTGGAAGTAAATGGACTCGTAAGGGGATTGTCAGGAGGGATGTGGCGGTGTGTAGAAAGATGATTTTAACGAAAAAAACACTAAAAACTTGCATAAGTTCAAACTTTTTCGTACCTTTGCGGCGTTATTTGAGAAACAACTAAAATAATCAATATATGAAAACTCTTTTGGAAAATTTAGGTGCAATCTTAGTATTGCTGGGTGTGGTTTGTTTAGCAGTGTACTATTTCGGCGTGCAGGTAAATGGTTTGTTGGCAGCAAGCTTGACTCTTGAGGTGGCTGGCGTGTTCGCATACATTTTGTTGAATAAACGTTCGTGATTATTCGTCTTCGCGATATCCAGTGCCATGCCTATCATGGAGTCTTGGACGAGGAAAAAAGGAAGGGAAATACCTTTCGAGTAAATGTCGCTATAACAATTGATACCCCTCTTGGGGTGTATTCTGATAGTATCCAAGATACGTTGGATTATCGTTGTGTTTGTGATATCGTACAGAGAGAGATGCGTATACCTTCTGATTTGATTGAGCATGTAGCTTGGCGCATTAAACAAGCAATCCAGATAGCCTTCCCTATTGTAGCAGATGTGTCTGTAACGGTGGCTAAAAAATCGCCTCCGATGAGTTTGCCGATGGAATGGGTAGAGGTGGAATTATGATTTCTTAACCTTATGGCAGAACATTCTGATGAAATAAAACAACATTTGACGAACATGTACCAAGACTGGTTCTTGGACTATGCTTCGTATGTGATATTGGAGCGAGCTGTTCCTGCAATAGAGGATGGCTTGAAACCTGTCCAACGCCGTATTCTGCATGCTATGAAAGCTGTGGATGATGGCAAATACAATAAGGTTGCCAATATAGTAGGACAAACCATGCAATATCATCCACATGGCGATGCCAGCATTGGTGATGCCTTGGTACAATTGGGACAAAAGAATCTACTCATTGATTGCCAAGGAAACTGGGGAAATCCACTTACGGGGGATGGTGCTGCGGCTTCTCGTTACATCGAAGCACGATTGAGTAAGTTTGCTCTAGATGCTGTTTTCAATCCTAAAACAACACAATGGATGATGTCGTATGATGGGCGGAAAAAAGAACCAATTCATCTACCAATCAAGTTCCCACTTTTGTTGGCACAAGGAGTTGAGGGTATTGCAGTAGGATTAAACTCAAAAATCCTACCGCACAATTTCTGTGAGATTTGTGATGCTGCATTGGCATATTTGAGAGGAGAAGAGTTTTATCTGTATCCAGATTTCCCAACAGGTGGAGAAATTGATGTCAGTCGATATAACGATGGAGAAAGAGGGGGAACTGTACGTATCCGAGCTAAAATACAAAAATCCGATGACAACCGTACACTGATAATCACAGAAATACCATTTGGTACCAATACGACCAAGATTATCGAAACCATCACGCGCGCTGTACAAAAGGGAAAAATTAAAGCACGAAAGGTGGATGATTTTACAGCAGAAGAGGCAAGGATTGAAGTGCAATTAGCTCCAGGTAGTTCGTCAGATAAAACAATTGATGCACTTTATGCTTTCACCGATTGCGAAGTAAATATCTCACCAAATTGTTGCGTTGTACAAGATAAGAAGCCTATTTTCACTTCGATTAGCGAACTTTTACGCCTATCTGTAGAACATACTAAAGCGTTATTAAAATGGGAGTTAGAGATTGCTAAAGCAGAATTAGAAGAACAATATTTCTTTACTTCGCTTGAGAAAATATTCATTGAGAATCGTATATATAAGGAAGAGGGTTACGAGAACGCGCTAGATAAAGAAAAGTTGATAGCTTTTGTAGATCAAGCTCTTGAGCCATGGAAAGTACAACTAATTCGTGAGGTTCGTCGTGAGGATATTGAGCGTCTCTTTGAAATTCGTATGATTCGTATCACGCGCTTTGATTCTAAAAAAGCAGACGAACTTATGCGCGAGTTGGATAAGAAAATAAAAGCGACTATCAAGAATCTCAAAAATCTCAATGACTATACCATCACTTGGTTTGATACGCTAAAGTCGAAATACGGATCACTCTATCCTCGTCGTACTGAAGTACGTAATTTCGCAAGTATTAACATCAAAACGGTTGTTGAAGCTAACGAAAAACTTTATATCAATCGAGCAGAAGGATTTATTGGGACAGGATTGAAGAAAGATGAGTTTCTGTGCAATTGTTCTGATATAGACGATGTTATCATTTTCCACAGAGATGGTAAATACAAGATTGTCAAGGTGGCTGACAAAGTGTTTGTTGGAACTGATATTATACATATTGATATCTATCGAAAAAACGACAATCGTACCATTTACAATGCTATTTATCGTGATGGAAAGGGTGGTGTTTACTATATGAAACGCTTTGCTGTCACAGGTGTAGCTAGAGACAAGGAATATGATTTGACGCAGGGAACCAAAGGCTCGCGCGTGATGTATTTTACAGCCAATCCAAATGGAGAAGCTGAAATTATACGAGTAACGCTTAAACCTGCGTTGCACTTGAAAAAAATAGAGGTTATCAAAGACCTCAGCGAGTTAGCCATCAAGAGCAGAACGGCCAGAGGAAATGTGCTGACAAAATACGATGTAAAATCTATTACTCTCAAGCAAAAAGGTCATTCTACGTTGGGAGGTCGCAAGGTGTGGTTTGATCCAGATGTCTTACGACTTAACTACGATGGACAAGGTATCTATTTGGGCGAATTTGTAGAAGATGACCGCATATTGGTCATCACAAACAATGGAGGCTATTATCTTACCTCATTTGATTTGACAGCCCACTTTGACCAAAATATATGGCGAATAGAGAAGTTTGATAG
This sequence comes from Paludibacteraceae bacterium, assembly GCA_017384225.1. Lineage (GTDB taxonomy): Bacteria > Bacteroidota > Bacteroidia > Bacteroidales > Paludibacteraceae > Colicola. Next base: position 20,723 of record JAFNUD010000007.1, read on the forward strand.
TGAGAAAATATGGTCTTTGGCGATGTGGAATGCCGAATTAGGATATTTCTACGGCAAACGATTTGTCCTGGATGCACAAACAAAATTACAAAACATGCTTGGCGAAAATAGTGACAGCAAAATGACTCTTCTTACAGACCAGGAAGGTGCCATTTTCAAAATCACTTTTGCAGAAGAAACAAAAGCACCTCTTGAGGTAATTATGTCCGAATTTATTGAGGCTAAATCACCTAAAGCAAAAGGAAAGCGATTCTCTACTTTAGAAATAGCAAAAATAGAGGATATAACGCCAGCACCTTTAATACAAGAAGAGAACGATGAGGATGTAAGCAATCAAGAATCAGTAGAAGAAACTTCTACGAGTATAATAGCAGACGTTCCACTTACAATCATCAGCGAGATTCCAGAAGATAGCAAGCCAGTAGAAGAGCAATTGAGCCTATTTTGATAAGCCTTGATTATTCATGTCCTTTCTTTCTACAGAATTTATCGTAACTTTCTATACAAATCGATATTCTGTTACCTCGTCTAACTTTTCGTTTGGGCGGAGGATTGTGTTTGGAAAATTAGGATGATTGATACTATCAGGCCAATGTTGAGCTTCTAAACATACGGCATGTTGTATATCGTACATTCTACCATTTTTCCCTATATTTTGCTCAATATAATTGCCTGTGTAAACTTGCAATCCTGGCATTGTGGTCCAACATTCCATCGTGCGTCCATCAGCTTGTAAAGTGGCTGCATGACGCAACTCTTTTTTCTCGTTTGCGCTTGAGAGACACCAATTGTTATCAATGCCTTTTCCTGATACAAAAAAAGGATCATTGATGCGACTTCCAATGCGTATAGGCTTACGCCAATCCATAGGAGTGCCTTCTACCGACAATATTTCTCCAGTAGGACAACTGGTTTCGTCAAAAGGAGTGTACTTATCCGCATGTATTTGTAGTATATGGTCTGCTACTGTTCCACTTCCTTCCCCTGATAAATTGAAATAAGCATGATTAGTAAGTGCAACAATAGTTGGCTGATCCGTCTCTGCCTCATAATGAATTACCAATCGATGGTCAGCAGTCAAGGTGTAGGTTACCCATACATCCAAATTGCCAGGATAACCTTCTTCTCCATCTGGTGATTGATAATGTAGCCTTATTGAGTGATTAGTTTTTGATACGACGTCCCATATTTGCTCGTTAAATCCCCTTATGCCACCATGCAAACTATTAGTTCCGTTATTAATAGGTAACTGATATGTTTTTCCATCCAAAGTAAAACGTCCGTTTTTAATGCGATTAGCTACGCGACCACATATCGCGTTAAAATACAACTCCTTTTGACACCAATCATCAGCGGATGAAAAGCCTAAGACTATATCTTTAACTTTACCAACGATATTTGGTATGTGCAATGCTGTGATTTTAGCACCAAAATTACTGATTTGCGCACTAAATCCATCTGCGCTATTAATTGTATAGAATTGTATTGTTTTCATACATTACATAAATAATCTAATTGAGGTTTTGTCTATTTACTTACTTGTATGTATAATATGATACCGATTGCTAAGAAAATAAAATTCGGTAGCCATACACTCATAAATGATGACATCACGCCATTGACAGAGAATGTCGTGGATACAGTGGAGAAAAGAATGTATAGTGCACTTAGTGTTAGTCCTATTCCTAAGTTTTTTCCCATACCTCCACGCACTTTTTTTGAACTAAGAGTAACTCCTAATAGTGTCATAATAAAAGCACCAATAGGGCTCGCCCATCGTTTCCACCACTCTGTCTCAAAGGCTTGTACGTTGCCTGAACCGCGTTTGCGTTGGGTCTTAATATACTTTCTCAGTTCAGGAGTAGGCATCATCTGTGCGTTTTCGGCAGTATAGAACAACTCCTTGGGCAACACAGGAATGATTGTGTCCAAGCGATTGCCACGAGTGAGAGTCTCGCGCATGCCATCAAAATCGCGACGGACAAATTTGTCTAAGTGCCAGTTATACGCAGAATCATGATGAATACGATCTGCGGTAATACGCATAGTCAGTTTCTTACCTTCGAAATGCTCTAATGAAGCACGGTAGCCCATTTTAGTTCTTTTTTGGAAGCTTTCAATATAGAGAATAGTGCCAGGTTCTACTTCCATTTGCACATTGCGTGCATTTTCACGAGTGAAGTGTTGGATATACTTATCTTGAAAGGTTAGCATTTTTTCCGATGCGGGTGGGATAATATAACCAGTCATCCAAAATGAAAGAACAAATAGAAACAAAGCGCTTAAGAAATATGGGAACATAAGTCTATGATAGCTTACGCCACAGGCCAAGATAGCAATAATCTCACTATCTCCAGCTAACTTAGAGGTGAAGAAGATCACCGAAATGAATATGAATAGTGGACTAAACATATTCATAAAGTATGGGATAAAATTGAGGTAATAATCAAGGATTATTTCTCTGATCGGCACTTGATTTTCAAAAAAGTCGTCGAGTTTCTCCGTTAAATCGAAGACCACTGCAATACTCATAATCAGCACAATAGAGAAGAAAAATGTGCCGAGAAATTTGCTTATGATATATTTATCAAGTCGCTTCATTGTTTGGTTATGGGCGATAGACTATTTAATAGTCTGGAATCACATACGTTGCATGAGTCGAGGGGTAATCTCATCTTTCCAAGCCTTAAAGTCGCCTGCCAAAATGTGCTTACGCGCTTCGCCTACAAGCCAGAGATAAAAAGCAAGATTATGGATACTCAATATCTCTAAGCCTAACATTTCTTGTGCGTGGATTAAGTGACGCACATATGCACGGGTATAGTGATGATCCACAAAACTAGTGCCGTAAGGGTCAAGTTCGGTGAAGTCATCTTCCCATTTTTTGTTACGCAGATTCATCACTCCATTTTGAGTGAAAATCATCCCGTTGCGACCATTGCGCGTTGGCATTACACAGTCGAACATATCTACTCCGCGCTCTATTCCCTCAAGGATATTCCAAGGTGTACCCACCCCCATAAGGTAACGAGGCTTGTTTTGAGGAAGAATATCGTTGACCACCTCAATCATGGCATACATATCTTCGGTAGGTTCGCCTACTGCCAGTCCGCCAATAGCATAGCCATCGCGGTCAAGATCGCGCAAGCGTTTGGCTGCCTCTTGTCTCAAGTCTGGATATACGCACCCTTGTATAATGGGAAAGAGGTGTTGCTTGTAGCCGTAGAGATCGGGTGTATGATCAAAACGTTGAATACAGCGATCAAGCCAACGATGAGTACGTTCCATGGAGGCTTTGGCGTAACTTCGGTCTGCAGTACCAGGACAACACTCGTCAAATGCCATCATAATATCTGCACCAATCTCGCGCTCTATATCCATCACGTTTTCTGGGGTGAACATGAGTTTTCGCCCGTCAATATGTGAAGAGAATTGTACTCCTTCTTCGGTCATCTTACGGATATCTGTGAGAGAAAATACTTGGAATCCACCCGAATCAGTCAGAATAGGGCGTGTCCAACCTTCGAACTGATGTAAGCCTCCAGCCTTGTGCAGAATTTCTGTACCAGGACGAAGGTAGAGGTGGTAAGTGTTACCTAATATAATTTGTGCATTGATGTCTTCTTCCAAAAAGGTGCGTTGTACGCCTTTGACGGTACCTACGGTACCTACAGGCATAAAAATAGGGGTTTGAATATCCCCATGGTCGGTATGTACCACGCCTGCGCGCGCACACGAATGCGGGTCTGTATGTATAAGGTCAAAAAATCCTTGTGCCATTCTGTCTATACTCTAAACTATGGCGCATTACGCCGCCACTAAATGCTATACTTTATTATTATTGGGGAATACGATAGCAGGCTTGAAAGTTTTTGTTTCTTTTTCGGTCATTAAGGCATATGCCATAATGATTACAATATCGCCCACATGTACGAGGTGTGCCGCTGCACCATTGATACAGATACAACCGCTACCACGTGTACCAGGAATGACATATGTTTCGATGCGTGCGCCATTGGTGTTGTCTACCACTTGCACTTTCTCGCCTGCATAGATGTTGGCAGCATTCATTAAATCTTCATCAATGGTTATGCTACCTATATAGTCTAAATTTGCTTCGGTCACCGTTACGCGGTGAATTTTTGATTTCAGTATTTGTAACAACATTTTTGTACAATTTTGGGTGCAAAATTACTATAAAAAAACGATATACGCAAAAAAAGTGCTCAAAAATTTGCACAATTCAAAAAAAAGCAGTACTTTTGCACCCGATTTCAAAGGAGAGATGGCAGAGTGGTCGATTGCGGCGGTCTTGAAAACCGTTGAGCTGAGAGGCTCCGGGGGTTCGAATCCCTCTCTCTCCGCAAAAGAAAACCTACAAGGAATTATATTTCAACCTTGTAGGTTTTTTTTATGCCCAAAAAGATGCACCAAAGTTGCACCACCCCCATTTCTACACACTCTTATGAGTTGTTTTTAAGACCTAATAAACTACTATTCTCTTATACTATAATAATAAGGTTTGAGACTATTGTATGTCGATTTTGTTAGGTTCTTTGATAATAGCGATAATGTAATAAATTTGGGTACACTCGTGCGAAGAGTGAATTAATCTATAATCAAAAATATAAACAATCCCACCCAGTCTATGAAAGTCTGAGTGGGGAGATTGTATTTTTCAGTACTTACTAATCCTGTTTCTCTACGCGAATGGCAAATCCACCACCAGGAGCCATTAGGATGGATAGAGCAGGAGTATTGCAACTAACTTGGATGGTATCAATAGAGGTGGCATATGGGTTGGTTTTCCAGTCTGCATCGGTTGCATCTTGATAGATGATGGCTTGATAAGTGCCTTCAGCTAGGAACTTCTGCCAGTCGAGGGTAATAGTATGTGCCTGCTCATCGGTGACACCTCCGATATACCAGTTATCTGTATTGCGCGCTTGGCGAGCCATCACGATATAGTCGCCAATCTGACCATCAAGCATCAACGAACGTTCCCAATCGCAAGGCACACAACGAATAAACTCAAATTCCTCGGGGTGCAACATGTAATTCTCTGGCAAGTCACATGCCATTTGCAAAGGTGAATAGAGAACTACAAATAAACCTAATTGATTAGCGAGCGTAGCATGCACGCGGGTGTTAGGATGGACTGGATTGTCAAAATTGAACACACCAGGTGTATAGTCTGCAGGACCAGCTAACATACGGGTGAACGGTAATATTGTCACGTGCTCTGCAGGGCTGCCGCCATCGGTAGACCATGCGTTCCACTCTTGCCCACGAATCCCCTCTTGGGTCATGAGATTTGGGTAGGTGCGTTGTAGTCCTGTTGGCATCACGGGCTCGTGGTTGTCAATGCTGACCTGATATTTAGCCGCTGTCTCAATCACCTTGCGGTAGTGGCGTACACCCGACTGAGAGCGGTTGTATTGAATGCCATCTATGGTCTGTATTGTGGGTGCTACATAGCCAGTCTTCACTGCATGCATACCATGCTGTTGCATGTATGCAAAAGCTGTATCTAACTGGTGCTGGTAGGATGCTGCATTACCCTGTGTCTCGTGGTGGAAAATGATTTGCACACCGCGTTGATGTGCATACTCCGTCAGATGCTCAATATCATAATCTGAGTAGGGTGTAGTGAAGGAGAACTGCGCTACTACATCCGCTTTTCCCCAGTCTTCCCACCCCGTGTTCCAACCTTCAGCTAATACACCGCCAAAACCATTCTCCGCAGCAAAATCGATATAACGCTTCATATTCTCGGTGGTAGCACCATGGATAGGACCTTGATGCCATGTCATCGTTTCGAGGTGCATACCCCACCATATGCCAATGAACTTCATCGGTTTGATCCATGAGGTGTTTTCAATCTTGCATGGTTCGTTGAGGTTGAGTAGCGTGCGTGACTCCACTAATCCGCTCAGTTTGGTGCTGATTACCATAAGACGCCAAGGTGTAGCGAAAGGCGTAGTAAGATATGCCGCGTCGCCCGAACTCCAAGGAGTGAGATAGGTGTGGAGTTGACCATCTGCATAATAGTAGTTCTGGGCAGGATAGTCGTATAGTGCAGCTTCGTGCATCCACGCATATAAGCCCTCTCCCCATTGCAGGGTAATAGGTGAGCACACAGTGTCGATCTCACTCATTGGTGCAGGTTGCCACAACGCCTCGTAGTACTCGGTTGCCCATGGGATAGACCATACGGTAGGTATTTGAGCAAACTGGTAACTGGTGCATTCCTTTATAAGCACTGTGTCTGCCATCTCTGGTAATATGTATCGCATGGCCCATCCATCGTTGAAGACGCGGAAGCAAATCTCCATCTCAATACCAGAATCGTGGTTCAAGATGACAGAGAGTTGGTTGTAGTTATTGACGATATAGTGATCTTCACCCCATGTGGTTTCCCAAGTCTCATTATGTCGGTCGCGCTTGGTGCGAATCAGGGTGAATCCCTGTGATAGATCGGTTTGCGCCAACTGCAATCCCAAGTGAGACGGGCAGATAATCTCTTGCCCATTGAACGACACTTGATACAAAGGTCTGCCTAGGCTATCCACACAACATGCTACTGATAGTTTGCCATCAGGCGAGGATATGGAGGTATGTGGCTCGCATGCGCAAAACAGTATGCAGAATATTATTCCGAATATAATTTGGCTCTTTTTCATATTTCATTAAACTCTAAACTAAATCCCCGGATATCCCTTAGATTGTGTCATATTACCATTGCGCTCCAATTCCAATTGTGGAATAGGTTGCACGTAGCTTGGTTCACCTTTCCAAGTGATAGGTCCGTGTGATGTTTTCTCGTAGTAGGTGGCCTCTGAATCGCCGATTCTGAAACGACGAATATCCATCCACCATTGTCCCTCGGCAAAGAGTTCTGCCCAGCGTTCGTACTTGAGTGGATCGTTGGCAAGAGGGTCGTTGGCATGGAAGGCGCGAGTACGGTCGCTAAGGGACTTATAGTCGTACTCAGAAACGCTATTGGGATTCACTCCATATGCGCGGCGGTGTACCTTGTTGATATACTCCAATGCGGTTGCAGGGTCGGTATCGGCTAGCAGTTCTGCGTATAGTAGGTATATATCTGCCAGACGCACGATATAGAAGTTGCAGTTGCTCGACTCGTTGAGTCCGTAAGGTGGAGCTCCCATCTCTATACCGCGGGTATTGGTGTATTTGCGGTGTTGCCAACAGAATTGGTCATCACATTCCGCCGAACGGTCATAGACAGTCACACGCCCTTTGCTGTCAATATATTCGTCCACATATGGTTGCCCTGCACAGAGCATGAGGCGTGGATCGACTTTCGACTTATCGTGCTTGAGCGCTAATGCCTCGGCACGATAGTTAGGGGTAGCAATCATATATGGATAGTTGTCCAATGAGCGGGTACCGCTATAGTTGAATTTAGGGTTGAAGGTGAGGCGTGGAATGGTATCGCCATAGAAATTGGCAAAACCAAAACGCGCGATATTCTTATCATGTACATAGTTGTTGCCCCATTGTGACGACTTCTTGCAGATGATAACATCATCTTCCTGCGTTAGTGGATCTACTTTATCTTCTTTTCCTTTACGGAAGCGAATATCTAGATCCACATACCATGGTGCATATACCATTGGCATACCAGACCCTGTTGTGTATCCCTCCCAAGGGCCATCTTGGTTAGGGTTGGAGGTCATGGTCAGCTCGTAGAGCGACTCTTGGTTGTGTTCGTTGGCTTCGTTGCCATAGAACATATCCGCATAGATGTCGTATGAAACTAATTGCTTGCCGCTGTTGAGGATAATATCCTCCATTAGCGTTTTAGCCAGTGGCTTATTCTCAGGGAAGAGATAGAGCGATTGCATGTACACCTTCGCTAGCAAACCTTTGGCTGCCCACTCAGTTGCGCGGAAGGTATCATCGTTATATCCCTCTAGCAGTTCTACTGCGAGTTTGAGGTCGTTGATGACAAATTGCCATGTATCCTTGACGCTTGCGCGCTCCAACTTAAGTGCCTCTACATCTGATATAATACGGTCAATGAGTGGGAAACCCAACGCATCAGCATCCAATTCGAAAAATATTTGGGCATGCCAGTACGCCAAAGCACGGTTGAAATGGCATTGTCCGAGGGCATAATCCAATTCGTCCTGCTCGTTTTCTTTGCCATAGTTTTGGCGATAATATGCAATACCATCAATACCAGTAGATGCTAATTTCATCCACTTGCATAGGTCGGTGTATGTAGTGGTGATATACCGTGAGTCAATGCTCGTATAGTTGTCCTGAGAGGTCGCGCGCTCATCGTAAGACCCATAGAGATCGGAGGTGTGATCGTAGAGCCATACACCCATAGGGAACCAATAGAACGCATACATACCGATACTATGGCTTTGCGCATATGCAGAGGTCACTAGTTGATCCACTTGCGCCATCGTTGCAGGAAAATTATCGGTGGATAGCGTCTGAGGATTGGATATGTTAAAAAAGTCGGAGCAACTGGTTAGAGCTACGAGTGCTGCGAATAATAGACTAACAAGATTCTTTTTCATGATAGTATGGATATTAGAAGTTTGTTAGAAAGATATATCAAGTCCAAATGAGAACAATCGGGAAGGCAGATAACGATTTTGATGATCTATATTGTACATCAAACTATTGCCACCAATCTCTGGATCTACGCCCGAGTACTGGGTGATAGTAAATAGGTTCTGTGCCGAGAAATAGATACGTAATCGCTCCATCTTGACTTTTCGGCTGTACTTTTGTGGCAAGGTATAGCCGACAGATAGGTTCTTGAGTTTGAGATAGTCGCCCCTCTCTACCATATACCCCGATACGGTAGAATAGTTGCGGTTGGCGGCACCATCACCTATCACATTGTCATCTGCGTTAAGGTATCCTACGCGTGGATTATCTGTAACCGTAGTATTATCTTTTCCAAAGCAAGATGTGGTGAAAATAGCAGCAGTCGTATTGTCGCTCATGAACATATGCGTATATGGCTTTACTAGATTCATGATGTCGAAACCAAAAGCACCTGAGAATACCATTGATACATCAAATCCCTTGTATGCTACCGAGGCATTGAAACCTAATGTCATCAAAGGCCAAGGATTGCCGATATATTTGCGACTGGCAGCATTGACCATGCCTTGACCATTATCGTCATAGATAAGGTCGCCCACGCCTGTGTTGGCTCTTTGATAATAGATTCCAATTTCCTTACCATCGGCATTAAGTGGCTGACCATTCTCTGCATAGCCGAAGGGGTGGTTAGGATTATTCTTGCGCCATTGATCGAGTGCATATTGATTGTATTCATCCACTTGTGCTTGGTCTTGGAAGATGCCTAGCACCTCATAGCCATAGAACATTGACATAGGATGATTATCCTCCGTGCGAGCTAGTAATGGCCATGCTGCATCCAGACCCTTGTCAATGATGCTAGCACCTGGTTTATCGCCTACTTGCTTTACCATATTTTGGTTGAAGGACATATTTACGCCCACGCTATATTGTACTTCTTTGCGCTTGTCTTGCCATTGTAATGTGATTTCGTGACCTTGGTTTTGTACTAGACCCGCATTAAAGTAAACAGGAACCGTGTTAGCAGGATCATCGGAACTGAAGTAGTAACTCATACCGCTACTTAGACACAATGAACCTCGGTAGAGCATGTCACGAGTTTGACGGTTGTAGTAGTCATAGGTAAAGGTAAGTCGATTCTTGAAGAAACCCAAGTCCAGACCAATATCGGTTTGGTTGACTTCTTCCCACTTGAGATCTTCGTTGCCTAAGATGGCTATCCATGCGCCAGTTTGACCGATAGCGGCATTATCGAAGGCATGGCTCACTCCACTGAGCGAATAGATCGATGAGTACATATATTGTGGGATATTGTCATTACCTAATATACCCCACGAGGCACGAATCTTGGCATTAGATAGCCAATCTGATGCATTGTCTTTGATCCAATTCTCTTCGCTTAAACGCCAACCTACATTCACCGATGGGAAAAATCCCCAACGATGTTTTTTGACAAATCGGTCGGAAGCATCTGCGCGGAAGTTAGCTGTAAGCAGGTATTTACCTTGATAATCATAGTTGATACGTGCGAAGGCAGATCCGCGTCGCTCTTGAGGAATGCCATCAGAAGCATCCTTGGTGGCTCCTGCTGAAGCGAGAGCAATAGATTGAGCGATAGGAATAGAGAAACCGTAACTATTTACAGACAGGTCATAGCCATCAAATTTCCACCACTCAGTACCCACCATGGCTTTGAAACTATGATCGCCCCATTGCGCATCGTAGGTTAATACAGAGTTAAACATTAGGCGTAAGTTGGTGCCAGCATACGAGTCTAGCTGACCACCATTAATACCCACTTGCACTGGACCGAAGTCTTTGTATTCGGTGAAGAATCGCTTGGAATATGCGCCCAAGGTTACCGAACCCGCAGTATGCCAGGTCAGGCCAGGGATAAACTCTACGTTCAAATACGCCTGTGCGTTGAGATGATAATTATTGTCTTGGATGTCGTGGTATGCCGCTTCGAGACCTGCGAAGTTAGGACCAGAGCCCACTGACATGGGTGTTTGGGCATAATCGCCATTTTCATCTAATACTTCAGCTACAGGTACGGTTCGGAATGGTACGGTATGGTTGTAAATAGACGAGTTGGTGGAAGGGTTCGAAGAGGTCATTGCTCCATAAATAGACTCGCCAATCGTGACATGTTTACCAATTTTATGATCGAGGTTCGTGCGGAACGAATAGCGTTTGGCGCGGGTATCCATATACGTTCCTTTCTCGTCCAAATAACCTATGGAGAGGAACATCTTTGTGTTCTCGCCACCACCGCTAACCGACACGTTGTATTCTTGCTCAATACCAGTTCCGAACATCACGTCCATCCAATTTGTATTGGGTAGTTCGTCAATAGAGGAAACACCAAGTTTCTCCAATTGGCTACTCGTTCCCCATACATCGTGTGCACGTACCCAATCTTCAGTACCTAATAGTTCGATGTTGGATATGACATTACGCCATCCAACGCGTGCATTCAAATCTACTTGGGTACGCTCGCTTTTACCTTTTTTAGTGGTGATTAGAATCACACCTCCTGCGGCTTTCGAACCATAGATAGCTGCAGACCCCGCATCTTTTAGTATCTCAATGCCCTCTACGTCACGCATGTTGAAGTTGAACCCCGTAGATTGAGCCACGCCATCTACTACGTATAGTGGTGCCATACCGTTGAGCGAACCAGCACCACGAATGAGAATATCGGCTGACTCGCCAGGAGAACCGCTACCCTTTGTGACTGTTACGCCTGCTGCCATACCCTGCAACGATTCTGCTAACGATTTTGATGAGAAATCGGCAATGTCCTTGCTAGATACAGAGGAGATAGAACCTGTGACATCGCTACGGCGTTGAGTGCCATAACCGATAACGACTATATCATCTAAAAGTTCGGAGTCCTCGCTCAATACGATAGAATAGATAGATTTGCCAGATTTGACTATGATAGTTTCCGTGCGATAACCCACGTAGGATATCTGGATATTCTTACCATCTTCCACATCAAGGAAGAATTGACCATCTATATCGGTCACAGTACCATTGGAGGTGGACAGTTCTACGATGGTGGCTCCGATAATAGGATTACCCGCAGCGTCGGATACTGTACCTTCGATGGGTTTAGCATAGACCTGCCAACCCAAAATGAGCAGCAACAGGGTGCAGAGTGCTCTGTGCAGTGTGTGATTCATGTTATAGAATGATAAATAGTGATACAATACGCGCGGATATACCGCACATAATAAAAATAAGAATAATCGGGGCGGTGACACTGCCCCGATTGATGGAATAAGTGTTTAGATTACTTTACTTGTGCGCCCAATGCGTTGTATTTCACACCATTGTGCATGATGTACATTTGGCCGTTCTCAAAGAACTTCGCACTTTGTTGCTTCGTCTCTACGTTCTCTACAGCAGTTTCTGAAGCAGCTACGCAAGGAGCTGCAAAGCCCATCTCGCCACTACCATAGATACCCTCTTCGTAATCATCTGCATAGAATTCTGGAGAGGTCTTAGCGCCTGTATAAGGAGCGAATGCGAACAAGCAGTCAGAGCCAGGAGCTTGGGTTACATCAATATTTTGATTTTCCCACATCCACCATCCTGCACCTGGGTTATCCTCGGTATATTCGAAACCAAAGATTTGACCATAGATGTAAAGTACAGAGTCTGCCTTCAAAATCTCAGCAGCCAATACATCTTTATTAACGAAGATCTGTGAATAGTTTACGGTCATACCCCAGATATTGCCTTTGATTTGTTTCATACGGTTGGTCTCACCACTAACATCACCTTTGCTAGTCCATTTGTTGATAGCAAGACCACGGCTTGCACCTTCAGCAGCTGGAGTACCTTTGAGGAAGTCCTCTAACCATGTACCAGTCACGTCCACAGCGAAAGTGAAGGTCTCATCTGCCTCCATGTCGTTAGCAGCAGCGAATTGATCAGCTGCGCAGTCATACTTCACGATGTAGCGACCATCGGCACCCACTGGGTTGTTCAAAGTGTGTTGCGCCATTGCGCCCATGCTCATAAGAGCGGCAGCAAGAATAAGAGTAAATTTTTTCATTGTGTTGATAATTTAAAAGGTTAATAATTGTGTTTTAGACAAGCTAAATTTTGTCTTTTGACGATGCAAAGTTATAAGTATTTTGTCGGTTTGTCAAATAATATAATAAAAATATGGATAAAAATACGATTATATATAGACTCTATTATTCTATGAATAATAATCTATTTTAAGGTAAGAAAAAAATATAGACATATTATAAAGAAAGAATAGGTATATTTTATCTAAATAGCTTGCGCTTTTACCCTCCGATTTTTCTATTTGAAAAAAAATGCTTACCTTTGCCCTCGCAATCAAAAATCTATCATTTTACCAGTATGAAAACCCCACGAATTATGCTATTTGGCTTGCTATCTTTGGTAGCTAGCTGTAATTTGGCTCAATCTCAAGGAGACACAGATGTTTATGTATTTGCTACGGACAGTTTGCAACGCGGATACTATAACCGCCCTTACGAGCGCTATGAGGCAGAACCCGCTTACTGCTCCACCACTGGCTCTTTTCTTGAGGCCACAGATGACCAGCGTGAGCTGCAATCGGAGGCTACTCATCAGCAGGCCGTGCAGTTGGTTAAGCCCAATGACTACGTAGCTTGGTGCGTGAACAACCCTGGCGATGGTGTCACCATACGCTTCTCTCTGCCTGATAGCCATGATGGATTGGGCACCAAA
>JAFNUD010000077.1 GCA_017384225.1 Paludibacteraceae bacterium
AGCAACTGTTTACCAAAAACACAGGTCTCTGCTAAATCGACAGATGACGTATAGGGGCGGACGCCTGCCCGGTGCTGGAAGGTTAAGAGGAGGACTTAGCGCAAGCGAAGGTCTGAATTGAAGCCCCAGTAAACGGCGGCCGTAGTGAGAACCACTTTGGGGCGTTTGGTCTCTTTGTATTCGTCGATAGTGATGAGGTCCGCAAAGGCTTGACATGGGTGCACGGTTGCTGACTCCAAAGAGATTACGGGCTTGCCAGCATACTGAACGAACTGCTGGAGGATAGTCTCTTGGTAATCAAACTCTCGGTCGGTGAGTCCAGCAAATGAGCGTACACCGATGATGTCGCAATAGCTTGCCATCACTGGGATAGCCTCGCGCAAGTGCTCGCTCTTAGTGCTGTCCATGATCACACCAAGCTCGGTTTCGAGTTGCCAACTATCTTGACCAATATTGAGCACGATAGGCGACATGCCTAGGTTTAGCGCTGCCTTCTGCGAAGAGAGTCGTGTGCGGAGCGACGAGTTGAAGAATACCAGCATAATAGTCTTGTTCTCGCCCAGATGCTTCCACGCGTATGGATTGGCTTTCACTTGGCGAGCTTCTTCAAGAGCCAACTTGAGATCGCCTATATCTTGTACATGAAAGAATGATTTCATATTTTGTTGGTTATGCGATTAAGAAATAAAGATAAGTTTGAGGATAAATAACACTGCTAGAATATACATGGCTATGTTCAGTTTCTTATGCTTGCCGCAGACAAGGTTCATAACTACATAGGCAATTAGACCCAAGATAATTCCATTGGAGATGGAATACGTCAAAGGCATCATAATCATACACACGAAAGCTGGGATAGCTTCCGTGAAATCATCGAATGGAATGTGCTTGGCTTGCTCCATCATCAGAAGTCCTACGATAATCAATGCAGGTGCTGTAGCCGCTGCAGGGATAGAAAGGAAGAGCGGAGAGAAGAACAATGCCACAGCAAAGCAGCATGCTATGCTGAATGCGGTCAAACCTGAGCGACCACCTTGTGCTACGCCTGCAGCACTCTCGACATAAGTAGTAGTGGTAGAAGTACCGAGCATAGAACCAAAAGTAGTAGCGATAGCGTCTGCCATAAATGCTTGTTTAACGCGAGCGATATTGCCTTTCTCATCAGTCATTTGGGCGCGAGTGCATACCCCTACGAGTGTTCCTACTGTATCAAACATATCGATAAAAAGGAAGGTAAACACTACTACTAGCATATCTAGCGAAAAGATCTTATCCCACTCAAATTGCCAAAAGATAGGGCCTACGGATTCAGGAGAAGAGACTACTCCCTTGAACTCTGTCACACCCAATGGAATGCCGATCAGCATCGTCACCACAATACCAATCAAGATAGCACCAGGGATATTGCGAAAATAGAGGAAGGCTGTGATAATTAGTCCGATCATAGCCAATAGACCTGAACCGGAAGTAACATTACCTAGTTCGACAAGGGTAGCAGGATCGCCTACAACCACACCAGCACTCTCTAGACCAATGAACGCGATAAAGAGTCCAATGCCCGCACCAATAGCATAGCGCAAGCTTAGTGGGA
>JAFNUD010000078.1 GCA_017384225.1 Paludibacteraceae bacterium
TCTTGACTGGTCAGATCATGCCACAGAATGTAGATGCTTTCTGGGATAACCGTTATACTCGTATGGCCAATTTGGTTACTATCAAGAACAAGGCCGTTGAAGCTGGTGACCCAGGTTACAATGCTGTCGCAACTACTTTGATGGTTGTTGAATTCCGTGAATTGGTGGATATGTTCAATAATGTACCTTATACAGATGCATTGCAAGGCGACCAAAACATGACTCCTAAGTATGACAAGGGTGCAGATGTTTATGCTAGTTTGCTCAATGACATTCAGGGTGCAATCGATAACTTTGGTACAGCTATTGCAGATGGTACATATAGCGCTCCAGGTTTGAAGAGTTCTGATATCATGTTCCATGGTGATTTGAAGGCATGGCAACGTTATGCTTACTCTATCAAGTTGAGCCTTTTGATGCGTATTTCAAACGTGAAGGATGTAGCTTCAGAAGTGGCTGCTATTGCTGACAAGTGTTTGTCTATGGATGAATTGGTAACTGCTAATCCGGGTTACTATAAGGCTAGCGGTAAGATGAATCCTACTTACGAAACTTGGGGTCTTTCTTATTTGGACAAGGAAACTAGCAACCATAAGCAAAATGTTCCGACAGCTACTTTCGTAGATGCTTTGCGTGATAACAATGACCCACGTCAGCGTGTATATTTGAGACCTCGTACAGATATGGGTGATGACCCAGGTATCACAAACTACGCTGCATTTGGTTTGGAAAATGAACGTTACATTGGTGTACCTTTTGGTCAGATGGCTCCGGCAGGTAACGAGTTTGTTTCAACAATGGGTTACCCGGCTTTGTGTCGTACAAGCTCTACAGTTGATGGTCCTTTGGCTGATGTTGTAGTAATGTCAGGTTCTTTGGTTGGTTTCTATTTGGCTGAAGCTGCATTGCGTGGCATGATTCCTGGTGGAGATGCTAAGGCTCAAGAATATTACGAAAATGCTGTGATCAGTGCTATGACTATGTTTGAAGCTTCTTTGCAAGATGCTTCTATCAATGACTATGGTGCATGTCCAGCTATTACAGGTAGTGCAGCAGAAGCAGCACAGATCTTCTTGTCACAAGACAACAAGGCCGTTAACTGGAATTTGATGACTACAAATGAAGAAAAGTTGGAAGCTATCCAATTGCAGAAGTGGATCAGCCTTTTCATGGTAGACCCATTGGAAGCTTGGAGCGAACAAAGAAGAACAGATTATCCGACTTTGAAGTTCTCTAACAGCCAAACTACAGGTAAGAAGTTGGTTGCACGCCTTCCATATCCAAACGGTGAAAAGACTTTGAACCCTGAAAATCATGATGCAGAAGGTGAAGTTAATTTTTACTCTTCTCTCGTATTCTGGGATCAGAAGAATGAAGACAGAGAATCTGCAGAAGCATATCAATAACCAAATAATAGAAACAATATGAAAACAAAGATATATTCATTATTATTGATTGTCTTGATGGCATTTACCAACGTATCTTGCTTGGAAGATGAATACTTGGTAGATTGGGATAAAATGGGAGTTGTCATCGAATTGCCTTATGCAAAGCACTATGTTCAGAAAACTGTCAATAAGGGTGCTGATGCTACTTTCGATTTGATGGTAAATTATACAATCGCTGATTGGAGAAACCAAAATGAAACTATTCAGGTTGGTTTGGCTATGGATGAGACATATTTGGGTAGCTATGAACCGCTTCCTGCTTCGGCTTATTCTTTGCCTGCTTCTTTGACAATTGAAAAGCAGACTCAATTGACAACAGTTCCATTGACAGTAAAGACAACTGATTTGGAATCAGGAAAAACCTATGGCCTTCCTGTTGTAATAACAAGTGTGCCAAATGGCTATACAAAGAGTGGTAACTTCAATTATGTGGTATTCCGTGTAGTTGTTAGATAAAGTTACCCTAAAGAGATATTTCTCTCTTTAAAACTATATTTTAGGGAGGTCTTCTCAGTGATGAGAGGGCCTCCCGCTTTTTTATTTCCTTTTCAAATATTCATATCCAATTCGGCAATACAGACATTTCTTTTTGTCGCAATATTCTTTCTTGAGTTGGATAAGTGCTTGACTGTCTCCGGCATGGGCTACCTTAAGCCCGCATTCGCACCACATACGGATGATGTGATTGTTCTCCGGTTTTAGTTCTTCCAGAAACGTGGTTGCTCTTGTACATAGTTTTTCTTTTCCTCTGTGAATGCCATAAGCGTAAAGGAAGGGAACGATTGTATTTATGATAATCAGGTTAAGTGAACTGTCACTAAGTGTCTTTGGATACGAAGGAGAGCATCCTCCAAAGGTATAATGGTTAATCCAATATTCCGATGTTCCTCCTCGAAGTAAATCACGTACCTCTTTGATTGTTTCTTTCTCCATGAGTTGGGAGAGTAATCCATACGACCGATGGTAGAGATTGGCCAGTTGGGCGATACGGACATGCGGAAAGTTGTTGGGACGCAGACGGAGGAAGCGCCAGCGGGTAACGTCCATGGGGTTTAATTCGAACTTATGTGCCAAATATTCGTATTCACGTTTCAACTTGAGATAATATTCATCCCCGTCGATATCGTCTAAAATACCGGCTTGACCAAAGAAGAATGCTTCTACTTGGAAGAGATTGTCACGATGCTTGTCTATGGCTCGTAAAGGGATGTGCTTGGCCCATTCCTCAAAGGCATCAGCATTGATGCTGAACCCGAAATTACGTGCCAAAGTAATGAAAAAAGCATCCTCCCAATGGTTGTTGCAAAAGCGTAATCTTTCGATTAAATGGGCGTTTTTTTGCTCAAAGCGTTCCATTTGGAGGGCAGACATCCAGGAATGTATCGTCAACTTGGACAATGATGGGATGATGCGATAGCAAGGCGGATATTTGTCTGTGTCGGACA
>JAFNUD010000079.1 GCA_017384225.1 Paludibacteraceae bacterium
ATCATGATACGAGGTTGACGACCCTCTTGCTTAGCAAATGCTGCTGTGAGTTCTTGTGCCTTAACGAAGAACTCGTCATTCTTAGTTCCTGATGCGTACACGCCTGAAATAGTTCTAATAGTTGCTGAATAGCGTCCAACCACTTTCTCGCAAGCGTCAGAGATCTCGCCCAATGAAGCACGAAGACCTGCTGCCTTAACTGCCAAAGCGAGCAAGTTGTTAGAGCACTTTTTACCATCTGCCCACTCTTGTACAGTAGCGGTAATCTCTGCGAGTGCCTCTTGTACAGCAGCTTCATCGCGTTTCGCACGAAGTTCTCGCAAACGAGCCACTTGCTCCTCGCGTACTGCGGTGTTGTCGATCTCAAGGATATCGATTGGATCCTCGTGAGCCAAGCGGTGCTCGTTCACGCCGATAATCTTTTGCTCACCAGAGTCGATGCGAGCTTGTGTGCGCGCAGCAGCCTCCTCGATACGCATTTTTGGAATACCGGTCTCGATAGCAGCAGCCATACCGCCGAGCTTCTCAATTTCTTGGATGTGTGCCCAAGCTTTCTCAGCGAGCTCTTGAGTCAATTGCTCAACGTAGTAAGAACCTGCCCATGGGTCGATAGCCTTACATACCTTAGTCTCCTCTTGGATGTAGATCTGAGTGTTACGAGCGATACGAGCAGAGAAGTCAGTTGGCAATGCGATAGCCTCGTCCAATGCGTTGGTGTGCAATGATTGGGTGTGACCCAAAGCTGCACCCATAGCCTCGATACAGGTACGACCTACGTTGTTGAATGGATCTTGCTCGGTGAGTGACCAACCAGATGTCTGGCTGTGGGTACGAAGTGCCATTGATTTAGGGTTCTTCGCGCCGAAAGACTTCACGATCTTAGCCCACAACATACGACCAGCACGCATCTTAGCGATCTCCATGAAGTGGTTCATACCGATTGCCCAGAAGAATGACAAGCGTGGAGCGAAGGTATCAACGTCCATACCTGCGTTCACACCAGCGCGGAGGTACTCCATACCGTCAGCCAAGGTGTAAGCCAACTCGATATCTGCGGTAGCACCTGCCTCTTGCATGTGGTAACCAGAGATAGAGATAGAGTTGAACTTAGGCATGTTTTGTGAAGTATACTCGAAGATATCAGCGATAATCTTCATAGAGAACTTAGGAGGATAGATATAGGTGTTACGCACCATGAACTCCTTGAGGATATCGTTTTGGATTGTACCCGCCATCTCTTCGAGTTTAGCACCTTGCTCCAAACCTGCGTTGATATAGAACGCCAGGATAGGAAGAACGGCACCGTTCATAGTCATAGACACAGACATCTTGTTCAATGGAATTCCAGCGAACAATACTTTCATATCCTCGAGTGAGCAGATAGATACACCGGCTTTACCCACATCACCTACCACGCGCATATTGTCGGCGTTGTAACCACGGTGAGTTGGAAGGTCGAATGCTACTGACAGACCCTTTTGACCAGAAGCCAAGTTACGGCGGTAGAACGCGTTAGACTCCTCTGCTGTAGAGAAACCTGCGTATTGGCGGATGGTCCAAGGACGCAATGGATACATCGCGCTATAGGGGCCACGGAGGAATGGTGGGATACCTGAAGCGTAGTTAAGGTGCTCCATGCCCTCGAGGTCTTCTTTGGTATAAACTGGCTTAACATCAATGAGTTCTGGTGTTTTCCAGTTAGCTTCGTTAGCTCCTTCTACATGCGAAGCAGCCACTTTCTTGATATCAATATCTTTAAAATTTGGTTTCATAACTTTCATTTTTTTGAGCCAAGAACCAGGTATTATCTTTTTAACAAAAATTACTCAAAATTTTGACCGAAAATTATCAAAAATTATTTATCATTTCTTCTTTGTAGTAACTATAGAGTACTACTTCATTACTTTCGGCGTCGAAATAATATTTTTCAAAATGAAGACTTGGTTGTCCAAAATTAATTAACATGCCAACTGGTTTTTGAGTCAATCGTAGGTAGTTAAATAGTTGCGAACGATGCTCTGGGAGCAATTCTTCAACTGATTTCAATTCTACAATAATATCACCACAGACGATGTCCATACGATATTGTTTCTTCATCAAAACACCTTTGTAATATATTGGTATGTTTTCTTCTGCACAAAACTCCATACCACGCTGCTCCAATTCCATGCATAATGCTTCTTGATATACAGGCTCCAAGAGTCCATATTTCAACTCTGAATGCACAGCCATCGCAGCACCTACAATCTTGTAAAGCAAAGCGTCATATGTCTGAGTGTTGTCCATTTAATTTTGAATAATGTTAATCAATCTTCGTTATAATATTTCTTTCACCAACAAGGAATGAAAATTTTTGATAATTTTTGGTTTAATTTTCTATAATTTTTGTTGTGAAAAATAATCCCTGTTTAGTAAGCTGTTTACTTATTAAGGAGTTGTTCGTTAAACTTTTTCAAGGTCTCGAGTACATTGCTTCGTACGTTGATGAAGTTGGTGATACCGAGTTTTTGCAAGTCTTCTGCGCAAGCAGGAGCACCAGCCACGATAAAGAGCTCTTTAGCGCCCTCGAGTTGCAACCATGCTTGTGGAGCGTATGTAGCGTACTCGTCGTCGCTTGAGCAGAGCACGATGATGTCTGCTTTTGCTTTGCGAGCAGCCTTGATACCCTCAGCTACTGATTTGAAGCCATTGTTGTCAATCACCTTGTAACCAGCGCAAGC